>CAZMLC010000028.1:0-29707 GCA_964567125.1 uncultured Akkermansia sp.
GAGAGCGACATACCTTGTTGGGCTGTAAACGTCAGCGTACGATTGGTGCTGTTCCAGCTGCCCACGGTTGCAGTGGGCGTCATGTTTGCGGGAATACTTTCCGTCAAGACCCAGTTTGTGACACCGGCCGGCTCCGCAACTGCGAGGGAGATGTTGGTAAACGCGGTGATGGTGCGCAGCGCAGCCGCCATGATGGGTGTATAGGCTACGGAACGCTGCACCGTAGCGCCTGCCGCGAGCGTCAGCGCCTGCGAAGCAGGGGCAATCCAGCCCTCGACAGTGTTGAATGTCAGCGTTACGCTGGCTGGACGCAGCATGAGCGCCATACCCGATGTCTGCCACGTCGCACCGCCGTCAATACTCCAACGCGCCGCAGCAGGGCCGTTCGTGATAGCAACCGCGAGAGTTGCGTTGGCGATGACAGTGACGCGTGAGGTTTGACTGGTCGCCGTACCGTAATAATTGGAGACGATGCAGAAATAGGCGTCCCCCGTATTGCCAGGAAGCAGCGCAGCCGTTGTAAAGGTATTCGTCTGTGTCCCAGAAATTCGTTCATTGTTGCGGTACCAAAGATACGCGAGCGGGGCGAATCCTGTTGCCGTGAGCGCGAAGGTCGCCTGTTCACCTTCGTACAGGGTCACGTTGCTCAGGTCCTGCGTAATCGCGGGCGGCTCGCCGGGAAGGATCGTCATCAGGCTGACAAAGCCATACGTCATATCGGCCGTGTAATTCGTCGTGGTTCCCCAGTCGCTGCTTTTGGTCCATTCCGTATTGAAGCCGCCGAAAAGCCAGGTGTATTCCGGCGCCGGGAGCGACAAGGTCCGTCCCGCGGTCGCGATGCATTTTTCGTTTAATGCGCAAAGCCCGGCAATGTGATCATCGCGCGCACCGCCTTGATAATTCGCCCAGAGGGGCATTCCGGTAGAATCCAGCTGCAGCAAAAAGCCATCTGCTCTGCCAGCAGGGCGCGTTGACCCCGTAATGGATTCGAGCCAGTTGCTCGATGCGGTGACGCCGCCGATAAGCGCGCGATTGCCCGGCAGCAGCGTAAGGGCGGTAATATTCTCATTGGTCGTTCCGCCTACGTAGCGGCACCAGTTGGTGGTATAGGTTGTCCCTTGATCCGTCATGTTGATGACGTAGCCGTCCCAGTTTCCAGAGAATGGATTGATCGCGGTACGGCAGAAATTGGAGCTGGCTGTTGCGCCTGCCAGCCAGAGCCTGCCGGAGGAGGTCTCACGTTGCACCGCAGTCAAGTAGGAACCGCCATTGCTTGCACCGAAGAGCGTCTGCGAGATGAGCGTGCCCTGGGCATCGAGTTTGACGAGAAATCCGCAGGTGTAGACAAACGGATTTAAACCGCTTGCGCTGATCCAGTTGGTCGACTGCGTTTCACCGACCACGTAGACTGTGTTGTCCGGGCCGACGGCAATACCGTTGACCTGATCCCTTCCGCTGCCGCCGAGATAGCGGATCCACTGGCAGACGCCGCTGGAGGAATATTTGGCCACAACGCCGTCCTGTCCTCCCTGATAGGCTGTCGAGCCGGTCAGGTTCAGGTTGCTCATAGTAGTATAGCCCGCGGCATAGATGTTCTGATTGGCATCAAGCGCCATTGCACGGAAGGCACTCTGCGTATTGCAGCGATTGGTCGGTGCGCTGGTTTCATCCGCGAGAAAGCGTGCATAGCCATACAAGGCCGCTGCATCCTCCCAGACGGGAATTCCTGTCGCTGCATCCAATTTAAGGATGACGGCATCGGACAGCGGATTAAGCGCGTCAGTTCGTCCCACGTGGAAGAACTGTCCGACTGCGTATACGTTGCCATTGGTTTCAATCAGGGCATGAATGGTGCTCTGTTCGCCGAAGCCTACGGGGGCGTCCCAGAGCAACTGCCCCTGTGCATCGGCTTTCGCGATATACGCGATGTTGTCCGCACCCGTTGCATCAATGTAGTAACCCTGGATCGGCGCTATCCCTGCGGCGTTGTCGATATTTGCATACCACGAGGTTCCACTGAAATAGAGGTTCGTTGCGTGATCCATGGTTACGGCCAAGGTCACATCCGTTGGGCCGAGGTACGAACCAACGTAACTCTGCCATTGGGGATAGAGCGGCGCTTGCGCAGCAAGTGGCTGGACCCACGTGACTGCGAAGCCGAAGAGGATCAGGGCAGTGTTGATGACGGATTTAAGCATGAGCCGATTCCTTATGGGCGTGCGGAGCTGGACACGTTGTCCGCTGCTGCAGGCGTACGATGCGCATGGAAGGCGTCCATGAATCAAAGCGGATCAATTCGCCGGGCTGCTGCTGCCCGGTCAGCATTTTGAGCGCTGCGGTAATCTGCAGCGAAACGGCCTGAACAACCGTTGTCGGCAAAATACCATCGCGATCGGGATGCGCAATGTCGCCCTTTTGCAAGGTGTCCGGATACAAACAGCGCAGGCAGGGTCCGCGATCCGGAAAGATCGGCAATACAAGTCCAGAGGTCGCACAGACGCCGGTATAAATCCAGGGGATTTTCAGCGCCAAGCAGCGATCATTCAGGAGAAAGCGCGTTTCGCTGTTGTCCGTTGCATCCAGAACGAGGTCGCACCCAACAATGAAATCATCGATATTCGCGGCATCAACACGCGCATGAAGTACGCGCACTACAAGTTCCTGATTCCGTTCCCGTACGCGCTGCGCCACGACCTGCACTTTGGCCCGCTTCTGGCTCGCATCTTCCTCAGTGAAGAGCAGTTGCCGATGCAAATTCGGCTCGCTGACGCAATCGTCATCGGCAATGCGCAGCGCATAAAGTCCCATGCGCGTTACGAGGTCGGACGCCAGACAACCGAGCGCGCCGCACCCCACAATCGCAAGGGTCGCCCGCGACAGGATAGCCTGCGTTTTTTCGCCGAAAACAGGAACGGCAATCTGTCTGGCATAGCGCGTGTGATGTTGCACGTGAAGGGTCATACGTCGAGTTCAATCTCAGCACAAATGGCGGTTCGAATTGCAGCCATCAAGGTCGGGATATCCGTCGCATCCAGACGTTCCAGCGCTTTTTTCCAACGATGTGCAAAGGTCTTTTCGCCCTGTTTGCTGTGTTGGAAGAGCGTGTTAAAGGCAGCGGGGATACGGCGGTACTCCTCCTGCATGAAGGTTAACTTCACCTGCATGGCGTGCAAATAAACTAGCGCAAATTCAGCCGGGTTGGCAAGCCAGATCTTGCGCGTGAGCACGGGGAGGGCATAGTCGGCGGCATGGGCGATCAACGGCTGTTCATAATCCACGAACGTTCCCGCGTGATCCGCTGTAACGATTTGTCTGGGATAGCCCTGGGCGTCGAGCGTAATCAATTCATCGCCGTTATCAAAGATCGCCCTTTTTGATTGTGACGCGCGACCCACAACGATATTGGGTGCGGCTGCAGTGCCAAGCAGCTTTGCCAGACGTTTGGCGAATTCAGGATCTTTGAGCTTTTCCGGTTGTGTCTTGTGGATTTTGTCCGTTGCTATTCCATGAATAAAGTCGCGTTCAAAATAGGTCAGCCAGATGCGCGACACCCCCGCATTGTTGGGCCAGCAATACTCTTCAGGAATCGTCCTGACCACCAGACGTGAGGGCACCGGAACGCCCAGTTCCCAGCAACCGAGGCGGCGATCCAAGGTGTATTCCGTATAATCCTGCGTCTCCATGATGGCGCGCAGCAAATCGTGGTGTTCGGCCAGATGTTCTTGGATTCCCCAGCGCTGCATGCGTAAGATTTTCAAATCCGGGGTGCTGGACTCGCGGTTTTTATACTCAACCAGATAGGAGCAATGGGCACCCCGGTCAGGATGTTTGCGCAATCCCGGCAGCAGGCGTCCGATATTGATGTACTCCAGTTTTGAATACTCGCGAATATAGTTGAAGATAAAGCCGCGGACGCGCAGGTCGCAGAGGCGGCCCAGTTCAGCGTCAAAGGGCTTGAGCTTCCGTTCTTCAAAAATGGAGTCGAAAATCAGTTCGCCGTTCGAGATCCGTCCGCCGGGCAGCCACTGTACCTGCCTAAAAAATTCCTCGGTCAATCCGCTGATCAGATATTCGGTTTGCGCATCGTTGCGCTCATCCGTCAGGCAGGCGAAGAGTTTGTTGCGCCAGACCGTGTTTTTCACGTCATCCGCGAGCAGCGACGGTTCTGTAAGTTCTTTCAGACGCTGGAGCAGGGTGTGGTAATCATGCCGCAGCTGCGCATCAGAGGCGCGATCAAAGTCATAATTGTCAAAAAGCGTGTCATCAAACGGCTGCTTCAGACCGAAGAAGGCGATTTCACGATTGAAAAGCCGATTGCGTTTCGCCATGTAGGTCTTGATTTCTTGAAGATAGCGGCGCAACAAGTCGACCTCTTTTTTACCCAGCGAACTGAAGGTATCGTATGTCAGAAATCGTGTGCCTGTGGACGGGCTGTAGTAATAAATCGGTGCAAGTCCGATGGCGATTTTCGACGCGCCGATCGCCGTGATAACCTCTTCCTCCGATTGCGGCCGCGGGCTGATGCGCCAATACTCGCCACGACTGCGGATCGCCTGCTGAACAAGGGGGTTGCGCGCGTGCAAAAACCGAATCTGCGCCTTGGAGATATAGGGCAGTGTTTGCAACAGATCATCGGCTGCAAAGGCAAGGTCCATCCGTTCCGGATTCGGACGGATCAGGATGCAGTTATCCTCCATGATCAGATCCACGGCCGTGGACCAGCTTTCCATGCCGTCCAGCTCATCCAAAGGCTCTAACCCCTGTTTGAGGCGTTGGCTGTTAACCAGCTTCTGGTAGTGCAGGCGCTGCATCGCGTGGGTCATACCGCGCAACGTCAGAAGAACCCTTTCGGTTGTGAAAAGCGTGCCGATCCGGGAAACCAATTTCCCGTCGCTATCTTTGAGTAAAGGGTGTTCGCCAATGAGCTGAATATTCATGCGCACGAGTATCGCAAAAACAGGGGGTAAATTCAAATTGTTTATGCCGAGGTTTGACAGTTCGCGGATTCTGTGTTATTTCTTAAGAAAAACCATAATTGAGGGATATCATGTTTGATGCTTCAGATCTTCGCAAAGGATTGAAAATCCAGTTGGATGATGGACAACCATATTTTATTACCGATTTCGACTTCAGCAAACCAGGAAAGGGTCAGGCGATTTACAACTGCAAGTTGAAAAACATGCTGACCGGATCGACAATGAGCCGGAGTTTCCGCTCGAATGATCGCTTTGAAAAGCCCGAATTGCTTCAGAAACCGTTGCACTTCGCCTATGAGAACGGCGGAACTTATTATTTCCAGGATGAGAACTACGAGGATGTTGTGATCAGCGCGGAGGTCCTTGGCCGCAACAAGTATTTTCTGATGGACAACATGGAAGTCGACGCGCTCTTTTTTAAAAACGACGTGATCGAAGTTGAGCTTCCGAATCTGGTTGAACGCAAGGTTGTCAAGTGCGAGCCTGGCGCCAAAGGGAACACAGCCTCGGGCAAGGTTACGAAACCTTGCACGGTTGAGGGCGGCTATGAATTGGCGGTTCCGCTGTTCGTGAACGAGGGCGATGTCATCCGCATCGACACGCGTACGGGCGAATATGCGGATCGCGTGCGTTCATAAAAAGCGCGCGGCTTGTAATTTCCAATTGTAGTTGGCTCGAAAATTCGGTAAGCTATGTTTGTCTAAAATTAGACGAAAGGGGTTGTCGTTGGATACTAAGCCAAACGGAGTGAAGTACAAGCGGATTTTGCTTAAATTGAGCGGTGAGGTCTTGGGAAACAAGGCGACCGGTGAATGTTTGGATCCGGAAGTGCTCAGCTCAATGGCCCGCCGCGTTGCAACAGTCGTGCGCATGGGTGTCCAAGTCAGTATTGTTTTGGGTGGCGGAAACATTTTTCGAGGTCTTAAAGGCGAATCAAAGGGTGTCAATCGCACCACGGGCGATAACATGGGCATGCTGGCGACGATCATCAACGGATTAGCGATGCAGAATGCGCTGGAACAACTCGGGTTGGAGACGCGCGTGCAGACCGCGATTTCGATGGATGAGATTGCCGAACCGTTCATCCAGCGTCGCGCGTTGCGCCATCTTGAAAAAGGGCGTATCGTTATTTTTGCCGGCGGTACAGGGAATCCCTATTTCAGCACCGATTCCGCAGCTGCTTTGCGCGCCAGCGAAATTGGTGCGGAAGTCTTGCTGAAGGCGACCAAGGTAGATGGTATTTACACGGCAGATCCAAACTTGGATCCGCAAGCAACGCGATTGGCTCACGTCTCCTATGAGGATGCGCTCCACAAGCGACTCAAGGTGATGGATTCAGCCGCATTCGCGCTGTGTATGGACAACAAAATTCCAATTGTTGTGTTTGATTTTTTTGATGCGGATGCACTTGAGCGTATTGTGCGGGGCGAAACCATTGGTACGCTTGTGGCAGATGCGGACATGTTAAAAAGGAGTTAAGGATGCAAACGGTAAAAGAAGTGATGGCGGATACCCAGACGAAAATGGACAATTCGCTGAAAGTGCTCAAAGATCAGTTTTCAGGACTTCGCACAGGCAAAGCTTCGCCGGCGTTAGTTGATGGTGTTCAGGTTTTGTATTACGGTACGCCGACCCGTCTGCGCGATCTGGCGAACATTGCAACACCGGAAGCGCGGTTGATCACGATCAGCCCCTATGATCCGACGGTTCTGGCTGAAATTGAAAAGGCGATTCTCGCCGCCAATCTCGGTGTAACCCCGCAGAGCGATGGCCGCGTCGTGCGGATCCGCATCCCCGAATTGAACGAAGAGCGCCGTAAGGAAATCGTCAAGGTGGCGAAGCGTCATGCTGAAGAGGCGCGCATCTCCATTCGCAACGTTCGCCGCGATGCGAACGAGTTGGTTAAAGTGCTCCAGAAGGATGCAAAGATCACCGAGGACGAACGCGATCATGGATTGGCGGACATCCAGAAGGCCACGGACACGTACATTGCCAAAATCGATACGGAGTTGAAAAACAAAGAAGCTGAAGTTATGGCTGTTTAAGCCGAAGGAGTCGTTATGTCAGAGCAACCTCAGGGTATTCCATCGTCATCACCTGTGTCTCCGGTCACGCCAGCCGCGCCCGGCGCTCCGCGTCCAATCACCGTCCGGCTGAAACCCGTTACGAAACCGGCGACGCCCGTGATGCCCGTTAAACCTGCCGGCGACGAACCTGTTGCACTTGAGCAACCTGCACCCGCAGCGGCTGCCGAGACCGCACCAACGCCGACTGTTGTTTTGAAACCCGTGACTTCCGCTGCAACGCCCGTAGCTCCGGTTTCACCTGTGGCTCCGGTTGTACCGAAACCTGCGGCAGCCTCGCCGTTGAGCGGTGTGCAAGCCCAGGCAGCCAAGTCGAAAACCTCGCGAATCACGCTCGATTCCGCAATCGGCGTGGCTCCTTCGATTCCCATTGCAACTGCCAGCGAACCGAAGACGATTCGCCTGAAACGTCCGACGGATCTTGCCGCGCCGGCGGCTGCGATTCAGCCGCCCTCCGTAAAGAGCGGAACGGCGCCTATCCGCCAGACTTCGCGCATTCCCGATGCGATTGTTGAATCCGCGGCCGCCGAAGCTTCTACGGTCACGCAGAAAAAGACGCTGAAGATCAAGCGTCCTGGCATCAGTGTCGCTGACACCGCTGCGTCCGAAGGTGGTGACGCCGGTTCGAGCGATTTCGGCGGTGTCCAGATGACCCCGCTGACCGATCTCTCCGCGGTTCAGGAGAGCCAGGGGAGCAAGGTTTTCACTATGATTGCCGTTGGGGCTGCTGCGGCCTCCTTGGTGTTGGGCTTTGCCCTGATGTGGTGCCTGCTGGCGAGTGGTGTCGGCCCCGCTGCGGGACCGAATAATACGGCGTCACTCGGTGGTCCGGAACTCTTCTGGCCTGGACGCATGAATTAAGGTCCATTCAAATCTCAGCGCCTGTGCACCTCTGTGCGCAGGCGCTTTTTTTATGGCATCCACCCTGATGAAAACAAAGTTTTGCAACTCATTAATTTTTAAATGATTACATCTATATTTTCCGAGGTTAACGGGTTGGCATGAAGCTTGCGAATAGAGTAACCAGTTTAACGAGTAAGACTTGTTAAATTTCGCTGTTAAGTCACCAAAGAGCGGCTTTACAGACAATAAACGTCAGGGTCGGACATACAGGGTGTATACAAAGGTACGCAGATGAGTACTACGTGATGCATCCACGAGAAACGACATCCATGCACATTGGGGAATATGTGTGGATGTCGTTTCTTTATTTTACAGAATCGAACGTGACACGTTACCGCTTCTCCAGTAAACTAAAGGATACTGAACCGTGCGGAGCCTTTTTCATCATTTCAGTGGTCTCAACGGTTTGAATCATACACGAAGGGGACTATGCGTTTGAAAACATCGTTATACCGTCTGTTACTCACAATTGGCAGCGTGGGATTCTTGTGTACCGGCGCGGACGCTGTACAACGCATCCAAACGTACTGCGCAACCGCCGATATCGTCCTGGCCGAAGAGGTGCTGAGCCCTGATGCTGTTCACGCCGACTTCGCGCCGATCATTCAAAAAGCTATTGACCGCATTGCAGAAAAGGGCGGCGGTGTGCTGTTTTTAACAGCAGGGGAATATCCGATTCTGAGTCGTCTGCGCATCAAAAGCGGCGTGACGCTGCGCGGGGATGGTTCGGCCGCGGAAACATCCCATTCTGTCTTATGCATTGATGTAGACCGCGGCAACGAAGATGCACCTGAAACGATCTGTCTGGAACGGGGCAGCGGGTTGAAAGGATTAACGTTTTGGTACCCTGAGCAAAAGGCGCCTTTGTTCACGCCCTATCCCTGGACCGTGCACAGTGCGGAAATGCCCGCGAATGACAACCAGACGATCAGCGACTGCACATTTGTCAACGCGTGGAAAGCCATTCAGATCGGACCGGAGGGAAATGAGCTGCACACCTTCAGGAACGTACGTATTTGCGCATTGAAAACCGGTATTTCACTAGATAGTACGACCGATATCGGACGCATGAGCGAGGTGACGATTTCACCGTCAATCTGGTTGACGTCCCGTTTTAAAAATCGTCCCTCTGCGCAGTTCTTGCAGCGTTACCTGCGGACGCAGGACACCTGCGCGGTTGATATCGGACGCAGCGACTGGGAGTATATCTGGCGTCTCCATGTGGACGGCTACAGGGTCGGCCTTCAATTCAGGAAGGGTAAGCGCGGACTCACCAATGCCGTAATGGCCGAATCGGATATCACGGATTGCGCAATTGCCCTTTTGACCGATGAACTCAATGGTGTCGGACTCGCTGTTTACACGTCGCGTTTCGCAGGCGATGTGGCCTTAAAAAGTACGGAAGCCTTTTCAAGTTGCTCGCAGTTCCATACCTGTTCGTTTTCCGGTGCATTTGTTTTGCAGAACCGTAACCGCGGCGCAAACTCCTTTCAGACCTGCACGTTCGATCGCGATCTTCTGATTCAATCCGGACAATTTTTCGCGCGGCATTCAACCTTTAAGAAGCTGGCGATTGCCAGCACCGTCGGACGGCTCCGGTTGATCGGCAATACGATCTCACAGCTTGTCCTGCCCGATTACCAAACCGTGGCGAACGATTGGCTCGTTCACGCGGAATCTGCGCGCACCGATACACATTGCGTCAAGCCCGATCCGATGATTTTTCCACGACCGGCAGGCGATTCAGTCTATGCGGTCACGGATTTCGGTGCATGCACAAATAATCCGGATAATGCCGCCGCCTTTCAGCGGGCGCTCGATGCCGCGAAAAAGACGGGGGGAACCGTCTACGTTCCAGCCGGACTTTACGCGTTCCGGCAGAATCTCGTTGTGCCGCGCGGTGTTGAACTACGCGGCTCCAGCGATGTGCCTTACCATACAATTTCTGGTGGCGCGATACTCATGCCGTATCACAACCGCAACGTGGAGCAGGGGAATGCTTTCATTCAATTGAGCAGGGGCTCCGGTGTGCGCGGTGTGACGGTCTGGTATCCTGAGCAGGTTACGACGAATGCGGTTCCATACCCGTGGTCGATCCAGGCGCAAGGACCTGACTGCTGGGTGGTGGATGTCGTCATTGGCAATGCCTGGCAGGGCGTCGACTTCGCAACCTATCCCAGCGCAGGACATCGCATCAACTATTTGGCGGGAGGATTTATCCGCCGCGGACTTTTTGTTGGAAATGCCAAAGGAAGGGGATGGGTTGAAGATGTCCAATTCAATCCGCACTACCTTTCGCGTCTTGATGCGCGCATCCAACGGGTTTCCGTGCCACCGTGTACCGGCGAACGCGTGATTGAACTGCAGCGCCGCCAACTTGAAGGTCTGGTCTTTTCAAATTGCAGCGATGAGCAGATCCGTGGAACCTTCGTGTATGCCGCCAATCATGGCATCCGTTTTGAAGGTGACTGCCATGCGTCTGTGCTGATGCATGGCACCGATACGGCCACGTGCGGCGCAGTACTGGACCTGTCGGCGCGCGGTCGCGTCTATTGCGCCTTGGCGCAGCTGGTGCCGCTTTCACCGATTGTACAGGCCGCGATTGTTTCGCTGCCGAGGCATCAGGGCTTTGCCTCATTTTATGCCAGCCAGTTTTGGGCTGGACCGTGTACCGCGTTGCTACAAGGCCCTGGGACTCTGCGTATGGAGCAGTTCAATACGCTCAGTGGCCCTCTCCGCGTGAATGGTGGGCACTGCGACTGCGCACTGGGCTACTTCAATCGTCCGGAACCCGCTCATGTTGCGTTTTCAGAATCAGCGGGCGGATCAGTGATTGCCGCTGTTTATCGTGATGGCGCACTCGCGTTTTCCGCACCTGCATCGAATCGTGTAACCGTTGTAGGCGGATCCGCCGCAATTCGCCGCCAGGATAGCGATCGATCAGTTTCCGCGCTCGATACATTCCGAATGGACAAACGTACCTTCGTGGCCTCGCGCATTGCGACACCGGGCGGTGGTGTGCGTAACGTTTCCCATACGGACTGCGACTGGGTTTGCAAGGAGGGGAACGCGCAATGGCGTGATCAGATCGTGCTGAAAGGCCATTCCGATAATCCAGCCTATTCGTTTCTTTACTGTGTTGTTGCGGATACCGCGGTGACCATCCGTTCCGACTCTGTTTTGCGCTATTGGATCAAGCCGGAAAACGCGAACAGCCGCGCAACCGGGGTCGATCTTTTATTTGACGATAACAGCGTGTTGCGCGAGAGCGGCCTGCACGATTTGCAAGGGCATGCTGTCACACCGGGCGCACGGCGCGGCGAGGTCGGGCAGTGGACGCTGATCGAAGTCCCCTTGGCCGGCTTAGAGGGGAAGACCGTAAAGCGCATCATGGTGGCTTACGATACGCGTCAAGGCGGGGGCGATGTGCTGAGTGCATTCAGTGGTATTTCGATTCAGACCGATTATCCTGATTATGTCTGGAGTCTTTTGCCGATCCCGCCAGGGGGCCGTATCTCGCAGGACAGCGAGGTGATTCTGCCTGTTCCGGCTGGCGAGAAAGTCTGGTATACCTTGGACGGTTCGAGCCCGACGGTGTATACGGATCCGTTGCGCCTGCCGAGAAAAGGGTTTGTTCAGCTGAACTATGCGCCCATGACAAAAGACGGATCGCGTGGGCGCTATGTCTTTACCACGCTGTTCGACGTCCAGGACGCGTGCACGAAAAAGCCCCTGCAGTGATTCTACAGAGGCTTTCGTGAATGCTCTCGCTGCCGACCTTACGGTTGTTCGGGCAGGAGATCAACATCGGCGGGAATCGCTTTGATCGACGCCACCATCAGCGCGATAGTCTCTTCAACATCGCCTAAGCTGAGGGTTTCAATTGGGCTGTGCATGTAGCGCAGCGGAATGCTCAACTGCGCCACAGCGGCGCCTGAACGCGTCATACGCATCGCCCAGGCGCATGTCCCGGTACCGCGACCGCGCACTTGAATCTGCGTTTCAATTTTGGCTTTTTTGGCCGCTTTCGCAATAATTGCGTTGAGTTTCTGGTGGTAGGTCGGCCCAACGCCGAGAACAGGTCCAGCACCGAGTCGGACATCGCCAACGGAACGTTTATCCTCTTTTTGAGCATCCGATGCAAAGGTCACATCCACGCAGAGGCCAATGTGCGGGTTGATGTCATAGGCCGTGGTATAACCGCCGACGAGGCCGATCTCCTCTTGGACGCTGGCCACCATGTGCAGGGCCACATTGATCTTTTCCTTGGCGAGCCGACGCATCACTTCGGTTACAATAAACGCGCCGATCCGATTGTCAAAGCCGCGGCAGGCCACCCGATCATTGCCCAGCGGCCGCCATCCGGAATCGACCACAGCCGGACTTCCCAGATCCACGAGAGTCAAAGCATCTTTCTTGTTCTTTGCGCCAATATCGACAAAGATTTGCGTCAACTCCTTCGGCGCGCAGTTCTCGCGTTCGCTCGCTGACATCAAATGGATGGGACGGCCACCGAACACGCCATTTACAGGACCGTTTTTCCCCTGAATAATGATGCGCTCGCTCAACACCGTAGGCACGGTAACGCCGCCCAAGGGAGCCATATAGAGAAAGCCGTCGTCATCAATGTGCTGAACAATGAATCCGATTTCATCGCAATGTCCTTCAATCATGACGCGCACTGGCGCGGTTGCATTCAGGCAGGCGCAGAGATTGCCGTGGACATCGATCCGCGGCGAGGATATCCCTGCTTTTTTAAGGTAGCGTGCGAGCAATTTCATGCCGTCGTACTCGAATCCGGTCGGAGTCGGGATCGCGACGAGTTCTTTCAAAAGTGTAGTGGCTTGTGCATCCATAATTTACCTCGTTTATCGGTCGTTTTTCTGATATCCCAGCCAGCGAGCAACTGCCGCATTTTTCGAACGTACATGGAGTTTTTTATAAATCCTCAACACATACGTATGGACCGTTGCGAAGGCGACGTTGAGCTTGTCAGCAATCTCTTTGTAGGAGAATCCTTGCGCCAAAAGATCAAGAATCTCACGTTCGCGTGGCGCAAGTTCACCGTCAGCCTCAGACTCGATCTGCGGCGCAGGCTGTTGCCGTTCACGGAAAGCATCGACCACTTTGCGGGCCAATGCGCTCGTCATGGGTGCGCCACCGCGATGGATGTCTTTGATCGCTGCGAGCAGGTCGCGCGCGCGCGCCGGCTTCACTAAATAACCATGTGCGCCAACGGCCAACGCGCGGAAAAGATTCTCCGTATCCTGGTAGACGGTTAACATCACAATCTGCAAATCGGGTAGAATCGCCGAGAGTTTTTCCACGCACTCAATACCGTCCATTCCTGGCAGGTTGATATCCATGATCGCCACGCGCGGTGCGAGCAGGGGAGCTTTCTCCAACGCGGCTTCACCGGAATTGAAAGCCCCGACACAGATGCATTCAGGGTCAGAGTCCACAATCTCACGCAATCCGGCGCGTAAGCGATTATCATCCTCGACGACTATGACATGGATTTTAGACATGACCAAGCCCTTAACGGACAGGCTGCGTTTTCGCGCGCGGCGGATTCGGATAGATTCCTTTCAGGGCATTCTCACATATCTGGCGCGTGTCCTGCGGAAAATCATTTTTAATAATCCACTTCAGAAAACCAGGGTCCTTCTCGACGAGCTCCGCAATCTTGGTACCCTTCTTCTTGCCAAAATTGACGATCAGTTCGTTGTCAACCCAGCGCAAACGACCAGAACGGTCTGCATTGAAGGGATCGATTGGGTTAAACGTCTTATCAATGCTGGCGATATCCTTCGGCAGATCAGCATAGCGCTTAAATTGGCCCAAAATGACATTTAACGTCGCGCGAACATCGGCTTCTGCACCGTGTGCATCGGTATGCTCCTCACCGCAGTAGAAGCGCAGCGCAGCGGAAAGATCCCGCGGTTCTTTGGCATGGAAGATCCGTTGCGCATCAAGCAGGCGACGGCGATCGGCATCAAACACGATTTCCGCCCGTGCAAATTCTTCGGCCAGCATCGGGATATCAAAGCGGCCCGCATTGAAGCCCGCAAGATCCGCTTCACCAAAGAATGTGAGGATCTCGAGCGCTTTCTGCTTAAATGTCGGACAATCCTTGACGATGTCGTCCGTGATGCCATGGATGGCAATCGATTCCTCGGGAATCGGCATCTCAGGATTGAGCAACCAATAGCCCTCGGTTTCTTCGCCCGTAGGATCGATGCGGATAGCGGCTAACTCGATGATGCGATCCGCGCGTGGACTGATGCCAGTAGCTTCAATATCAAAAACAATCAGAGACCGGTCAAGTGCAATAGGGAAATTCATAGCATAAACTCGTAGTTAATGGTGGTTTAGTTTACTTAAGCATCCAGTCCAAGTCAATGCGAAACGACCATCCTAAAACCTAGTAACGTCGCATAATATGTATTATGTCAAGTTGGAAGCGTGGATTCTGTAAACATCCCTTTATACGCACAATCCCCGATTACAGGGATTGTCTGCGCTGCAAGGGACACGCCATTGCGCAGGCTTCAAAATTGCAGGGCCGATATTTGGGGATCGGCGGCTGCTGGGCAACACCTTCTGCAAGCTCCTTTTCGCTGATTACTGCGGGAGTCGGAAGATCCAATGTCCAGCCCGTGTAGCCACATCCTTCGCTTGCAACCAGACAATAGCGCTTGGCCCAGTCACAGCGTTTCGTATCCACTCGGTAAAAGGACTCGGTGATTTGATCGACTGAAAACGCAATCCTTTCCAAGAATGCATGGGTTGAACACGTCCGGACGCAACGTTCATCGCACTGCTGACAGGCTGTAACTGCGGCTGCGGCATAGTCATCCTCAGCGAGTTCGCAATCCGTAACAATCGCCATGTAGCGTACATTGGTGCTGTATTTGTCATTGACGAGATAGCCTGCTTTCGCAAAGCGGCCAAGACCTGCGGCAAAAGCTTCAAACCGGTTGGAGAAGAGATCCGGCACTTCGCCACGCGGGCTCGCCGTTGACGATCCCGTATCGAGCAGATCGTCGCTGACATACGCCTTAATGCCAAATCGATCGAACCATTGGACAAGCCGCAACGCCACACGACGCAAGTAGTTCAAGTTTTCATACAGCGCAAATGCGTAAGGGCCTACAGAATCGGATGGCGTACGCGCTGTGATATCGACCGCTCCATGCGGTAATGCGATACCGAAAACAAAAACGGATTTTGCGTTCTTCAGAACCGTTGATGGATCGCGCACGATACGCCGGCGCGTGTGCACCTCCGGTTTATACGGCACAAAAAGATCCGCGGTATCCCGTGCAACAATAACGGATTCACCTTCGTAAAACGGTCGGATTGCATCGGCGACACGTTGCAATCTGCGTATCGAATTGACACCGCAGACATCGGCGCCCAGACGCTTGGCCTCTGCCATCAGGTCCGCCTTCAGCGAACTCCCCTGCTCGCGTTTTGACTCGACGCCCGGGCAGCAGAACTGTGTTTCCGGCAGCTCGGCATTGGTCAATACCGTATAGGTAAAAAGACGATGTCCAGTCGGCACCTGCGGAATTGCGGCAATAACCTCACTTTCTTTGATAGCTGTCGCGCCAACTGCGTCAAAACCAAAGCGTTCGAGCTCGCGCGTCACGTCATATCCAGCCTGAACAACGAGCTTGTTCGCGGTCTCACGTAACCCGCCAGAGAGCGAATACGTTTGTAACGCCAAGGCGGGATCGCTAAGATCGGGATCGTTAACCAGCGCTTGAGGTGCGGTAAGGCACACGATCACTGCGCGTTGTGCACCGGGAAGATACTGCTTGCTGTTCGCAACATAGGAGATGCCGCGTTCAGCCAGCTGATCCGCGCGCACCACAATAACGCCGGATGCGCCCTGGTCGCTGACGCACGTCCGGATACGCTCGATCATATTCGCGCCGATCGATCCCTGCGCGACGACATCGCGGCGCCGGCGCGGCGAGTTACAGAACGCCTTGTCAAAGTAGCGCCGCGCCTTTGGTACGCAATGCTTAAGGCAACAGCCCATCTCCCCTCCCCGACGACCATGGATGCGGACGGTATCCAGAATCGTCTGTTCATCGACGGTCTCAGGAATTTTCAGATCGAGATCTAAATCAAAATGTTCGGCCCAGGCACAGCGCCACAGATTCTTATTGATGTACCGATACACGTTATCTTCAATCTTGACTTCATTCCAGCCTTTGAGCTCTTTTGAAAGTGCACCGGACGGGCACGCCTTTTTGCACAGCATACAATTGTCGCAAACGCTGCCAGGTTCTTTTAGCACCGACGGCGTAAGCACGGCATCGGTAATGACGGAAACATACCGCTGGCGCGCTCCGTATTCTTGCGTAATCGAAAGCCCGCAATAGCCGAGTTCTGACAACCCCGCCGCAACCGCTGCATGCAGATGTGACATGTCGGGCGCAAAGTGCTCTTTTAATCCTTTGTATCCCTTATACCGCCAGATGTTTGACGAAACGATCGGCACGGCTGTATATCCCAGAGCCTCGATATAGCGTCCCAGACGATAGCTCATTTCATCAAGGCGCATATTCATGGAATACTGTACACAGTAAGGTCCAATCGCCTGCGGATGCTCCTCGCCGCCCAACTCAATGGAAACATCCGGATGGTGAATCGCCATCACAATCACCGAACGCGCGGTCGGTAAAATCCCCTGCGGACTCATCATGAGCGGCGCCTGCGCAAAGCGTTCAATATTGGCGATACCAATGAGATCGGCATTTAAATCGTGCAATGCATAGTGCTTGATTTGCGTCGTGAGGGCGGAATCACTATTCTGTTGGGGCATATACGGTACTCCTTGCTTGTTGACACAGAGAATCAGTGCTTATCGTGTAAATTATTACACCATATGGCTGAAAAATCTGCTTGTATAAAAACATCCAGTTTGTGTACGATTTCAACATGAATCCGCGTGATTTTCAAAAACAGTTTTTCCGCAAGATTGGAAATTTTGAGGTCTTCAAGTTTATTTTCGACCTGCTCCCTGATGTGGGCTTTGTGATCAAAGACTGCGATGGCCGCATTGTCTTATTCAATCGTTACGATCAAGCAAACCGCAGCGACCTTAACCAAAAGCCAGCCGTCATTGGCCATATTGACTACACACGCTTTTCGCAAGATATCGCGGCCAAAAAACAGCGTTCCGATCGCCACGTCATTGAGGGTAAAAAACCGATTATCAATGGTATCTATTCCGCGGATCACGGTTATGATCGCATCACGATTTACAGTAAAGCCCCGATCCTTGATGATGAGGGAAAGGTGATCGGCATTATCGCTGTTTATCGCTATCTGGATAGTCAGCAGAAAATCCCAGATTGGCATGGGAACATGAATGAGGTGTTAACGTTCATCCATACGCATTACATGAAACCGCTCAGTGTCCAAGAACTTGCAAAGCAAATGAACGTCTCGGTTGTGCACCTGGAACGACTCTTTAAGAAACTGTTCGGGGATACACCCGTCGAGTATATCCATCGCCTACGCATTACCGCATCGCTACGCCTTTTGGAAACGACGAATATGACGATCAGCGCGATTGCACAGGAAATCGGCTATTTCGATCAGAGCCACTTCATCCGCCATTTCAAGCGGTTGCGTGGCTGTACGCCCAAACAGCATCGGCAGTATTGCTGCGAAGCGCCCGCTGCGGATCAATAGTAGCGCTGCAAAAATCGTCCAGTCTCGGACCGCTTATTCTTTGCAATTACCTCCGGTGCTCCGGTCGCAACGAGTTCGCCACCGCGATCGCCTCCACCCGGGCCAAGGTCAATGATGTAATCGGCGGCACGGATGATATCGATGTTGTGCTCAATCACCACGACGGTGTTGCCGGTCGCGCGCAACCGCAAAAGCAGCTCAAGCAGTTTGTGGACATCGGCAAAATGCAACCCGGTTGTAGGTTCATCGAGCAGATACAACGTTTTCCCCGTCGCGCGTTTGGAAAGCTCGGTCGCAAGTTTGATCCGCTGGGCTTCACCGCCTGAAAGCGTAGTCGATGCCTGACCGAGATGGATATAGCCAAGACCCACTTCGGAGAGTGTGCGCAATTTATTTTTGATGAGGTTGATCGGACCGAAAAATTCCAAAGCTTCGTCGACGGTCAAGTCCAAGACCTCGGCAATGTTTTTGCCGCCGTAACGCACTTCAAGCGTCTCCTTGTTGTAGCGCTGTCCACCGCACTGCTCGCACGTGACATAGACATCGGGCAGGAAGTGCATCTCGAGACGGCGTACGCCATCACCTTGGCAGACTTCGCAACGCCCGCCCTTCACGTTAAAGCTGAAACGTCCTGGTTGGTAGCCGCGCATCTTGGCCATCGGCGTCGATGCGAAAAGTTCGCGAATGTGGGTAAATGCACCGGTGTAGGTTACCGGATTACTGCGCGGTGTACGGCCAATCGGGCTTTGATCAATCTCAATCACTTTGTCGAGCAAATCAATGCCCGTGATTTTTTTAAACGCGCCGGGTTTTTCCTTGGAGCCATAAAAATGTTTGAAAAGATGACGTTTTAAAATGTCGCTGATCAGCGTGGATTTACCCGATCCCGAAACACCGGTCACGCAGACAAAACAGCCCAGCGGAATATTGACATCGATATTTTTCAAATTGTTTTCACTGGCTCCGGTGATCCGTAACCACGACTTGCCTGGTTTTACGCGTTCCGATGAAACAACAATCTGTTTTCTGCCGGACATGTAGGCCGCTGTCTCGGAGTGCTGATTTTTTAGTAACCCAGGCACATCGCCTTGATAGACAATCTCACCGCCATGTCGTCCGGCACCGGGCCCCAGATCAATGACATAATCAGCGGTCCTGATCATCTCTTCATCATGCTCCACAATAACAACCGTATTCCCTCGATGCTGCAGCTGGTGCAGCATCGCGATTAACCGCTCGTTGTCGCGCGGATGCAGCCCAATCGTCGGCTCATCCAGCACATAGAGCACGCCGACAAGGCCAGACCCGATTTGTGTGGCGAGGCGGATGCGCTGCATTTCACCGCCGGAAAGCGTTGAACTTTCGCGAGAAAGCATTAAATATTCCAATCCGACATCATTTAAAAATTTCAGGCGCTTGCGAATTTCCTTGAGCACATCCATCACCAGTCTCTCTTCATCGTGCGGCAAAGCGAGGTGCTCGAAAAAAACGGCGCAATCGCGGACCGGCATATCCATGATCTCAACAATCGATTTTCCACACACGGTACATGCGCGCGATTCGGGTTTCAGGCGCGCGCCATGGCAACTCGGACAGACCTGCCGACTCATAAACTGTGATAATTTATCACGCATCTCGTCAGTTTCGGCTTCCTCGTACCGGCGCTTCAAATTGGCCAGCACACCTTCGAACGGCTTGTCCTGATTGCGCCAATCCAGAATTAAATTCTCCTTTGTCCCGTACATCAGCAATTTGCGCTGCGCATCCGAAAGTTTTTCATACGGTGTTTTTAAATTAATACCGAACTGCTTGGCAAGCGCTTCCAGCAGATATTTATAATAGATGATGGCATGGTGTCCGACAACGCGCCACGCGCGAATGGCCGACCCCACGGGTAATGTCTTGTCCGGCACCACCAAGTCTTCATCAAAGATCCATTGCGCACCCAATCCGGAACAGGTCGGACATGCGCCAAAGGGGCTGTTGAACGAAAATGCGCGCGGCTTCAGCTCTTCAAAGCTGATTGCGCAATCCGGACACGCATTCTTTTCTGAGAAAACGTGTTCCACTGAATGTGCGGCCTCCTGGATCTGCACGATCACGAGCCCATCCCCCTGTTTCAAGGCCAGTTCAACCGAATCTGTTAACCGTGCCCGGATATTCTCGGCGATAATCAGGCGATCCACCACGGCTTCAATCGAGTGCGCTTTGTTTTTTTCCAAGGCGGGAAGATCATCAAGTCCGCAGAGCGTACCATCGATGCGCGCACGGACAAATCCCTGACGTTTAATTGAGGCAAAAACCTCTTCGTGACGCCCCTTTTTACCGCGTACCAGCGGTGCCATCAGCACGAGTTTGGTGCCGTTGGGCGACATGAGCAGCTGCTCGACAATCTGTTCCGCGCTTTGCTTGCGCACCGGTTTGCCGCACTGCGGGCAGTGCGCATGGCCGATGCTGCCGAACAATAGACGCAGATAGTCGTGGATTTCCGTAACCGTCGCGACGATGGAGCGCGGGTTTCCGCCCGTTGTCCGCTGCTCAATGGCAATCGCGGGCGACAATCCTTCGATATGATCAACATCCGGTTTTTGCATCTGGTCAAGAAACTGACGCGCATACGCGGAAAGGCTCTCAACGTAGCGTCGCTGACCTTCCGCGTAGAGCGTATCAAATGCGAGCGAGGATTTCCCGGACCCGCTCAATCCCGTGATGACCGTTAAGGAATCACGCGGAATACGTACGTCGACATTCTTCAAATTGTGTTGCCGTGCACCTGTAATAAGGATATCGCTCATAAATCTCCATGGATGTGAAATGGACGTTCATCCTGCACCGTTAAATCCGACGCACGCATGTGCTCACAGGTGATCGTGTCACCGCGATAAAGCGGATCATACCGATTCTGCTGAATATGGACCTCACGACACCCGTCCAACCAGAAACTCGCCTTTTGCCAAGCAAAGGGTTCAAAGGTCGAACTTTTCCGAATCGTGTTGTGCGCGAAAACAAGTCCGCGGACAGAACGCGCACGGACCAACGGCAGATCAAACGTCGTAATAAGGTTGTTGGTGATCACAATATTTCGATGATACGGTTCGCTCATCACGCTCGTCGGTCTATGTGAGGGGGTCACAGTGATGATTGCTTCGCCCCATTCCCACTTGCCGCCAGTCTCCGAACCTGATGTCAGACAATCTTCAAAGATGTTGTTGCGGATAATCACCTGCCGGTTGGCCCCGGATTCGAACCAATGATCCGTATCGCCTTCAATCAGGATAGCCGTCCCTGCTGTGCGAAAATAGTTATCTTCAATGACAACCGGTTCCGGCGTCGTGACCAGCAGGCCGCGTGCGCGATGCTGTTTCAGAATGCGGCAATTGCGCAGGGTTAAACGGGCGTTCCAGGTCTTGTTCTCAAAAAAATCACCTTCCTTAAAGTCAGCGGGCAGATCGCGGTCAAAGGTGATCTCCTGAGCCCATTTCACGCGGTCGCCGGAAAACGGAATATTTTTTTTGTGCACAACCCGCATGATTTCTTTGCGCTGAGGCTCCTGTTTGCGCAACAACCAGACCTCATCGCCAGACTCCGTACACTCTGCGCGCGTCACCAGCACGGAGCGCGGTGTCAGCTTTTTGTGCACCACGCAATTACGTCCATGTAGATTTAAAAAATCATCGCCGATGCCTGTATGCACACACTGCTCGACACGCACCTCCCCCTTGCAGTGGATCAGATGAAACCCATCCGCCACGACGCTGAACACGCGTCCATGCTTTTCATCCGCCAAGAGGTTGACCTGACGCAACGTTAGATTTTCCGTGCGTGCAGCAACGACACCATGGCTCAACGCATGATGTACAATAATTTTTTCCAGCACGATATCGTGCGCCTGCTGAATATCGAAACAGGGCACAAGATAGCGGCCATGATTGAGTGCAATCAACGTGCCGACGGGAGGATGAAAACGCGGTTTCCCGTAAAATCGAATCGTTTCAGGGTCAATCAGCTCCGCACGTTTGATGAAATCAATGCCTAAGGCGTTGTCACGCGTCTTATACAGGATCTCATGCGTGGTCTTATCGTAGAGGATGTTGTAACCATCCACCGCGCGTTTCCAATCTTCGCCTAAAAACCAGGCTTGATTATTTTCCACCACAAAGGGATAGCGCGTTGCATCAATGGCAATATCCACGTACGTATCGGTTACGGCGCGGATTTCGCCTTGTGAAATAAAGGGACGCTCCCAGTCAATCGTCACGTTACGGATGGTGATATTCGAACAGGAATGAATATTGAAAGGCATCATCAGACCGTGATAAATGAATTGCGCGCCCTGCCCGTCCAACGTCAATCCGCACTTCTTTTTAAGCGCAATCGCAACGGTCATCTTGCCTGGCTTGGTGGGGAAGAAGTCATAGCGCCCCGGCGGCAGCAGGATTGTTTCAGACTGATTCGTGCACTGCGCGAAAAGCTGCGCAAAGGCCGACGTCATATCGCGCCGGGTATTGGGAACAAGGCCCAAGGCCTGCAGATCAACCGCAGCCCACGTTGCATGAGAAACGGCTGCACAAAGGAGCGTCAACACTATCATGCGGTTCATGGTTGACCTCCAGACGGTACGCTCGACGGATCATACCACGTCGGGTCGTGACGCGGCGGCGTGAAATAGCGCCGTAGCGCCGCGGCATGCTGCGCGGTGGTCGCGTCCGTTGTTTCCTTGGAAAAGGGATTGTCGACGTTGAACACCTCATCAAATACTTCGCAGACCTTTTCAGGATCCTCGCCGGACTCAATCCGGGCAAAGGCTTCCGCAACATCGTCATTAAACTGATAACCGCTCTCCTGCGCCATGCGCTGCATCACGGCGAGCGCCTCCGCGGGAGAGCCATCGGCGTCATCAAGCGCCCGCAGACGATGCTCCATGCGTGCTAGAAGATCATTGCGTTGCGCATCTTCAATCTCCTCCGCGCTGAAGTCGCCATCCGCATCCGTAGCGGCAGGTGTTGATTTCCGCAGAATGCAATTCACACGCGAAACCTCTTTTTTCAGCGCATGCTGGCAGATCGGACACGGCGGAACGGTCTGCGTATCCACACGTGGAAAGCGGAACGTGTAAATCGTATGACAAGGTTCACAGTAAAATTCATACAGCGGCATAGTCTCTCCTCAAAACAAAAAACGAGCGATCAACATTGACCGCCCGCTTTTCGTCCACGACACATCGGTCGCGTTATTGAACCGCAGGGGCGTCACCCGTTGGCTGCGGTACATCGCCATCCGCAGATTCCGTCTCAGAAGCCGGTGTGCTCACCGCGTCCGATTCAGCCGAACCCTCAGGAGCCTGGGCACTTACCGCATCCGATTCAGCTGTCACGCTGACCGTATCAGCGCTTACAGGTTCGTCCTCAGCCATGATCGATGACGCATCCGCTGACGCGCGGCGATCGGTTCCCGCTTGCTTTCCTCCCTGCAGCGTGCGGAAGGCAGGATATTCAGCGGGTACAGAAAGCACATCGTTGTAGAACTCAATCACATGGCTTTTTTCAATTAGCCAGGCAAGTTGTACGAGCAACTCTTTGCGCACCGTCTCATTGTCGCCCCCTAACGCGGTCAGCATCTCCTGTTTTGTACAGGCGGGATGTTCGACAATATAGGCCAGCACGTCCTTCAACGTCTGCACCATACTTGTCGGCTCCAATGCCGCGGGAACGCGCAACATGACAAAATCAGCGCCCTTGGCGTCGTTGACGCGAAACAGGTGAAGCTTGCGGTGCCGGAATGCGCCGCGCAACGCAAAGAAGAGCGATGCCGGGAAGCGGCGTTCGCGATGCAATGCATCCTTAAAGGCAAAAAACAAGGGCTTACTGGGCGTCTGCATCGCAACGGATGCTGTACAGACCAGATGGCGGACCGCTGACATCTGCTTCGGCAGAATCTCACGGATAAACAACGCTTCCGCTGCTTCACGGCTAAGCGGAGGCGCTTTCGGCAGGGGTTCTGAAGATTCGCCTTCAGCCGGGGCTTCGCTGACCGGCGGGACAAAGTCTTTACGGCGATACACTTTTTTCTTCGTGCATTGCTGGCGCCACTGCTCAATCACTTCAGCATCGCGCACCATTTCGATCCGCGCCCGGAACGCCTCTTCGCTGAGTGTGGCGTAACGCGTGCGCAGCAGTTCCTGGACTTTCGCATTAAAGCTGTGATGGTTCGGTGGCCCCAGAAGCTCACCGCTCAGACCGCACTTCGCAACGCAATTAAAGACACCGGTGGGCGGCTCGCAATCGACTTCCTCAACGTCAAAAAAGTCGGGCAGATGCTTCGCCAGAACATGGTTGCGCAATTCAACTTCTGAAAGCGCGGGCAAGCCGCAAATTTTACATTGGAAGAGCGGCAGTTGCTGATCCTTCAGCGGTTCGATACGAATGAGACAGGAGGCTGGATTATCCAGAAAAAGTCCGGCAATATCGCGCAACGGAAAAGCGCGATGAGAGGTCTGGATGCGGCGGATAACACCACCCAGCGCTTTTTGCTCAGGCAGAACGCGAACCTCTAACGGCAATGCCGGCTTCTGCTCCCGCGGCACAAAATGCGCACCGCGTTCGCCGCCGTGCGAAAACGTAGACGCAGGCTTATCATTGGCAAAACCAAATGAATCGCGGGAAGGACCTTCGCGTCCAGTACGCGCATCGCGTGCGCCCATGTCGCGCCGCGGTGCACGCCGATCACGTCCCTGCTTGGCATCCCGGCGATTGCGATCCCCTCTGTCATCATCGCGACGCGGGCGACGATCGCTCCGCTGCGACTCATTGTCATTGTAATCCCGATATTCTTGACCGCGTAAACGTTCCAAATTTGTATCTGACGACATGCGAGCCCAGCTCGGAGCAAACGTCAGTTCACGCGTTAAATCGTTTGAATCTACATTATCGCCGCTTTTCGACTTCTCTGTGTTCTCATTCATATGCAAATCATTTTATCCGTTAACACCTTAGAAGGTCAACGAGAAACGCGCGAAATTTGCGTTTTTTTGGGCAATAAAGGTTTGCTCAAAATGAATATCTTATGTTACAGTGAGCCAAACTTAGGTATTTCATGTATAAGGAGACACAAATGAAGCTTTGCAATGAGAAATGGCCGATTGCGATCTGTAGCTGGTCGCTGCAAAAAGATGTTCAAGGAATTGCGGAGGTCATGAACAGCACCGGCGTGCGACACATCAGTTTGGCGCTTGCGCCCGCGTTGGGGGAACATGGCCAGGCCTATCTGGATGCCGTCAAGAAAGAGGGCTGGATCATTACGTCAACCATGCTCCATTTCGAGCATGAGGACTATACGACGCTCGATACGATTAAAGTCACCGGCGGCGTGGCACCGGACGCGCAGTGGCCGTTAATTCTCGATCACTTCACGCGCGCAGCGAAGATCACGTCCGAATTGAACGTGAAGTATCTGCAGATGCACGTGGGATTTCTGAACCATCATGATGCGGTCTATGCAAAAAAATTCATGGCTCGCGTCAGAGCGCTGGCGGACATCGCGGCTGCAAACAACATCGTGCTGATCATGGAGACTGGCCAGGAAAGTGCCGAGGAAATGTTGCAGTTTATTGAATCGTTGAACCATCCAGGACTCGCGCTGAATATTGATCCCGCCAATTTGATTCTGTACAACACGGATGAACCGGTTTCAGCAGTCAAAAAAATTGCTCGCTATGTACGGCAGGTCCATGCTAAAGATGCGCGGCGCACGACAACGCCTGGCACATGGGGGCAAGAAGTGCCGTGGGGCGAAGGTGAAGTCAACACCGATGCGTTTTTGCGCGCGTTGGATGAGGTCGGCTTCTGCGGGGTCATTGCGGTCGAACGTGAAGCAGGCACACAGCGGGCCACGGATATTGCACAGGCTGTTGAACGTCTGGCCAACTGGAAGAAATAATAGGTGTATCAATGATCGTACTGGCAATGGGGTGTCATCCCGATGACATCGAATTTATGATGTCCGGGACCTTGATCTTATTGAAACAGGCCGGTGCCGATATTCACTACATGAATATTGCAAACGGCTGTTACGGTTCTGCCGTCTATTCAAAAGAGGACGCGGCGCGGATTCGCTGCGCCGAAGCTCAAGCGGCTGCGCAGCTGATCGGTGCGACCTGGCACCCGTCGATTGCGGACGATGTGAATGTGTTCTACACACCTGAATTACTGGCACAGGCAACAGCCGTGATTCGCAAGGTACAACCGGATATCCTGCTGACACTTTCGCGGTACGATTATATGGAGGATCATGAACATGCGGCCCGTCTGGCTGCCTCGGCCGCCTTTAATCGCTGCCTCGGCGCGTATGTCACGGTGCCGCCCTATCCCGCCATCATGAAACCTGTCGCCGTTTACCATGCCCTTCCACATTCACTCATGGATATGATGCGGCAGCCAGTCGTCCCTGATTTTGTCGTGGATATCGGTTCGGTCATGGGAAAACGGATTCAGATGCTGGAGCAACATAAAAGTCAAAAAGAGTGGTTGGACGCGACACAGGGCATGGGCTCATTCGTTGAAACGTTGCGCCAGACCGCACGCAGTGTCGGTGAGAAATGGGGGCCTTATCCTGAAGCCGAAGGGTGGCGCTGCCACAACTACATGGGCTATTGCGATGCCTCGTTCAAACCGCTCGAAACACTGCTGTCCAAAGAAATTTTCCATCTTAACACACAGTCATGCAAGGAGGCCGTATGCGCAAACTCAGCACGCTAGCACCCGCATGGTGGGATTACACCACGCTCGATGACGCAATCCTCAAAGATGCCGCACGGTTGCGTGCAAAGGATCTGATTCAGCTCAGCCGTCCGGGATTTAAAGTGACGATCTATGATACCGTCGAGGAATTTTATGCTGCGGAAGCGTTGGAATATATCCAGGTCTGGCGTCAGGCGACAGCGGATAATCCCGTCGGTGTCTGCGGACCGATCGGTCCTACGGAGCAACTGCCGCTTGTCGCGCAAATGGTCAACGCTTTTGGCATGAATTTGAAAAACTGCCACTTCTGGGGCATGGACGAATGGGTCGAAAACGGCGTGTCTGTTTCGCGGGAACATCCGCTTTCGTTTGCGCGCTGTGACTATGAAAAGTGTTTCAATCGCATGCACAAAGCGTTGCGGATTCCCGACGCGAATGTGCATTTTCCGACCGGCGACCTTGCTGCGTATTCGCGCACCTATGATGACGTGCCCTGCCTGCTGATGCAAGGCGGACAAGGCGAGACCAAACACTGGGCCTTTAATGATCCGGTCAAGCGCAGTGGTCGGTTTAAAGATGCGCCGCCGACACCCGCTGAATATCGTCGTTTCGCAGCACGTCTGGTGGATTTGCATCCTGTCACGATCATGCAGAATGCGCGGACGTCCGGCGGCGGAAACGTCACCCTCGTGCCAACGCGTGCGGCAACCGTCGGTCCAGCCGAGACGTGGAAGTGCAAAACGGTCTCCATCTGGCATCCCGGCCATCATGATAATCCGTTTGGGATGCGGTTGAGCGCATTAATGATTTCCAAACGCATTCCCGATAGCGCAGTCCCCATGTCTTTGCTTGCCGATCATCCTGATGTGCGCTTTAATTATCTGCGTTCGGGAATTGGCGACGTTGCCGTCGACATGCATTAACAGCGAGGACTATGATACGCGAAATCATCTGGGACTGGAATGGGACATTGCTGGACGATACGCAGGCCTGTGTCAATGCGATCAATGCGATGCTCGCCAAACGGTCGCTGGCCGCCATTGACCGTGCGACGTATCGCACAGTCTTCGGGTTTCCCGTGATCAATTTCTATCGCCACCTGAACTTCGATATCGACCATGAAAACTGGGATGACCTTGCCCAGGAGTTTCATGCGCTGTTTTTAGCGGATCAAACAATCCGGCTTCAGCCCGATGCGCCCACGATCCTGAGCACGCTGCACACCCGCGGCGTTGCACAATCCATTTTATCCGCATCGGAACAGATGATCCTGGAAGCCATGTTGGTACAGTATGACATTCAGGCATACTTCACCCATGTGTGCGGTGTTGATAATTTACACGGGCGCTCCAAATTAGCGACCGGGCATGCGTTGATGAAACAGATTGCCCGTCCGCGTGAGGAAGTCCTCCTGATCGGCGATACCCTACATGATGTCGAGGTTTCCGAAGCACTCGGTATCGCCTGCATCCTGATTGCCCATGGCCATCAAGCAAAAAGCCGCTTAGCGGCAACAGGGCGTCCTGTTCTGGATTCCCTTGCCGAATTACCGGTCGTGCTGTCTGCGCATCTTTGAAATCAGACGGTGGCAGCATTCGAGGGCGTCATCCACGATGTCGTCTTTCCCGGGAATGATTTTATTTTCCATCAGAATTTTCCCATCGCAAATGACGGTGTCGATACAGGCTGAATCCGCCGCATAGACCAGATTGGAGACAAGGTTGTGACACGGCACCATCATGGGATTGCGTAGGTCTACCAGCACGAGATCCGCCAGACGTCCGACGGCGATTTCACCGGCATCAATCTGAAAGGCCTGTGCCGCGTCGCGCGTCGCATGACGTAAGATGACATCTGCCGGCGCGCATGTGCTGTGCATACTCTGGATCTTCGCAATCAGCGCTGCAAATTTCATTTCCTCAAGCATGGAGACGTTGTTGTTCGATGCGCAGCCATCCGTGCCGATCGAAACCTTGCACCGCCCCTGCTCAACCGTCCGTTCATAGTTAAAAAGGCCTGATGCGAGTTTCAAGTTCGAGACCGGATTGTGCGCGATCAGGCATCCGCGATCACGAATCAGCGCGATGTCGTCGTCCGAAAGATGTACGCAATGCGCGAGCGTCGTGCGCGCGGTCAGCATCCCGCAGTGATCGAGCCAAAAGATCGGTGACATGCCATGCTGCGCGTAACACGTGTTGACTTCGCGCACGGTTTCGCTGGCATGAATATGCAGATAGGCATTTTCAGCCTTCGCCTGTGCAGCGATCTGCATTAATGTCGCCTCCGAAACAGTATAGATCGCATGCGGCGCATACGTGGCGACAATACGTTCAGATGCCGTTTTCAGAACGCGATTAAATTCCGCATTGGCACATTGAATTTCGTGTGAAACCACGCCCGGCGTCGCTTCAATGATGACGCGTCCCAATGCCGCACGCAGGCCAAACTCTTCAACCGCGCGCAAGGTCTCCGCAGCATGCCAATACATGTCGTTAAAGAAAACCGTCCCAGTCTGAATCATTTCAACAACCGCCAGCCGGGAACAGAGATAAATGTCTTCAGGCGTCAACAGCGCTTCAAACGGCCAGATGTGATTGTTAAGCCAGTCAAAGAGTTCGCGATCATCCGCCAAACCGCGCATACAGGTCATTGCCGCATGCGTATGCGTGTTGTAAAAAGCCGGGATAACAGCTTTGCCGCGCGCATCAAGAATGCGATCCGCTGTTTGGGAAATTGCCCCCATGTGCGCGATACGATTTCCGTCAATGAGGATATCGCAGCATTCGCCTTGATGAACTGCGCCTTTAATCAGCAAGGACATAACGACCTCGTTTTAACGTCCTTGCGCAAGACGATGCGCAAGCCGCTCCGGAAGCCCTGCTTTCAGATT
This sequence comes from uncultured Akkermansia sp., assembly GCA_964567125.1. Classification (GTDB taxonomy): domain Bacteria; phylum Verrucomicrobiota; class Kiritimatiellia; order RFP12; family UBA1067; genus CAZMLC01. Next base: position 29,303 of record CAZMLC010000028.1, read on the forward strand.
GCGTTCCATCGCCGCCTGAACATCATAGGCAACACGCACATACTCAAGCATCCGCGTCTTGGGCTCGTAAATCACATAGGCACTGCGTGGATCGCCATCGCGAGGTTGACCGACGCTGCCGACATTGATGAAATATTTTCCGCCAAGCGCCAATTTCATCGACTGAGGCTCGATGCGCGTCACATGCGACGGCTGACGTTCAAAAATGATCGGCACATGCGTATGGCCATGGAAACAAATCGGGGTCATCTGACAATGAAAATTCGCCTCGGCGGAGAGCTCATCAAACACGTAACCCCAACTCTCCGGCATATCCAGTGTGCTGTGTACCAGCATCAGTCCCTGAAACGCTTTTTTGTACGGCAGATCGCGCAGCCAACGTCCATCTTCCTCCGACAGCTGCCG
>CAZMLC010000029.1:0-10277 GCA_964567125.1 uncultured Akkermansia sp.
GCGATCACGGCGTTCGACAAAAACAACTATCAGCCGACGATCGATCCGGAAGCGGCGAAGATGATGATGGACCAGATGCTGCTGGCGGAGAAGGTCGATGTCTTCTTCCATTGCTGGGGCGTTGATGTGATCCAGTCGGGGAATGCGGTGAAGGGCGTCGTGTTTGAATCCAAGGAGGGGCGTCAGGCGATTCTCGCGAAGACGGTTGTGGATTGCACGGGCGACGGCGATGTCTATTTCCAGGCGGGCGAAGAATATCAGCAGATTACGCATGGCATGGGATTCGTTTACCGGATCGGCAATTCCGACCGTCTGAACAAAGCGAATCTGAAGGCGGCGAAATTGAATCTGGGCTCTGGCGAGCCGGTGGCTGCTGCGCGCTGGCACAACAATCTCGGCCCGAAAGCCAATGGTCTCGACGTCAAGGCGCTGTCGAAGATCGAGATGGAGCATCGCAAGCAGTCTTGGGATTATGTCGAGAAGATCCGCAAGGTCGAGGGCTGTTCCGATGCCTTCATGATGCATACCTGTCCGCTGATCGGCGTGCGCGCAACGCGTCTGCTCGACGGCGTGAAACAGGTTTCCAAGAAGACGGCGGCGGACAAGGTCATGTTCGACGATGTGGTGGCGGTCTCGGGACACGACGGTTTGCGGCTGCCGGAATTTCAGATTCCCTACGGCGCGCTTCTGCCGAAGAAGGTCGATAACGTCCTAGCCGCCGGGCGCTGTATCTCCGCGTCAGCGGACATCATTGACCGGGTGCGTCTGATTCCGGTCTGCGTGGTGACTGGCCATGCGGCGGGTGTGGCCTCGGCTTTGGCGGCCAAAAGCAATGTGACGCCGCGCGAAGTGCCGGTTGCGGAGATCCAGAAGGTGCTGAAGGAGCAGGGCGCTTATCTTGGATAATGCGGCGCGTTGGTTGTGAGCGCGCGAGGTGTGCGAGACGCATCCCGCGCGTTTCTTTTTGTGAAGGTAAGACGTGGATAAGGAATTTCTGTTGTGAAGTGGATGCGTCGAGCGGTTCGTTTTTGTGCACTACTCCTGGCGATCGGGTGTGCCTGCTCCGGATCGGTGAAAGGGGTTCAGATTCCCTATGGGATCGTGCCGGCGACGAGTCTTTTTGTTGCGGCGGTGGCGGTTGCCGCGCGCGTGGCCTCGCTGTTCATGCTGGGTGCGGCAGGCGTGGGGCTTGCCACGCTGATCTGGCCGCGGTTGTTTTGCCGCTGGCTCTGTCCGTTGGGAACGTGCCAGACCAGTGCGCTGGCGCTCTATCAGCTGAAGTGGAGGCGTCCGTGGATCGCTAAGCTGCCAGCCGTCGGACGTTGGATTTTATGGCTTTCCGTCGGCGGCGCGTTGGTGGGCTATCCCTTCTTTCTCTGGCTGGATCCGCTGGTGCTGTTCACTGCCTCGGCCGGGGCTGTGCATGCGCGTATGACCTCGCTCGATTATTTTTGGGCAGCGGTCGTGCCGCTGTTTATGGTCACGGCGATGCTCTTTCCGGGATTGTGGTGCGCGAAGCTCTGTCCGTTGGGCGGAGCGCAGGATGTGGTGGCGGAACTTCGCCATGGCGCGCTGGCGCTGATCCGCTGTGTGCGTCGTCGGGAAAACGCTGCGCCGCGGGTTGGCCTGGATGCGGGACGTCGGCTTTTTCTCGGCATCGGTGTGGGCGCGGGTGTGCGGTGTCTGGTGCCGGTTTCAGTGGGGATCAAGAAGCCGGTTCTGCGTCCGCCCATGGCGCGTCCGAACGACCAGTTTGTGCGGCTGTGCGCGCGGTGCGGTGCCTGCGTAAAGGCGTGTCCCAGCCATCTGATCCGATATGGTGGCACAGGCAGCGGATTCGCCTCTGTACTGGCTGCCGAGGTTAGCCTCGATCGCAGGAGTTGTCCGCCGACGTGTGTGGCCTGCGGCAGCGTCTGCCCGACCGGCGCGATCGAACATTTCACCGCGAAGACCAAGTTTGAGCGTCCGATGGGCACGGCGGAGGTCGAGCACGATTACTGCCGCATGGCGCAGGGAGGGGGCTGCGGCATTTGTATCATGGCCTGTCCGCACCGTGCGCTGCGGCGGGTCTACAACCGCGAGGAGGACCGGTATGAAATCGCGGTTGTGCGCGAACGGTGTACTGGGTGCGGAGCCTGCATTTTTGTTTGTCCGACGGAAGTCATTGCTGTTGTTCCGCCGCAGGCGGGCGCGCATCGAGTAAAAAAATAAAACGCGGCGCGTTTCAGACTTTTGTTCAACGCAGGAGAGACGCTATAAAAGTCGCTGTTTGATGACATCTAACGTATTGTTTTATAATAGGTTGCGCGTGCGTAATCCGATTGGAAACAGGTGTTGTTGATGGCGGCGTTTCAGGCGATTTGCGCAACGTTGGTTTGACATCACTTCGGCTTTCCTATATTGTATAGGGCTGTTAGCGATTTTTTATTCGTACAGTAAGGAAGTACCGAAGATGAGCGTCATACAGCCCTTGTTGGATCTACAGGAAATTGACAGTCGTATCCGGACTTTGCAGCAGGAAGCAAAGGATATTCCGCATCGCAAAGAACAGGAAAACGCACGTTTAAATGGAGCACGGGCCGCTGTTGAGCAGGCAAAAGCTGACTTAAAGGCGGCACAGGCGCGGGTGAGTGAAGCCGAGTTGGAAGCGAAGACAGTTCGCGAGAAGATTCTGGGGTTGAAGAAGAATCAGGCGATGCTGAAGACCAACAAGGAGTTCCAGGCGTACAACCTTGAGATCGACGGGCTGGAAAAAGAGGCTGATAATTTTGATGCACGCACGGTCGCCGCGATGGACACCGTTCCGCCGAAGCAGCAGGTATTGGCTGAGCTTGAGTCAAAGTTGGCGGATGAGAAGAGCGTGGTGGATACCTATCTGGCGGAGTTGGATGCGCGTTTGGCCGAGGTCAATGCAGAGCTCGCGCAGGAAGAGAAGAACCGTCATGACGTGGCCAAGAATGTCTCGCCGCGTCCGCTGCTGATTTATGAGCGCACCAAGACGCGCCGCTGGCCGGCTGTGGTTCCGCTGCAGGAGAAGGATGGCGTCTGCAAGGGCTGCAATATCGTGCAGTCGCCAGGGATCGTCCAGATGGCACGTCGAAATCAGGACATCGTGATGTGCCAGATGTGCGGGCGGATTCTTTACATCTAGGGATTGCGGGACAGCGTTGCTGTCTCTTTTTTTTGCGACAAGCTGATGGGGCGTGACTGATCGCTTCCGCTTTGTGCGGAAGAGGAAAGTCCGGACTCCGCAGGGCAAGAGATCCGGTTGTTAAGGCCGGAACGGTGCTGCCAGATCGGCATCGATGGAAAGTGCCACAGAAAACAAACCGCCTGACTCACGTCAGGTAAGGGTGAAAAGGTGGTGTAAGAGACCACCGGGCCACGGCGAGAGCCTGGTTGCAGGGTAAACCCTCTCTGGAGCAAGATCAAATAGGGGATTCGAGATGCGGCCCGTGTCGTTCCTGTGAAAACAGGATAGGATCCCGGGTAGATTGCTGAGATGAATGATCAGAGCTGCCGCAAGGCAGTGAACAGAATCCGGCTTATTCGCGTCTTGTCAGCCTGTCGCATTTTTAGCGGGCGAGATTCGCAGTACAGTAAAAAAGGCTTGGTGTTTTTCACCAAGTCTTTTTTGCATTTTGCGGCACCAGACAGTTACTGTTGCGTCAGGATATGAAAAAGGCATTCAACCCAGTGTGATTGCTGAAATTCCTCGGACTGCTGGGTTGAGATGAACTGGTTGATGGCGCGCAAATAGCGCCGGTAGTGTTCGTCGGGCATGGTTTTGATGAAGCGGTAAAGCGCCTCTTCTGAATCAAAATGTGCGCGCTCAATATAGCAGGCCTTTGGAATATGTCGCGTGGTTGAGGGGTGTCCCAGGTAGATCGGAACAGAGCCAGCCATCATGACATCAAAGATCTTTTCCGTGATATAGCCGGGGATGACGGATGAGTTTTCATAGCAATAGACAAAACGGTAGGGCGCGAATGTTGCGCGCTTATCGTTGGAGATGCCCCTCCACGAAGGACGGCGAAAACGCGGAAGCGGAAAATGGCGCAAGCAATAGTGCAGGTTCGGATGATTTGTTTGAAAGAGCGCGGTGCCGCGCTCCCATTCATGGCCGTAAAGATCGAAATCGTCGGGGTGGTTCTTTTCAAAGAAGTCGATCGTCTGCAGGCGCCGATAATAGGCCATATGTTTCGGCGTTCGCTTGCGATTGGTGAACATCATGCAGGCGAGCTTGCGTTTGGACGAGAGGTCTTCGGTTTCGATGTGCATGGGTAGCGCGAAGGTATAGTTGAATTTCCGCGCAAGGCCGCTATCCACGGCCACATCGTCGTACGTGAAGGCGTGGGTGAATTCCTGCAGACGGGCATAATCGTGGTTGCGCGGACGGATCAAATAGTTTTCAATGAGGAGCAGGATGCGTGGTTTTCGCTTATATGACAGGAACAAATAGCAACTGATTTCATGTGCTGAATAGAACAAAATGGAGTGAAAAGTTGACAGGTTGGGTATGGCCTTTTTTAGGGGGTGAACGGATTGATTTTGGCATGTTGCCCCTGCGGATGTCAATGAACAAAGTACGTCGGGTTTTTTCAACTATGTGGGCTGATTTTACGGTGTCCTTGGCCTGCTGATTTCACGCGTGCGCACGATCACGATTTGCAGTGGCGAGTGCGCGTGAAAATATGGTATTCTGATGACACTTTTTTATGGGTACTCAGAAAAAAACAATGGGCGAGCGAATTCGGCAGCTGCTGCGGTGCTTCGTATGGAGTGGCGGTCTGCGCGATGCGATTGCACATGGTAAGACGCGCGAATACATGGCATTCAAACGCCATTTCAAGCAGCAGTTCGCATGTGAAAACAAGGGACCCTTTCGCGATACGCTCAGCGTGGTGGCGATCTGCAAGAATGAGGGCGCCTATTTAGCCGAGTGGATCGTGTACCACCAGCTTGTCGGCGTGGACCGGTTTTACATCTACGACAATGCGTCAACGGACAACACGAGTGAGGTGCTGGAACCCTTCATTCGAGAGGGTCTCGTGGTCTATACCGATTGGCCCTATCCGCGGCAGCAGATCCGCGCCTATAACGATGTGTTGTCGAAGGTGCGTCTTGCGACAAAATGGCTGGCTATCATCGACTTGGATGAGTTTATTGTGCCCTTAACGAAAAAAACGATCCCGGAGATTCTGGAGGATTATCGCGAGGAGGTCGGACTTTCGGCCCATTGGGTTTTTTACGGTGATAACGGGCATGCGACAAAGACACCGGGTCTGGTAATCGAGCGCTTTACGGCGCGCGCGGCGACGCCGGAACCGTTTGTCAAAGCGATTGTCAATCCGCGGGCCGCCTTTGCGCTGCGCGGCCATCATGGTTGCTATGTCGGGAATCGGCGTGGCGTCAATGAAGCACGGATCAAGGTCCGCTCGCAGACGGATCAGGCCTCGATGGTGCACATCCGCATCAACCACTACTGGGGTAAAAGCTGGGAAGAATATTGTGAAAAGCAGGCCAAAGGTCGCGCCGATGATGCCAAACCATTGCCTGCGGATGATTCAAAGTTCAAAGGGCATAATCGCAATGAGGTCCAAGACCCGATCATGGCGCAGTATGTTCCGCGCATTCACGAAGCGCTCAGCCGGTATGGACGACAGACTCAGCAGGAGAACGCCTAATGCGATCAATGGGGGAATATGTGCGTAAAGTGATACGCTGCTTTGTCTGGTCCGCAGGTTTACGCGATGCGATCCAGCACCAGAACGTGGCGGCGTATTTCGCCTTCAAAAAGCATTTTTTTGCGGCGTTTGACGATGAGAACAAGGGGCCCTTCCCGCAGACGCTTTCGTTTGTGGCCATCTGCAAGAACGAAGGCGCTTATCTGGCGGAGTGGCTGGCGTATCACCACCTGGTCGGGGTTGAAAAGTTTTACATTTACGACAATGATTCGACGGATAATACGCGCGAGGTTCTCGCCCCGTTTATTCAGGCGGGATGGGTTGTCTATACGCGCTGGCCTGGTATTCGGCAACAGCTGCCGGCCTACAGCGATGCGCTTCAACGCTATCGTCTGACGACGCGCTGGATGGGGTTTATCGATCTGGATGAGTTTGTCGTGCCCCTGCAGAAGGAGACATTGCCCGAGGTACTGGCCGACTATGCGGATTGCTATGGACTCAATGCGCATTGGATGACCTATGGTGACAATGGCCATCGCACGAAGACGCCGGGCCTGGTGATCGAACGGTTTACGGCGCATGCGGCTGAACCGAACGATATCTCCAAAACGATCATCAATCCGCGCGCGGCGTTCATGATGGACAACCATCACGGCTGCTTCATCGGCAATCGCTCCTCCGTGAATGAGTTGCGCATGCCCATTCGCACGTGTACCCCGAAAAAATCAGTGGAAAAAATCCGCATCAACCACTATTGGGGGAAATCGTGGGAGGAGTATTTGGAAAAATGCGCCAAGGGCCGGGCGCGGAGCCATACGCTGCTGACGCCCGAGAGCGGCGCGTATGCGGACCACAACCGCAATGAGGTGCAGGATTCGCGCATGGAAAAATATGTGCCGCGGGTCAAGGCCCTGTTGGCGCAGATACAGCAGTAGGGCTTAGTGTCCGGCAGACTTGGGTGGCGCGCGAAATGAAAAGTTGCGATGCCCCGCATAGCTCATGATGATCGCGATGCCAATACAGAGCAGGTTTGCCAGCGAAGGATGCAGGTTGAACGTATTGACCAGCAGCGCCATGATGCCTGCGCATACCAAAGCAATCCAGCCGTAGACGAGGTAACAGCGAAAATACTCTTTCCACGCATTGCCCGTTGAATGAAAAACAAGGTATTTGTAGCAAAAGAACGCATGCGTGATGGCCAGTACGTTTGCTGGAATGAGCAGCACGAGATAGTGAACCTTCGGGGCCAGAAAATAGTGTAACACCGCGTAGCAGAGGGCGCCGAAGACCGTATTCCATCCGCCGACGAGCAGATAGCGTAACGGTTGATAGCGCGCCTCATAAAGAAAACGTGTGAAAAAGTGCATGCGGTTATTTTCGTGTGAAGGGCATTCGGATGTTGCGACGGCCGACGATGCAGCCCAGTACCAGGAACATGCCGGGAATCGCGAGCAGGAAATCGCCGTATCGGGTGTAGGGCGCTGGGAGCGGCTTTTGCGGCACAAAAACCGGAAGCACCATAAAGCCATGGAAATCAGCGAGCGCGTTGCGGGCGCTCAGCAGGGTGGTTTTGCCGGTAGGCTCGACGATGCAGGAAACCCCGGAGTTGGCGCATCGGACTAACGGCACGCCGTTTTCAACTGCGCGGAAAATGGCCTGATGCAGATGCTGGACCGGTTCGATTGAACCGTTAAACCAGGCGTCATTCGTCACGAGGGCGAGCAGTTGTGCGCCCGCTTTAACCGCATTGCGACTGAGTTCCGGTACAGTGTCCTCAAAGCAGATGAGCGCGCCAATCGCGAGTGTCTGCGCGTTCGTCCTCGTGAGCGTAAAGATGTTCGCGCCATCGCCCGGTGTGCAGGAGACGCCGGTGGGGGCTAGCTTCTGCAAGAGGGGAATGGTCTTATCCAGGGGAATGTATTCGCCGAAGGGCACCAGATGCTGCTTGCGGTAAGGCTTGCGACCAAGCGGATCGCCCTGCGTGTTAAACAGCCAAACCGAGTTGTAATATTCCCGCCCCTGCGGTGCGCGTGCGGAAACCTTGACATGTGTCGCCTCCATTGTTCCTGTCAGCAAGGGTGAACGCGCGAGGGCTACGCCCCGCTTGACCATATCGCGGGCTGAGCGGCTGTAGGGCAGATATCCGTTCAGCGCGGTCTCCGGCCACACCGTCAAATCTGGATTCCCGGCGCTGGCGAGTTCGGTCTGGGAATAAAGAATCTTTAAGCGGTCTTCCTCGGAAGTCGCATCGGCGAGAAAGACGCACGGCGTATTGGGCTGGATCAGCGCCACGCGCCATGCGGGATGTTTGTAACAGGTCGAGGTCCAGTGCGTCGTGCGCACGAATCCCCAGGCTACGCATCCGAGCACCACGGAGAACGGGATGAAACTCTCGCCTGAACGCAACAGGCGCGTCAGGAAGGGCTGTACAACAGTCTCCTGACGGTTCCAGCGTAAAAGAAAGGGATGCAGGATCCGTTCGCCCATACTCGTCAGCGCACCGTTGACCAGGAGGAGCAGTGCAGAGACTCCATAGACGCCCGCAACGGAGGCAATCTGAATGACCGGCAGGTTGTTGACCTGACTGACACCGAGAAAATTCCACGCAAAGCCGGAGAGAAAGACACCGCGCAGGTATTCCAGGCCGCACCAGATGAACGGGTCGGCCAGCGTGACAGCGGCGATGCGTCGCCACGAGGGCGTCGCACCAGCCCATGTCCAGACGCGGGCGGAAGCAAAGGCGAAGAGTGCGAAATAGAGAGAGCACCAGGCCGCTAGAGCCACTTGGCCGAGCACCACGAGGATCCACGGACCGCCATTCTTGATGATGGCCGGAAACCAGCTCAGCGTCATGACCCAGAAGAGCATGCCGCCCACGCCCGCCGCAACACATGCCTGTCGCGGTGTTGAATGCCGGATGACGTACATCAGGGGAATCAACGCGAACCAGGCGCTTTCAGCCTGCGACGCAGGGGGGTAGGCGGTCCACAGTAAAAACCCGCTCAGCAGGGCGGCTGCCAAGCGCAGAAGAGTTGAGGGTGCGATTTTTTTCATAGTCATTTGGATGTGGTGCTAGTTTGCCAAAAAAAAAGGAGCGCTTCAATTCTCCTTTTGCGCGGAACCGCTTACCGTGGATGTGATTTGAGCCAATCGGGATACTCTTTTTCTAAAAGACGCTGGGCATACGGCCCCAGCCAGCTGTAGTGATTGCGCCGTTCATATGAGATTTCCGCAAGTTGCTTTCTGGGAACGCCGTCGCGCGAACAGAAAAAGGGCTCGTGCGTCTCCAGATCGTAAAACCGCGCCCAGAGCAGCGGAGCCTGCGGATCGCGTTCAACAACCAGATCAACCGTGCCCGATTGCGGATCGCGGCGTCGGACCACGCGCGTTTCATGGAGCGCGAGCTTCCGGAAGGCGTCAATCGCGGCGTGGATAGCGGTTTGCATCTCCGGCGTCGGCTGCGGTTGCTCCATCAGGAAGCGGACGATTTCAACCGATTCCGAACCGCTGAGCGAAGCGCGTTCGTAGCTGCGGGCGCCAACGGGTTTAAGCGTTTCGCGGTCATGCTGCGCACACCAGAGCAATCGCGTGTCGCCCTGCCGGATCTGGCAGGCGAGGATGCAGGCGATGCCGCGGTCAATCGCGCTTTTACAGGCTGCGCGCGCAGCATCATCCGCGACTTCGCGGAGCAGGCGTTTTTCCGCCACCGCTTGCAAAAGACGAAGCGTATGGATCATCGCGGTATCATTGAAGGTGATCTGGATCCAGTAGCCGCTCTTCCGGTTGGGATATTGCGGGAAGCCTCCGTTGGCGTACTGCGCCTGCAGCAGGAACGAAAGCCCTTGCCGGAGTGCAGTCTGGATCGCGGGTGTGGAGCGATGGGCGGCAATACGGTCCAGGAAGCGGAGCTCCGTTGTGGTTGCACCGTTGTCGATGGTGCTGTCAACGATGTTGGTCTTCTGGCTTTCAATCCGCTGACAGGCCGCACGATCCAGCTGCGCGAAGGGATCGTAGTTCTTCGGCCAGCCGCCATCGCAATGCTGATAGAGCAGAACCGTCTCCGCGACGCGATACGCTTCCGGCGTTGCATAATAGGCGTCGGACTTGGCTAAAAGCGTCTGCGCAATCGCAGGCATTGCGCGGATGAAGAGACACAGAAGGATGAATGGGACACTATGCATGTTGCCAGTATAAAGGCTTTTGCGCCGTGCGTCCAGTGCACCTTGATTTAAGCAGCAGGCGCGAGGCTCTTTGCTTGCATCGCTCTCGGGAAACCGCTATCTTATGGTCAACGATCATTTATAGGGGGATGTTCGCTATGTTCGCACGCATCGCGGGGACTGTTTTCGTTTGTGCGATGATGACCGCCTTGGCCGATGATTCTGCTGCGCGCCTGTTGCGCGAGCAGGGCGTCAACGAGGTCGTTTTCGTTAAGCGGTATACCTACACCGCCAACCATTATTATACGGAATTCATCAATAGCGCCTGGCAACCAGGCGGAAATCTCTGCGTGCTTAATTTAACATCGGGTGCTGTGCGCGAGGTGGTGCCTGGACTCTCTTCCGGCGTGGTTGAACGCTGTTCGCTCTC
>CAZMLC010000029.1:10377-29699 GCA_964567125.1 uncultured Akkermansia sp.
CCACGCGCTGTCAGTATGGAATTCTCTGCGACGGTTCGGATACGCTGACCACCACGGTGCTCTTCCGCATGGACGCGGATGGCAAAAACCTGCGCCAGCTTAGCCACAGCTCCGTTAGTGAAACCGGACCCTCTATCATGCCGGATGGACGCGTACTCTATACGCGCTGGGAGTATGTGGACAAGGGCGCGGTGAGCGTCAAGTGTCTGTGGGCCATGCGTCCGGATGGCACGGTCTCCAGCGAAGTTTTCGGCAACGACATCGATTTGCCGCCGACGCTCAATTTCGGCCATGTGATTCCCGGCGCAGCCAATCAGTTTATCGTCATGGGTGTACCGCACTATCCGCAGAATAATGTGGGCACAGTGATCCGTCTCGACATGACACAGCCGATTCGCACGCGTGCGCCCATGCATTACGTCACGGCCCATACCGATATCCGCGCGGAGTCGGGCTTTGCCTTCCGCGCGGACCCGCAGATGCCGTGGACGCACGATCCGAAAGGGCATGGCGCGCTCTATGCCGATGCCTTTCCCGTTGCGCGCGGCTGTTATCTGGCTGCACATAAACCGGCAGGCGCGGAGCCTTGGCATGCCCCCGCGGGATATGGGCTTGTTGTCCTCAACGATGCGGGCGAGGTCAAGCCGCTCTACCGCGATCCGCAGATCTCCTGCTGGCGTCCGATCCCAGTGGTCGCGCGGCCTGTTCCGCCAATACTTGCCTCCGCGTTAGATGGCGACCGCGCCCGGCGCAACGAGGCGGTCTGCATGGTCGAGGATGTCTATCATGGGTTGGTGGATGTGCCGCGCGGGGCCGTGCGCAGCATCCGCATTCTGGAGCAGGTTCCGCGTCCCTGGGCGGCGCAGTGCAAAGGCAACCGCGACGAATACGATCAGCAGCACATCGTGATTTCCAAGGATACGCACCTCGCACTCAAAGTGATTCGGGGGACCGTGCCTGTGGAGGCGGATGGCTCCGCGCATTTCGTTGTTCCCGCCGCGGCCAATCTCTTTTTCCAGTTGCTGGATGAGCAGGGGATGGCCGTGCAGACGGAACGGACGTTTGTGAATTACATGCCTGGCGAGACGCGCGCCTGCATCGGCTGCCACGAAACGCCGGAGAGCGCCGTCGCCTTCCGCAAGGCGAAGCGGCGCATCCCGCTGGCGTTCCAGCGTATGCCTTCGCAGCCGCACGGTGCGCGACCCTTGCACTATCCGGCGGATGTGCAGCCGGTCTGGGACCGCCACTGCGTGCGCTGCCACTCCGGGGAACAGCCCAAAGCCGGGCTTGCGCTTACAGACGGATTAACCACGCTCTTCAGCACCTCGTACGAGATGCTGGTGCCTGAACGCCGCAAGGGTTCGTTTGACCGCGGGATGCTGGGAACAATCATTGGTGAAAATCATCCGAAGACTGGGAATGTCGCTTATTTGCCTGCCTATTCCCTGGGCTCGCCCACTGCGCTGCTGAGCGGAATCGTCGGGGCGCCGACGCGTGCGGCAGATCCGCGCACATTGATTGAAAAACATCGTGCAATTGCACAGGCGGTTACGCCCGAGGAGCGGTTGCGCGTGACGACTTGGATCGATACCAATGCGCAGTATTACGGCTCCTACTGGGGGCGCCGCAATCGCGCTGTCTACCGTGAATCATCCGCCTTCCGTTTTGCGCCGACCCTGGCTGAAGCGCTGAGCATGACCCAGCCGGAACGCCTGTGTGAGGCACCGAAACGCTGATTTTTAAAAAAGGAAACACGTATGAAGTACACATTGCCTGTGATGGGCTGTCTGTTGGCTCTGGGCTGCATGCACGCTGAGGCTGCCTTGCAGAACGACTATCTGTTGACCTCAAACGCGGTCGCCGGACTGACCTACAAAGGGAACCTTGCGGTGACCAACGGATGCAAGGAAGCGCAAGTGGCGTTGCTGGATGCCGTGCCGTTCTGCGCTCCTAAACTGGTGTTGAACAACAGCGCCTTTTCCGTTCTTGTCTGGGTGAAACCCTATGGCGCGGGGAGCGGTCGCGGCAATCCCAATGCGCGTAACGGGATGCTCGTTGCAAACGGCAGCGGCTACTACGACGGTTTCCGCGTTTTGCTGACGGATTGGGATACGCGGCGGCTGCGTTTCGAGATCGGTCGACCCAATGGCGCTTTCGGCATTGATGGCAAGACCATCGTCAGCGAGGATCATTGGAGTTGCGTGGTGGCATCGTGGGATGGCCAGATGATGCGGCTCTATCTGAACGGCGTACTTGAGGCTGAGCATGAATTTTCCGGTCCGCTGCTTGATCCGAAAGATGCGGTATTCCGGATCGGCTATGCCAATTATGGTGTCGGTTCCTTTGTTCAGGCGATCGAACGCGTGCAGATCTATAATCATGCGCTCGATGCAAAAGAGCTCCATGCGCTGTTGGGTGCGGATGAACGCGCTGTGCGTGCGGCTCAGAAATTGCGCGCTGCGCGCGCAAACCGTGCGCAAGCTATCAAGGAGAGCCTCGCGATCTTGAAGCAATACGAACATCCCGACTGGTTGCGCGGTGAAGCCAACGAGGTGCTGCTTCAGAGCTGTCGCAGCGGACAAGGGTCGATGCTGCCCAGCGCTGCCGTGAAAAATTTACGCGCGAAGCATGCCTCGATGGGCGATGCTACGCTGGCTGCTGCTTTGCAACGTGCATTCTGCGAAAGCCTTGTGCGTGAATGCAAATGGGATGAAGCTGTGACCGAATATGAACGCATGGTGAGCGCGAATCCGGCAGCGCGCGAGACGTATGCAATGGTACTGTGGCGATCCGGAAAATGCGCGCAAGCCTGCGAGCAGTTTGCCCTTCTGCGCGATCAAGCGGCGCAAAGTCTTTCGGTTCGCGCCTTGGCGGCTTACGCGATTGTGAAAATCCAGAGCCAGCAGGAAAACACCGCTGCAGCGCGCGAGGCCTTGGCCGCGCTGGTCGCATTGAAGGGCGTGCCCGCCCATCTGATTGCCGAAGCTAAGGAGCTGGTTGATCCGCAGCCTGCGGTCGACAGCCGGAGACCCTGGGGCGACTTTGCCAAAACACCGCTGGCCTTCTATGTGGCACCCGATGGAAGTGACGCGCAGGAGGGCAGCAAGGCCAAGCCTTTTGCCACGTTGACGCGTGCGCGCGATGCGGTGCGGGCGCGTACGAATAAGGCAGAGGGGGTCACTGTCTTTGTACGAGGCGGGCGTTATGTCGTCCGGGAAACGCTCGAACTGGATGCACAGGACTCAGGACAAGCGTCCGCACCTGTGATTTATCGCGCGTATCCGGGTGAACGTCCTATTTTCGACGGCGGTTTTCATGTGAAGGACTTTGCGCCTGTCACGGAGGCGGAGATCCTGGCGCGCCTGCCGGAATCGGCGCGCGGACAGGTGGTTGTTGCGGATCTGAAGGCTGCTGGCTATTCGTCGTTCGAAACGCAGCGGCCGTACGGACGGGGGGAGATGAATCTGGGCCGTGGTATCCGCGAGCTCTTCGCCGACGGCGAGCCCATGACGATTGCGCGCTGGCCGAATAGCGGATGGTTGAAGACCGGCGCGCAAACCGGCAGCGTCACCAATCGTGCCTTTGTGTTCACGGATCCGCAGCTGAAGCGCTGGAACCAAGCGAAAGAGGCGATGATCTGCGGCTATTTCTACCATCTGTGGTCTGACTGCACCATGCCCGTCGCATTCAGCGAGGCAGCGATCACCTTCCGCGAGAAGTTGCCGGAAACCGGTCTCAAGGCCGACCATCCCTTCTTCGTGCTCAACCTTCTGGAGGAGATCGATCAGCCCGGCGAATGGTATTATGATTGCGCCTCGGGCAAGCTCTATTGGTGGAAACCCGAGAAGCTGAACCGTCGGGCTGATGTCGTTGTCTCCCAGTGGAATAAACCCTTCTTGACCCTGAAAAACGTGAATCATCTTTCGATCTCCGGCTTGATCTATGAGTATGGTCAGCAGGACGGGATACAGATCGCGAATAGCGCGGATATCGCGCTGGTGGGCTGTATGCTGCGGCGCATGGGGGGGACAGCGCTCAGCGCGCTGGAGATGAAGAACTTCACGATTTACGGCAACAGCTTCAATACGCTGGGCCATGCGGCCATGCGCATCCGCGGGGGCGATCGCAAGACCTTGACCTCGGGGAATATCGTCATTGAGAACAACGAGGTCTTTGGCTTCGCGCGTCGCGGACGCACCTATAATCCTGCGCTCTTCCTCGATGGTTGCGGCACGCGCGTGGTGCACAATCGTTTTCATCACGGGCCTTCCAGCGCCATGCGCATCGAGGGCAACGACCATCGGATTGAGTACAATTTGTGCGACAATCTCGTGACGGAGTCCGACGATCAGGGCGCCATCGATATGTGGTGCAATGTGACCTACCGCGGCAATGTCATGCGTTACAATTACTGGAAAGATATCGGCGGCGGGGCGAACATCCCGTGTGGACAGGCCGCCATCCGTTTCGACGATGCGATCAGCGGCTGCCTCGTGTATGGCAACTACTTTGAGAACACCTCAAACGGTCATTTCGGCGGCGTGCAGATTCACGGCGGCCAGATGAATATCATCGACAACAACATCTTCATGGATTGCGCGACTGGCGTCAGCTTCTCAACCTGGGGAACCAAACGGTGGAACGAGTTCTTGGATCGCCCGGCTCTCCAGAAGATGATGGCGGACGTCCAGGTGGACGGGGAGCTCTATCGCAGCCGTTATCCTGAACTGCCCATTTCCCGTGAGAAGAATGATCAGAACAGCATCTGGCGCAATCTCTTTATCAACTGCGGGCAGACCTTTGCGCGTGCGCCGAAAACAACGGATGCCGCCTGTAATCAGGTGTTCACGGAAACACCGCGCGTGCAGAAGATCGCGGAGACGTCGGTCTTCACGATGCTGCCGCCGCGTCATCAGATGGGGCGTTATGCCAACGATTATCTGATTGAAAACCGTTTGGTTCGTTAAAAGCTAGGAGCGGAGGAATCGCGATGTCACACCTTTCGCGTCGATGGTGTTTGAAGGGCCTTGTGATGGGGAGCGCAGGAGCTGTGCTGGCCGGCGATGACCGGACAGCGGTTTCTGGCGATGCGCATACGATTGTTGAACCCGCGCGCAAGCTACCGGTCTGCACGCAGGCGGATGTCGTGGTCTGCGGCGGAGGACCGGCGGGTGTGGCAGCCGCGCTGGCTGCCGCACGCAGCGGCGCCCGCGTGATCGTCATTGAGCAGTCGGGGTGCCTGGGCGGAATCTGGACTGCAGGGCTGCTCTCCTATTGGCTGGACATCCGCAATAAGAAGGGCTTGACCGAGGAGCTGATGGTGCGCATTGAGGCTGCCGGAGGGGGCGGCTTTTCCCCGCAAGGGAAGCGGACCGGCGTTTTCGATGTCGAGGTGACCAAGCTGGTCCTGGAGAATCTCTGCGAGGAACATCAGATCGAAATCTTCTATCACAGTCGCGTGGTTGCGGCCCGGAAGGTGGCGGGACGGCTGACGCACGTGATTATGGAATCCAAGTCGGGACGCGAAGCGGTCGCCGCGCAGCGTTTTATTGATTGCACGGGCGACGGCGATCTTGGGGCTTTGGCCGGATGCAGTTTTGCGCTCGGCGATCCTGAGGGCGGCAAGCTCCAGCCCATGAGCATGATCGCCTTGATCAGCGGCGTGCAGGCGCGGGAGATCGCGCCGTTTTACAACGATATCGACGATCGTCAGCCCTGGGCTGCGCCCAAGGACCGGCTCTATGCGGCCATGGCTGCGGGCGGGCATGCGCCGTCATACGCGAAACCCTCTTTCTTCCGCGTGCGCGATGACCTCTTTATCCTTATGGCGAACCATGAGTATGGGGTCAGCGGGATCAACCAGCGCGATGTGACGCGGGCGACCGTGCGTGCGCGCAAGGATATCCACGCCTCGATCGAGGCCTTGCGCAAACAGGGGGGCGTTTGGAAAAACGTGCGCATTGTGGCTACGCCCGAGCAGATCGGCGTGCGCGAGGGACGCCGGCTGCTGGGACGCTATACCGTGACGCTCGACGATCTCAAAGCGGGGCGGACCTTCGATGACGCCGTGTGTACCGTCACCTTCGGGATCGATATCCATGCGCTGGATCCCAAGAAGAACAAGGGAATTGATACGGCGCCTCTACGCGTCAAGCCCTACGGGATCCCGTTGCGCGCGTTGATGGCGAAAGAGGTGGAGGGGCTCTATTTTGCGGGGCGTTGCATCAGCGGGGATTTCTTCGCGCACGCCAGTTACCGCGTGACCGGGAATGCGGTGGCCATGGGTGAGGCAGCCGGCCGGGCTGCCGCGCAGGCCGCATGTGCCCGCAACGCGTAATTTGCAGCCTTTAAAAGAAAAAGAGGGTCTGCGCATTACGGAATTGACCAAACAGGGGTAAAAAGGGTATAGTCTCTACCTTATCCATTGGAGGGATTTGAGTGAATCTTGAACTGATAGAGAAAGCGCGTGTCCGGTTCCCGAGTGTTCCGGTTCTGGTTAATCTTGTTTCGAAGCGTGTGCGCCAGCTGAACAATGGCGAACGTCCGTTGGTCCGTCCGCTTTCCGCGGATGAGGATAAAGCGGACATTGCGCTGCGTGAAATTGCGGAGGGTCTGCTGATTTCGGAAGTGGACTTTGATGCGATTGCACGTGCAGAGCAAGTCCATGCGCGGTGGTCGGAGTAAGCCAGGCAGATGCCTAAAGAGGACAAAAGAAAAAGCGGAAACCTGACCGTAAACCGTCGGGCAACGCACGATTACTTTGTACTCGAAAAGGTGGAGGCCGGTATTGAACTGGTCGGTACAGAGGTCAAGGTGGTGCGCAATGGCGAAGCCAGTTTGACGGGTGCCTATGCCAGTGTGAAGGATGGCCAGCTGTTTCTGAATCAGGTCACGATACCGCCTTATGCGTTTGGCAATCGTTTCAACCACGAGTCACTGAGGACGCGGCGGTTGCTGATGCATAAGCGGGAGATTCTAAAGTTGAAGGCCCTCTCAGAGCAGAAGGGGTTTTCATTGATCCCGTTGCGGCTCTATCTCACGCCGCGCGGAATGGTCAAAGTTGAAATCGGCGTTTGCCGGGGTAAGGCGCAGGAAGACAAGCGCGAGAGTATCCGGCGGCGTGATGCGGATTTAGAGGCGCGACGTGCGGTTGCGCAACATTATCGAGGGTAGGTTAGGAGTAGGAGGTTATCATGATGCCAGTCGCTTTCATTCAGAACATCGGTCCGACGCAGTTGTTGTTGGTCCTGATTATCATTTTAGTGCTTTTCGGCGGGAATAAGCTGCCGGATTTGGCCCGTTCGCTCGGACGCAGTCTGGGTGAATTCAAGAAGGGCAAGGACGAGGGCGACAAGATCGCCCGTGAATCGGTCAAGGAAATCGTCGACGATATCAAGAAAGACGAACCGAAGAAGGTTGAGGAACCCAAGGCATAAGCTGGAGCGGTCCTCGAGACCAGCACAATTAAGTCTTGAACGTGGTTCCACACCGTGGAGCCACGTGTGTTCGCATTGCGGCGTGTTTTTCCTTGGCACCAGCATGTGTATAGCTGGTTAGTATCAAGGGAAAAAAGGTAAAGCATGCAGAATCAACGCAATGAACGTCGCGGAAATTTTCGTCCGCGTCCGCCGTTTAGACGGCAAAGAAATCGTCATCCCGGACTTGTCGAGCGGCAAGCTCCGAAGGAAATCCCCACACCGACCAATGCGATTCCGGAGGCGTTTGCATCCTCTGTTTTTGGTCAACTCAATCCGCTGATCCAACACGCGGTTGCCGCTGAAGCGTACGAAACCCCCACGCCGATTCAGGAAAAGTCGATCCCGTCACTTTTAGAGGGACGCGATCTGTTGGGGTGCGCGCAGACAGGTACCGGCAAGACCGCCGCATTTCTGTTGCCGATTCTGCACCGCCTGGCGGCTAATCCCAAAGAGGTCCGGATCGGTCATCCGCGCGCCATCATCCTCGCGCCGACGCGCGAACTGGCTGCGCAGATCGCGACGAGTGTGACCACGTATGGCCGTTTTCTCGGAACGCCCTTCGCGGTTGTTTTTGGTGGCGTGAGCCAATATCCGCAGGTGCAGGCACTGAAGAACGGTGCGGTGCTGGTCGTGGCTACGCCCGGCCGTCTGCTGGATCTCATGGAGCAGCGACACATTGACCTCGATGCCATTGAGGAGTTTGTGCTGGACGAGGCGGATCGCATGCTCGACATGGGCTTCATGCCGGACATCAAGAAGATTCTGTCGCGCCTTCCGCTGGAACGTCATTCGCAGTTTTTCTCCGCGACGCTTTCGCCGGAGGTGCTGCGCCTGGCCATGTCCATGGTCAAAGATCCTGTGCATGTGACGATTGAGCCGGATAAACCGACTGTCGATCGCATCAACCAGCAGTTGATTTTCGTGGACAAGCCGAACAAGGATGCGCTGCTGATCCATCTGTTGAAGACGCGCCCGGAGATGAACAAGGTCATTGTTTTTGCCCGGACACGCCATGGGTCAGATAAGATCGTGCGCAAATTAGATCAGGCCGATATTGCGGCGGAGGCAATCCACAGCGACAAGTCGCAGAAGATGCGCACCGAAGCGCTGCGCGCCTTTAAGAGCGGGCGCGTGCGCGTGCTTGTCGCCACGGATATCGCGTCCCGCGGTATCGATGTGGACAACATCACCCACGTGGTGAATTTTGATCTGCCGGAAGAGACCGAGTCGTATGTCCATCGGATTGGACGCACGGCGCGCGCCGGTGCTGACGGTGCTGCGATCTCCTTTGTCAGCGCTGAAGAGCGCGGCCTCCTGAAGGCGATTGAGCGCATGATCAAGAAGAGCATTTCCGTGGAACGTGTCGATGAGTTTCACTCCGAACGTGCGGAAAAGGCTTCCGGCCGCGGCGTTCCGGATACGCTGCCGCGTCCGGAATGGGCTGGCAAAAAGAAACAGATTTTCGGGAATCGTCAGCCGCGGCGTGACGATGCCTCTTCCGGACCGAAACGTCCGAGAGGCATGGGACGCCGTCAAGCGGATTACGGTCGTAGAGGGGGAGATGACGTGACAGGAACCGATGCGCCACGCCGGGATACTCAACCCCCGCGCGAACCGCGTCGTAAGCCGTTCCGTGAAGGGGGGGCTGCAGATGCCCCGTATAATCGCGAAATGAAACCATCACGGAAGCCGCGTCAGGAGAGCCGCGAGGAACCCCCGCGTCGGGAGGAGTACTTGCGCGATTCGGCGGAGAAAAAGTCGCCCCGTTTTAATGACCGGAAACAGGCGCGGTCAACTGGAGATGCGTCGCGTCCTCAAACAGAAGACTCCACAAAAAAATCACCTTTTTCTCGGTTTTTTAAGAAAAAACCGCGGTAAAAAATGAATACATATGTGTTTGCCGGACTATTGGCGGCGCTTCCTTGTTGTGTGTTCGCGCAGTACAACATGGGCGATATTTTGGTTAAAGCACAGCGTAATGCTCCGATCCCGGAAGGGGATGAACTGCAATGGGATGCTGGCGGTGATTTCCGCGTGCGCCAGGAGATCATGCAGAACCTTCCGGATAAGAGCAAAAAAGGCGGCATGACGGATATGTCCAATTACTTCCGCATGCGCGCCCGCGCCTGGGGAAAGATCGAGAACGAAGATTTTACCCTCTATGGGCGTCTTGTGGATGAGTTCCGCGAATATATCAGCTCGTCGTACCGCAATTACGGTAAGACACCTGGCGAAGTGATCCCGGACAATCTCTACCTTGATCTGCGCAACATCTTGTGGGATCGTGTGGACCTGCGCATCGGACGTCAGGATCTGATGTACGGTGCCGGCCGTATCTTCATGGAAGGTACGCCCATGGACGGTTCGCGTTCCTTCTACTCGGATGCGGTAAAGGCGGTCATCAAGATCGATGAGGAGAACACGCTGGACGTTTTCGGACTTTACAACAGCGCGTACTCGTTTGGCTGGCGTGATCCTGATGCTTTCGGACCTTATGACACATTGGCGCTGAACGGCATTGAACCGTGGAGCCGCGATATGGTGGAGTGGGGTACGGGTCTCTACTACAGAAACACCATGTGTAAAGAGATTCCTTTCGAAGTCTATTACGTCTATGCGGATAAGAGCAACTATGAGCTCGTCAACGGAACGCGTATGCAGGGCCGCTGGCTGAATACCGTGGGTGCGCGCGTGATGCCGCAGCTGACGGAAGAGTGGTCCATGGAGTTTGAAGGTGCCGGCCAGTATGGTCAACGCTACGGCGGCGCTGAAGTGGGCGGCTTGATGGGCTATGCGGGATTGACCTATGCGCCGAAATTGGATATCAAACCGAAGACCTATGCCACGCTCTCGACGCTCTATCTTTCGGGCGATAAGGATCGCGGTACAGGGCGCGAAGGCGATGACGAGGCGGATCGCGCGTGGGATCCGCTGTGGAGCCGCTATACCTACTTCCTCAGCGAAATGTATGCGTATGAAGGCTTCTACGGAATCTGCTACTGGTCGAACATGTTCTATCCGAATCTGGAAGTCGGCGCCAAGTGGCCCAACAAGCATGCGGTCTTCGCTTCTGTCGGTCCCATGATGGCCGCGGTTCAGGATGGCGCAGGCGGCGGCGACGGCATGTTTCACGGCGTCTTTGAACGTTTCCGTTATGATTTCCCGCTGTGGAACAATATCTTCGGAACGCGGACCAGGCTGTTTGGTCATGTAACCCTCGAAGTACTCCAGCCGGGCGATTATACGATCGCGGATAAGACCGCGTATTTTGCACGTTGGGAAGTCAGCATTGCCTTCTAAGCGTGTTGGCTCGCAGCGCAGAAAAAAACACCAACCAAGGTTTTCCTGGTTGGTGTTTTTTTATGATCGTTGGATGGTTACTCTGACGCGCTGCCGCCGAGCGTCTTGTAGAAGGTGATCAGCTTCTGTGCGCGGAGTGTCCGGTGCCGGACTTCAAGATCCTGCGCGGACAGGAGGGACCGTTCAGCAATGAGCACTTCCGTGTAGTCGGAGTATCCGGCTTTGTAGAGTCCCTGGGCGATGCGGACCGCGCGCTGGTTGGATTGAACCGCTTGCTGCAGGGGAGCCGCGCGTTTGACCTCCTCGTTGTAATTCTGCCAGGCCGTCTCCGCCTCGTTGTAGGCGTTCAGGACAGTCTTCTGGTAAGCCAGCAGCGCCTGTTCAACAAGGGCTTTGCGCTCCTCAATGCGCGCCTTGACCCGTCCGGCATTGAAGATGTTCCAACTGATACGCGGCCCGAGGCGGAGCGACTCCGTGAAATCGCCCCAGGTGTTCGGCGAGTAGGGTACCGAGGCGCCGAGTGCGCCGATCAACGAAAGGCGCGGATAGAGTTCCGCCTCTTCCACCCCAACGCGCGCTGTGGCAGCCTTCAGGACTGTCTCCGCCTGACGGATATCGGGACGTCGCCGCAGCAATTCATTGGGAATCGTCGTGGGCAGGTCTGCGGGGAGTGTGGGAAAGGTGGCGGTGGCGAGCAGTTGCGCTTTGCGCGTGTTCGGCTGTTCGCTCAGCAGATTTTCCAGATTGAGGATGTACTCCGCCAACGCGGCCTGCAGCGTGGGAAGCTGCGCGGTTGTCATCTGCACTTGCGCTTCGGCATTGGCCAGATCGAGCCCGGAGACGAGCTTGGCTTTGTGACGTTTGCGCGTAATGTCCGCGGATTGCGACTGGGTGACCAGATTGGACTGCGTAACGGCAATCGCCTCCTGCAGCATGCGGATGCTCAGATAGTGCAGCGCGATTTCAGAAGCCAGCGAGATTTCGAGGTCGCGCTGCGTGTAGTGCATGCCCTCGTATTCCGATTCGCGCGCTTCGATTTCGCGGCGATATCCGCCGAAGATATCCAGTTCCCAGGCGGCATCAAAGCCACCTGAAAATGTGCCGCCCCATTCGCCGGCGATTCCCGCGCCGGTCGCGCTGTAGCCGACGCCTGAAGCATCGCCGAATTTTTTACCGTAGTTGAAACTCGACGTGCCGGTCAGCGTGGGCCAGAGACCAGCATTGGCCTGTGCCAGCTGGGCGCGCGATTGGCGGATCTTCTGGATGCCGCTTTGAATCGAAAGGTTGTTGGTTAACCCGCGCGTAACGAGTTCCGCGAGCAGCGGATCGTTCAAGGTCAGCCACCAGTTCCTGAGCTGCGTGAGATTGGTCGAGACCGCGGCCGATACGGTTTGCGTCGCGCCGAGAAAGTCGGCGGGTTCCTGTGTGACAGGGCGCTGATAATCAGGACCGAGTTTGCAACCGGGCGCGGCGATGAGTCCGATCAGCGCAAATCCTGCAGGGAGAAAAACGCGTGCGTTTATTTGCATGGCAGGGCCTCCTCTTCGCGCTTCAGCTGCTGTTCGGTCGCATGCGGAGGCTTTTGCCATTTCGCGATCAGCAAGTAGGCCGTAGGGACCACGATCAGGGTGAGCAGGCATCCGCTTAGTCCGCCGTAGACGACCACTGCGCCGAGGCAGCGTCGGCATGCCGCACCTGCGCCGCTGGCGACAAGCAGGGGGATCGCGCCGATCACGGTTGAAAGTCCTGTCATCAGGATCGGACGCAAGCGCATGGCCGATGCCGTGATCAGCGCCTCTTTGAAGGCATAGCCCTGGTCGCGGAGCTGGTTCGCGAATTCCACGATCAGAATACCGTTTTTCGCTGAAAGTCCGATCAGCATGATGATGCCAATCTGACTGTAGATGTTCATGGTGGCCCCTGTAAACCAGAGGCCTGCAAGCGCACCGATCATGCCGAGCGGCACGGTTAGCATCACGATGAAGGGGCTGATGAAGCTTTCGAACTGAGCCGCGAGTACGAGATAGGAGATCAGCATGGCGAGTCCGAAGACCAGCAAGAGCGAGCCGGACGACTCCTTGTAATCCTTGGATTGTCCTTTATAACCGATCTGCGCTTCGATGGGCAGTTCCTCGCGCACTGTTTTCTCGAGGAAGTCGAGAACCTGTCCCATGCTGTAGCCGGGGGCTGCATTGCCGCTAAACGTGATGGAGCGCATGCGGTTGTAGCGGTTGAGCACAGCGGCGTCGCCCACCTCTTTGATCGTGACGAGGTTGTCGAGCGGAATCGCCTTGTCCTGCGTTTTGGAGCGCACATAGATATTGGCGAGGTCTGTCGGTGAGGTGCGTTGATCAAGCGCAGCTTGGAGCATGACGTCATACTCCTGTCCGCGGTCAACAAACGTGGTGACCTGTTTGGAACCTAGCAGGATCTCCATTGCGGAGCCGACGGCGCTTGCAGGGACACCGAGTTCCGCGGCGCGTTCGGTATTGATCTCGACATGGAATTGCGGTGTGGTCTCTTTATAGTCCCAGTCGACATCGACAAATCCCGGATAGGTTTTAAGCTTTTCGAGCATGATGTCGCGCCATTGCAAAAGGTCTTTGTAATCAGGTCCGCCGATGACAAACTGGATCGGCATACCGCGCGTACCGATGCCTGGCGGCAGGGAGGGCAGCGTCCGGACACCGGGGATTTGCGTGACGAGCTGGCGGACTTCCGTGACCACATCGCTGCTCGTGCGCGTGCGTTCGCGCCACGGCGTGAAATCCATAATGACGCGCGCACTGTTGACGGCACCATCGGCGCCCAGTTGCGTCGGGAGAATGAGCAGCCCCCATTTGATTTCATGCGGTTGGAAGGCCGATGCGACAACCGGGGTGACCTGCCGGACCAGCTGTGTCATGTTGTAAAATCCTGTTCCCTCGGGGGCAATCATCATCACATAGAAAAAGCCGCGATCTTCAAAGGGTTCATACTCGGTTGGAAGTATTTTCCAGCCCCAGTAGACAAAGAGGCAGATCACGGCAAAAACGAGTGTGACGAGCAGTTTGATCGAGACGATGCCATTCAGGATCAGGCGGTAGAAATTGGCGCTGGCCTGCATGGCCCAATCGACAGCGCGGCCGAGCAGGGAGGGCTCCTCTTCACGACGCAGCAGGCGCGAGCACATCAAGGGCGTCAATACGAGCGCAACAATACTCGAAAAACAGACTGCGGCACTCATAGCGACCGCGAACTCGGTAAACATCTTGCCGGTTTTTCCCTCCCATAAACTGATGGGAAGGAAGACCGCAATCAATACAGCGGTTGTCGCAATCACCGCAAAAAAGACCTGTTCGCTGCCACGCACTGCGGCTACGAGGGGCGGTTCCCCCTCCTTGATGCGGCGATGGACGTTTTCAAGAACCACGATCGCATCGTCCACAACCATGCCGATGGCCAGTACGAGCGCGAGCAACGTCAGAATGTTCAGACTGAATCCGCAGAGGTACAAGACTGAATAGGAGGCGATCAAGGCGATGGGCACAGTGACCGCAGGAATCAAGGCCGCGCGCAGGTTGCCCAGGAAAAGGAAGAGGATGAGGATAACGAGGACGGCGGAGACCAGCAGGGAGCTTTTGACCTCTTTGATGGATTCGTTAATGAAAACCGCTTCGTCGCGGCGGATAAACATCTTCATGCCGGCCGGCAGGTTTTTGCTGAGTTCTTCGACGAGCTTGTTGGCCCCTTGTGAGATGACGAGCGAGTTCCCTTTGGATTGCTTGTAAATGCCCAGTCCGATCGCGGCCTCACCTTCGTTGATCTCGCCGGCTGTTCCGATGTAGGCGAACTGCGAACGCGTCCGTTTCGGCTCGAGGCGTACATCGGCGATATCTTCGATACGGATGATATCGCCGTTGGCCTGCCGCTTGATGACGAGGCGCTTGAAATCGTCAGGAGTGAAATATTGGCGCGATACGCGTACGGTAAATTCACAATCTTTAGATTCGAGGCGGCCTGCGGGATATTCGACGTTTTCCATGTTCAGCGCAGCTTCGACATCTTCCACTGTGATGTTGCGGGCTGCCATGGAGGCTGGTTTGAGCCAGATGCGCATGGATTGCTCCTGTTCGCCGAAGATCTTCACTTCAGCGACACCATCAAGTACGGAAAACCGATCAACAAAATAGCGATCTGCATAGTCGCTCAATTGCATGCGGTTCATCTCTGTGCTGGTCACGCCGACAACCAGGCTCGCCATGGATGATGAATCTACTTTCGAGACGACTGGGGAATCCGCTTCGTCCGGTAGCCGGCTGAGCACGCGCGCCACGCGGTCGCGGACATCGTTTGCCGCCGCATCGATATCGCGTGCGATGGAAAACTCAAGCGTCAAGCGCGAAAGGCCATCGCTGCTGCTCGATTCGATCGCATCAAGTCCGTCGATGCCGGCGATCGAGTCTTCAATGATCTGGGTGATTTTGCTTTCGATCACGCTGGCGCTAGCACCATCATAGGTGGTCTGAATCGAGACCACGGGGACATCGATATCCGGATATTCGCGCACCGCGAGGCGTTGCATCGAGATGATGCCGAAAACAAGCAAGAGAAAAATGACCACCAGTGAGGCGACAGGGCGTACAACTGAAAAACGGCAGATATTCATGTGTGTTGCCCTACGATTATGGTTGGACCGGTTTCTTGCTTGCAGGAAGCGCAGGCTGTGACGTTAAGGTGACGCGTTGACCATCGGTAATCTTGCCGATCCCTTCTGTCACAAGAAGGGCGTTGGTCGTGATTCCCTCGACGATTTCAACCCAGCCTTCAACGCGACGCCCGATCTTAACTTCCGTCCGCTTGACGGTCTTCGTCGTTGGATTGAAGCGGAAGACATACTGGCGTTCACCGAGGCTCATGATCGATAGCTCCGGAACAACGCATGTTTCCTCTGCACCTGTCTCCAACGAGACTGTCAGAAGCATGCCGGGTTTGAGACGATGGTTCTTGTTCTCAACAATGCCGCGAACCAGCAAGCTGCGTGTCTGCGCATTGACGCGCGATTCGATGGTGCGGATTTTTCCCTGAAAGACAACGTCCGGATAGGCCACGTTGACTGCGGTAAAGAGCTGGTCTTTGGCGAGTTTGGCGGCATACTTTTCAGGTGCCGGGAAATCAATGTAGACGCTGTCAATGTCATCCAGCGTGGTGATCTTGGTTCCCGGCGTGACCAGATCGCCTACACTGACCAGCCGCAGGCCGAGCACGCCGTCAAAGGTAGCCTTGATGACGCGGTCGTTGAGATCGGCGATGGCCCTGTTTTTCTCCGCCTTGGCCATGGCGAGGCGCGTCTGGCGATCATCAAGATCTTTCTGCGCAATCGCATCCTCCTTGAGAAGCCAGGCGAGGCGTTCATGTTCGCGGGCATGCTCCTCGATGGCCAACTCTGCAACGCGGAGCGTCGCTATTTCATGTTCATTGTTAAGCTGAACAAGGACAGCACCCTTTTTGACACAATCCCCGTCTTCAAAAAAGAGCTCAGTCACTTTTTCCGTCACCTGCGCGGTGATGTCCACGGATTCACGGGCCGTGACAGTCCCAAGGCAGATCAGGGTGTCCTCCAGCTTTTGCAGCTCTGCGGAAGCCACGGAGACGGCCGGTGTTGCGTTTTGCTTCTTGTTCTGCGCTGTACGCGTCGGTTCAGTCGTGGCAATCAACCGTATGGACCAATAAATAAGTCCAATGCCGATGATGATTTCCACAAGCAACTTGATCCATTTCATCAACAGGTCCCCCTCATTATTTCGTGTATCATAACATGGCGCGCAGACGATGGCAAACGCTACTTCCTCGTTAGCCGAATCCAATCGCAATAATAATAGGTGAACGTGTCAATGTACTGATCATTGCCAGGTAAATTAAAAACTATGCGCAAAGATGACGGATATGCGGGGGAATGAGCCTCGTTGTCACTCAAAATCACTGCGCAGTCTGTGGACACGGAGTCTCACACCGTTCTCCGCGCTTGTCTATGCCGTCTCTGGGTGGGGCTGGCAACAATGAATCGTCAGCTACTGCGCCTCACATCTAATATAGTGGGTGCTGAGCCCTCGCTATACCGAATCCTGTCTGCGAAGAAATTGCAAAGCGGCGTGCTCGGCGAGCACGGTCCTGCCTTTGGGCTGGGATGGAAAAAGTGTTAAAGGCCCATGGCTGTATTGAGACTAGGTTTTGCGGGGCTGTTCAGATACCTCTGCCTTTGGCAATAGTGTCGAGAGCAGTTCACTTAGCTTGGTCAATGTGTAGGGTTTCTGCATGCATCCCGCCAAGCCTTTGCCGGCGAATCGCGCTGCAATGTCGGTCTCTGAATAGCCGCTGGCAAGGATTACGCGCACATCTGGATTGATTTGACGCAGCTTCCGATAGGCTTCCTCGCCATTCATATGCGGCATGGTCAAGTCGAGCAGAACAAGGGCGATTTCATCTTTGTGCGCGCGATAAATGTCAACAGCCTGCCGGCCATCCTCAGCGGTCAGGACGTCAAGGCCCAGTCGACGTAACTGCATCGCGCTGATCGCGCGGATGCTCTCTTCGTCGTCAACGATGAGGACTGTTCCTGATCCGCGCCAGGTCGTATTCACGCTGTCCTCGGTATCGTGCTCTTTCGCGATTTCGACTGCAGGGAACATTACCTTGAACGTTGATCCCTTCCACGGTTCGCTGTAAACGCGCAGTGCGCCCTCATGGGCTTTGACGATGCCCATGATCGCTGAAAGTCCCAATCCGCGTCCAGTGAATTTGGTTGTGAAGAACGGTTCGAAGATACGTTCGATGGTCTTCTTGTCCATTCCGCACCCCGTGTCGGACACCTCGATGTAGACATAGGTTCCTGCTTTACCGGGCGGAACAATGTAACCCTTGGAAAGATACTGTTCGGAGCAATCCATCGCGCCGGTGGAGATGGTAATCACGCCGCTGCGTTCGCCGATGGCATCCGATGCGTTGATGACAAGGTTCATCAGAATCTGACGAATTTGCGCGGGGTCGCCATGTATGCAGGGAAGCGACTTCTCCAGATTCAGATTCAGAATTGCCTTTTTGGAAATGCAGGTTTTGAGCAAGTGGAGCGTCTCCTCGACAAGGTCACCCAGAGCCATGTTGCGCCGCTCAACTTGGCTCTTGCCGGCATACGCAAGCATCTGTCCGCATAAATCCGCTGCGCGCTTGGATGCGGTCACGATTCCGGAAATATTCTCTCTTCCTGGAGAAAGCGGGGACAAGTCATCGAGCGCAAGCTCCGCATATCCCATGATTGCCATCAGGATATTATTGAAATCATGGGCAAT
Source organism: uncultured Akkermansia sp. (assembly GCA_964567125.1). Taxonomy (GTDB): domain Bacteria; phylum Verrucomicrobiota; class Kiritimatiellia; order RFP12; family UBA1067; genus CAZMLC01. The sequence continues at coordinate 28,481 of CAZMLC010000029.1, forward strand.
CCCTCCTGCGAGGACGCCAAGGCTTTCGAGCCGTTGTGTCTGATTCAGGCGCGTCTCGAATTCGCGGCGTTCGGCTTCCAGTTTCTTGCGTGCGGTAATGTTGCTGACGACGTGGACGAATCCGATCAGCGCGTGGGCGTCATCAACAACCGGATCAGAGGTCACTTCATACCATTGACCGTCTGTTTGCAGTTCCAAAGCCTCACGTCGGAGTGTCTGTCTCGAACGTATGACCGGACATTCCGCAATCGGTTTCTGACTGCCATGTACAATCTCCCAACAGTGACGCCCCACAACCTCCTGCTGAGCCTTACTGAATAATTTTTGCGTCGCGCTGTTGGCAACGACGATCCGCATCTCCTTGTCCAGCAACCATACGGCACTTTCCAGGGCATTGAATGTGGTCTGCCATTTAATTGCTGCTTCGCGTAACGCCACTTCCATCTGTTTCCGTCCGGTAATATTTTCGAAGGCAATGCCAACCATGTTGCCGGGAAGCGGAAACGCGTTGATCGAGAAGGATGCCATCACAATCCGATTGTCGCCGTAGGTCACATCTTCGCACACGATGACCGTTTGCGTGCGCACGATTTCGGCGTAACGCTGGGGGATGCCCTGTGCTCGGAGGTTGGGAAAATTCTCGTCGATCGTCTTGCCGATCACCTCTTCGGGACCGATACCGGTCAACGCTTTGACGGCCGGGTTAGCGTAAACCATTCGCAACGTCCGATCATCCGCGAGATCTTCCAAATGATACAGGTAGAGGCCGACCGGGATATTGTCGGTAATCAGCTTGGATTTGTGCAGTTCCTCTTCGGCCTTTCTGCGCTCGCTAATGTCCAGAGCCAGTGAGATGACGCTGGCGACCTTGCCATGGCTGTCGCGCTGAACAGAGCTGTTCCACTCGCACAGGATCGTCTCGCCGCGTTTGGTGAGATTCTCATTGATTGAACGGCTTGAAAAATTTCCAGCCAACAGTATATCCGCAATCTCAGCTACGGGCGGAATGGCGGATTCGGGAAGAAGAAAATCAAAGAAATCGCGCCCGAGAATCTCTTCGCGTGTCCAACCAAAAACCCGCTCGGCCTGTCGATTCCAGTCCACGACCCGACGTTCGCGGTCCCAAACGACCATAGCGAGCGGCGAACCCTCGTAGATCGCGTGGTACCATTCTTCGGAGATCTGGGATACATCTTTCTTCAATGGCGGTTTCGTTCTT
>CAZMLC010000030.1:0-6704 GCA_964567125.1 uncultured Akkermansia sp.
GCGTTGTATGCGAACATCTTATCCGCCTTTACAAGGCCCTAGGCGGCGGTGTTTGAACGCGATACATGCGCGACGCGTTCAAGCCGGAGGTGCAAGCGGTTTGCGCGGGTTATACAGAAGCCGATCAATCGCAGCAAGCACATGTTCAGTGGAATACGGCTTTTCGATAAAGGCGTAGTTATGCTGAATTGCCCGTTCACGCAGCAGGCTCTGCGCAGCGCCACTGCACAAAAGCACAGGCAGGTGCGGCTGTAGGCGACGCACGCGATCGGCCAACTCAATGCCATTGCCGCCATTGAGTAAAATATCAGCAAAGAGCAGACAGATCTCGGACTGATGCGCGACAAAACAGGCATACCCCTCTTCCTCCGAGGATGCGCTTAGTACACGATATCCAGCCGCCTGCAAAGCCCGCGTATTCACATGCCGCACAACATCCTCATCGTCAACGACCAATATCGTCGCTCCGGAACCGCACGGTTTCTGTGCAATGTCCTCAGACGTGCGAATCTGCTGCACATCCTGATGGTTGTGATACGCAGGAAAATAGATCGAGAACGTAGTCCCCGTATTCACGACCGAATCCACCTCAATCCATCCGTTGTGTTGTTTCACGATACCGTAAACAACGGACAACCCAAGCCCTGTTCCCTTACCGACATCCTTCGTCGTAAAGAAGGGTTCAAAGATCAGAGGCAGATGTTCCTCCCGAATACCAACCCCTGAATCGGAAATCGAGAGGCACACGTAGTCGCCGGACGCGGTCAGGCAATGCGCGGGACAGTCTTCCGGCGTACGGCGCACATTGCGCGTCACAATGACGACCGCAGCGGATTTCCGTTCGAGCGCCATTGCATCGCGCGCGTTGATGACCACATTCATGATGACCTGTTCAATTTGTGCCGGATCCGCCCAGACAAGATTCAGATCGGAATCTAATTGCAGCGTGAGCGCAATGCCATCCCCGGTCATGCAGGTCAGCATTTTCCGCATCGAACGAATCTGCGTGTTCAGGTTAACGGCCATCATTTGAATCAGCTGCCGACTGCCAAACGCGAGCAGCTGTTTGGTTAAATCACGCGCACGTTCTGCGGCGCGCTGAATCTCAAGAATATTTTCATGCGTCACAAAATCCTTGTTCCGCACATCCATTTCGATCAACTCTGAAAAACCAAGGATGCCCTGCAGCATATTGTTAAAATCATGCGCAATGCCGCCGGCAAGTCGTCCGACCGACTCCATTTTCTGCGCATCCTGCACTTGCTTTTCCAACTCTTTTTCGTGCAAGACATCCCGAATCGTCACCACGTAATAGCGGATCTGCTGTGCCTCGGCAATCGACGAGATCAAGATCTTGACAGCAAAGCGCATCCCGTCCTCACGCGACCCGGATATCTCCTGCTGCCAACAGGCGTTGCTTTTCACAACGGTCATCGCGTCCGCAAATTGCTGCGGCGAAAGCAGACACCCTGGATACTGCGCCGCATTCTTGCCAATGACCAGCGCGGAATGCGTACCGGTGATCCTGTAAAAGGCCGGATTGCAATACTCCACGCGACACACATCGTTGAGGATCTGGATCCCGTCAGCCGAATGCTCGACGATCTGGACGACGCGCTTCATTTCGTGGCGCACATGGATATCGTTGGTGACATCCTGATAAATAGCGAGTATATAACAGGATATGGACTGATGATCAAAAATCGGCGACGCCATCGTATCCACATAAATCAATGACCCGTTTTTCTGGATCTCCTGATAAACTTTCCGCCACGTTTGCCCCGCCGCAATCGCGACGCACATTTCGTGCACCATCGCATCGGACTGCGCAGAGCCAATACCTGTCCGGCCGACCAGTTCTTTGCACGTAAAACCCGTCATCGCCTCATACGCTGGATTCGCATAAACAATACGTCCCTCCCGATCGCGAATGGTCACCCCCGCCATCATCTGTGCAACTGTAGCGATCATCTGCGACCAGGCCACACGATCACTCTGCTCTTTGAAACGGTCATGCGTCGCTTGATCCATACACATGCGCAACACACTGTCGGGTTGCGTTTCTTTCTCTCCGCGCTCCGGCGCACGTGACCACCGCACGCTCCAACGTGAAAAAACATGTCGCACCTGCATGCATAACTCTGTCGCCACATTCATGACCTGTAATTTCATGCGCACGATCCTCGTCCGCATCCTTCGGAAGTCCCTACAGCCTGTTTGATTTCAGACAACATCTGTTGCAAGGTGTATGGCTTGGACAGAAAACGGTAGCCGTCCTGGACCAGGCTGCGGCCCTTGAACACCTCACGCGCGTACCCACTGCACAAAACCACGGGCAAATTAGGATTTTCCCGCCGGATAGCGTCGGCTAATTCAACGCCATTTCCATCCGGAAGGATCACATCGCTGAAAAGCACGTCAATCGTCTCAGCATGCGCGCGATACATATCGCGCGCATGCGCATGTGTTTCGGCAACCAGAACACGATACCCTGCAGCAATCAGGTTCTTGGATGCCAGCTTGCGAATCACCTCTTCGTCCTCAACCACAAGAATCACATGCCCGTCATCTTTCACCGGCTCCCCTTCTGCCGCCTTGTGTGCAATCGCCGCGCTGGATGCGTCGACAGATGCAGACGCCGTCTCCACGTTGATCAGCGGCAAATAGATCCGGAACGTTGTTCCTGTTCCGACCGTACTCTCCACATCCAGCCAGCCCCCATGCGACTTGATAATTCCATAGGCTACCGCGAGGCCAAGGCCGGTGCCCTTGTCCTTCGGCTTGGTGGTGAAGAACGGATCAAATATCTTGGAGAGGAGCGCAGCCGGAATCCCCGATCCGTTATCGGCAATGGCAATACACGCAAACTGACCAGATGTTCCTTCAAGCGGCAATCGATGATCCTGCGCCGACAACGCAACGACGGTCTGGGCGACCTCGATGCGCAGACGGCGATCACCCTGTTTCGCATCGTGCGCATTGACCGCCAAATTGATAATGACTTGCTCGATCTGGCTGGGATCCGCCATCACATACGTGGGCGATGAGGACTTGGTCACAATCAGTTCAACATCTTTTCCCAGCACGCTGGAAAGTAGGGACTCCAACGTCGACAGGAAGGTCGACAGCAACACGGGAACCGGCGCGTAAACCTGTTTGCGACTGAACGTCAGCAGTTGCCGCGTCAGCGCCCGCGCCCGCGCCGTTGTCTGTTCAATACCGTTCACTGTCTGCAGCAAGTGCGGATGTTCCGCAACATCCTCTTTGAGCAATTCCGTAAAGCCAAGAATCCCCTGCAGCATGTTGTTAAAATCATGTGCAATGACACTGGATAAACGGCCAATCGACTCCATTTTCTGGGCATGCTGGACCTGCATTTCCAATTCGATCAGTTGCGTGGCATCGCGTTGCTGAACAACATAATACGTCAGGACGTTCGCACACGAATAGATGGGCGATAGATTCACATCAACCATCACGGAGGTGCCGTCTTTACGACAATTTTCCAGCCGCCCGCACCATGATTCGCGCGTCACCATATGCTGCTGGATCGTAGCGTTGAATGTGCGGGCGATCTCGCTGTGCGCAACCTCTTCCAGCGTATGCACGAAAAGTTCATCTTTCGCATAGCCGAACATGGCGATGTAGTGATTGTTGACATAGATGATTTCCCCATCGACCGTCACGATCATGATCGCATCCGTCGATTGTTCGATCACCTGCGCCAGACGGCTGATCTCATTCTGCGCTTCGCGTTCCTGCGTCACATCCCAGGAATTGACTGCAATATACGCCAGCGTCCCCTCTTTGTCTTTGATCGTATATAAGAAATCTTCGCGCACAAATGTACGCGTATCTTTGCGCACAGCCATGGACTGCCCGTACCAGACACCCTTGTTGTCGAGCGCCGTTTTGATTTCACCGTACCGTGCATCATCGGCGTAGGTATCGGCCAGCCGGCGTCCAAGCAGCTCTTCCTTTGAAAAGCCCATTAAATCCGTATACGTATTGTTTAGATAAACAATGAGTCCCTTGCTGTCCGCAAGCACGATGGGGATTGACGACTGTTCGACGATATGCGAAAGCCGCAAGGACTCCTCTTTCGCCATGTATTCAGCCGTGATGTCGCGCCGGATAATAATGTAGTGCGAAATTTTATCATCTTGGTTGCGCACGGCCTGAACTTCAACAACCTCCCGGAAAACATGCCCCGCGCAATTGCAGTTGAGCATTTCACGGCGCCAGACCTGTCCATGGGGCAATTCGTTCAATTCATGTCGCATCGCCGACAACTCTTTGATTGGCAAGTAGCTGTTGAAAAATTTCCAGTCGCGATGCCCGACAACCTCAGCGTACGAATACCCGGTCATCGCCTCGTACGCTGAATTGATGTAGTGAACAACATACGCCCCGTTGGCGATGATAATCGCATCTTTCGAGAGCTCTACCACTTCAGAAAGCCGCTGCGCGCGCTCCTGTAAACGCCGTTCCTCGGACACATCCCAAAAACTCGCCAGATAATTGACCACAACGCCGTCAGCATCTTTCACACGCGCAATATGCACATGAATCGTTGAGGCAACCTCGGCATCCCATGCGCGCGTATAATAATCCGAAACCTGATCGCTGTATTGTAACTTGAGCAACGCAAGTTGCGCACTTGAAACAAAACGCTCCCCCAGCGGTAAACACCCATAATCGCGCGCTAGACAATCCTCCGCAGAAACCCCGTTTATGGCGCAAAAGGCGGGATTGACAAAGATCACTTTTCCCGCAGCATCCATAATCAAAAATGCGGTTGTCGTCTGCTCAATAATCGAGGCCAGGCGAACGGCCTCCTCGCGCGCCTGCCGCTCTTCATGCAAAAGCCGTTCGCGTTCTTCCTGATAACGCAGTTGCTCCGTGATGTCCGATTTGATCTCCACGTAATTGACGACACTCCCTTCATGATTATAGACGGGGTAAAGCGTCGTCTGCGTCGTAAACAGCGTGCCGTCCTTGCGCTGATTCTGGACCTGCCCTTTCCACGGTTCATGCTTGGCGATGCTGGCCATGATCGCACGATGGGTACTCACGATCTGTTCGGTCAGTGACGATGTCTGATAAAATTCCTGCGCCGTCTTGCCAACGACTTCGTCGCGCTGAATGCCGAACATGGCTAAGAAAGCATCGTTCGCATACACCATGACGTTGTTGGTGTTGCGTACAGCGACAGCATCATTCGACTGTTTGAGTGCATCGTGCAGCAGGCGGAGCTGCTGCTTAGCCTCCAATTCCGCGGTAATATTGCGTTTAACCTCAACGATGTTCATCAAGGCGCCCGTTTCATCGTAGACCGGATAAACAATGGTTTGCACCGTAAAGATGACACCATCCTTGCGACGGAACACGACTTCACCATGCCAGCTGTCGCGATTGGCAATCGTATCCATGATCGCTTGATGGGCCGCCAGATTATCATCCGAAACGTAGGAACATTTGAAGATGTCGAGCGCCGATCTCCCGCGGACCTCTTCCTGCGTAAATCCATACAGTTCGAGAAACGCGTCATTCGCATAGACCAGCCGCAAGTGCGCATCATAAATCACAACCGAATCGCGCGATTGCAACACCACTTGCGCTAAACAGTGATTCTGCTCCCGCAGTTTTGCCTCCTGCGTAATATCGCGAATCGAAATCACACTGTTGACAATCGCACCACGCTTATCAAAGATCGGTGAAACAAACAGCTCAATGCTGCGCGCATTGCCCTGCGCGTCCGAACCGTGCGTCGTTCCACGCCAGACACGGCCCTGCGTGAGACAATCCGACAGGACGGTCTCCGGCAGCGTTACGTGTACCGCATGCATGACATCAGCGAACAATGCTGCGGTATCAGGGTAAATCGTCTGCACATGAAAGAGCGTATAGAAAGCCTCATTGGCAAAAACTACGCGCCGCTGAGCATTGACGATCAAAATCGCATCGATCGACTGCTTGAGCGATTCCTGTAACACGAGGATCTCGGCCTCATGCGCCACGATATCGGTCACATCCTGATTGGCCAGAACATAGCTGATGATCTTTTTCGCATCGTCCAAAATAGGGAATAACGACGTTGTCGTTACAAGGCTCCCCTCCGCTGCGTGCCGACGACGAATCGTACCGTTCCAGACTTCGCCACGCTTACGCAGGCGCTCAATATCGTCCACGGAAATATCCATATCCTGAGACATGGCGGCGTCACCGTAAAAATCGCTGAGTGGCCGGCCCAGCACATCGTCCTGGACACGTCCCAGCATTGTGAAAAACTGTTGATTCGCATAATCAATCCGTCCGTCGCAATCCGCAATCGCGATTCCGACTGAAGACTGTTCCACCACCTGCGCAAGCCGTTGCCGCTGCAACTGCTTGCGCAGCGCTTCGGTGATGTCGCGACGATTGGAGACAAAGTAATCGAGCTTCCCATCCCGGTCCATAATCGGTGACGCCGTGGTCGCCAGCACGTAGGGGGTTCCATCTTTACGCCGGTTATATAAATTGCCCGACCATTGAAGGCCGCGCGCCATCGCCGCCATAAAGGTGGTCACCGCCTCCTGGTTGCACCCATCATCGTTGTAAAACAGATCAATGCGCTTGCCCAGCATTTCCTCACGCGTATACCCGCAAATCGTTTCACACGCGCGATTCACATAGAGAACGATCCCCTTCGCTGACGCGATAAC
>CAZMLC010000030.1:6804-29349 GCA_964567125.1 uncultured Akkermansia sp.
TCGTTTCACACGCGCGATTCACATAGAGAACGATCCCCTTCGCTGACGCGATAACGATGCCGTCGGCGGCATAATCCATGGCTTTGGCCAGTTGCTCTAAATCGAGCCGCACGCGCCGCACGTGTGTTACATCTTCCACTGAGGCGCGGATCCCCAAAAACTGATGATCCTCGTTGTAGACAGGCCCCCACGATGCCGAGGCCCAGAACAGCGTTCCGTTTTTGTGACGACAGCAAAATTCGACACCCCGCCTGATTTCACCGCGCAAGGCACCTTTCACGTGCTCTGAAAACCGTGTCGTTGTAATTTGCGCACTGACTAACTTCCAAAAATCAGGCGTTGCCAGAAATTCGTCAACCGTATACCCCGTCAACGCATAACAGACCTTATTGGTCCAAATTAACCGACCGGTCGGCGAGAGCCAGAGCTCCCAATTAACGGTATAGTCCGCAATGGTCTTAAACTGCTCTTCGCGCGTCCGTAAAACAACCGTACGGTCAGCGATCACCTGTTCTAAATTATCGCGCTCGCAAATCAAGGTGCGCTCGAACTGAACCAGCTGATCAATCTTGCTTTGCACGCCTGTCGTCGTGGCATCGATCATCGCGGACAGTGTACCGATTTCATCGGTGCGTTCAAGGTTAATCCGTGCGCTTAAGTCGCCGCGATGAAAACGTTCAACCGCCCGGTATATTTGATGCAAAGGTTCTGTAATTGAACGCGCGAGCAGAATGGAGATCACCGCTAAAATGAGAAGCACCACCGGCAAAAGCGCCAAGCCCGTCAACAGTGCATGCTGCCGCTCTTGCTCGATCTGCGCAAGCGGGCGGTTGACCACAACGCCCCAGTTTAAATTCGGCACGCGTTCAGCAGCCGCCAAAACGGGTTTCCCCCAATAATCAAACCCTTTGCGCACCACAGGTGCAAAAGCGTCCCCTCCTGCCATGTCGGGTGACAATGTACGCTGCAATCCAGCCGTCCAATGTTGGGGATTGATGCTCCGATATTCAGGATCAAAGATCACCAGTTCATCACCCGGCTCCGAAAGACCGGTGCGTCCGTTAAACAAACTGGAGAGAAACGGCGAGTCAATCTCAAGAACCATGACTCCCGTAACACGATTGGACGCACTGTGCGCATCGTCCATGCAAAACGGCATAGCTAACGCAAACATGAATTCCTGTTCGCCGTACAGGGCGGGAATCACAGAGGCGCAGAATTTTCCACTTTCGCATGTGCGACGGAAAATCCCAGAAGACGAACAATCCTGTCCCCGTTGCAGCATCTCGTGCGGCAGGGACGAATATTCGACATGCCCTTGCGCGTCGAGAAGGATGATGGAACGCGTATCCGTATGCGTCTTGACATAGCGTTCCAAATAGGCGCGATAGCGATCATCCGCAGCGGATGCGGCATCTAACTCCGCAATGCCCTCTGATAGATACGCTAAATCGTTGTGTTTTTCATCGGTCCAGTTGCGCAGCCGATCAACGCAGACATTACGGATCGCCTCCAGCTTTACAGAGGTCGAACGGATGACAAGCCGTGCGTAGGCTTGATAGAGTGCCGTGCCCAGCACCATGACGGAACAAAAGGACAACAAAAACAAGAATAAAGCGATGCGAGCGGACAAGGAACGAAATATATGCTGAACTAGACGTTGTACGAAATCTCTCATAGCGACCCGTATCTGCAAATACCATTTTTTTTAGTATATCACGTAGTGACCAATGAGACCAGCGAGCATTTCAGGGAATCGCAAAAAAAAAGAAAAAAAAGAGAACTGGCCAAAACCAGTTCTCTTTTGTAAGCACATGCAAAGTCAAATTACTTAACTTCGACCTTTGCACCAGCCTTCTCAAGGGTCTCCTTGATCTTGGCTGCTTCGTCCTTGGAGACGGCCTGCTTGACAGCCTTAGGCGCGCCTTCGACGAGGTCCTTTGCATCCTTCAGGCCGAGGCCGGTGATGGTGCGGACTTCCTTGATCACGCCGATCTTGTTTGCGCCGGCGTCAGCGAGGATCACATCGAATTCGGTCTTCTCTTCGACCGGAGCCGCTGCCGCTGCCGGAGCTGCTGCTGCCGCCGCGACCGGTGCTGCTGCCGTTACGCCCCACTTCTCTTCAAGGGCCTTGACGAGCTTGGAGATCTCGAGAACCGAGAGGTTGCTCAGAAAATCAATCACTTCTTCATTTGTCATTTTTTTGTTCCTTTTTGTTGTGCAACCGCCACTGATCTTTTCACAGTGGCGGGGTCGCCGCAGACATCATTCCTCATTAAGGAACCGTGCTCAGGCACAGAGGCGAAGACACTCGTCAAACGCCCATGTCACGCGGCTTTTACGACACTGCTTATGCCGCAGATCCGTTCTTCTTGTCTTCGTATGCCTTGAGGGCGTACAACACGTTGAGCAACGGCGCGTTGAGTACGCGCACAAAACTCGTCGGGACAGCCAGGAGTGTACCCAGCAACATACCCCGCATTGCATCCTTCGAAGGAAGCTTGGACAGTGCGTCGACATCGGCCGCTGAAAGTGCCGCCTTTTCCAAGCTTGCACCCTTCACAGTAGCCTTTTCATTCTTCTTCACGAATTCGGTCAACGTCTTGGCGATTTCAGCCACGTCACCCTGTCCCGTGATGATTGCCGTAGGACCGGAGAGCATCGCTGAAATATCAGCCCAGCCCATATCCTTGGCAATCTTACCCAGATAGGTGTTCTTGACGATCATCAGCCGTGCGCTGTTCTTCGTCAGTGCCTGACGGAGATCAGTCAACTGCGTCACTTTAAGGCCGCCGTAGTTCAGTACGAAACAGAACTCCGAGGCTTTAACGCGCTCAATGACCTCGTTTAAAATGGATGTTTTTTCAGTTCTCATGGGTCAAATCTCCTGTTATTCCTTAGTCAGCACGCGCACGCCAACGCCCATCGTCGAACTGACCGTCATGGACTTGATGAAGGCTCCCTTTGCAGCCGCAGGACGCTCAGCCTTGACCACATCGAAGATCGTCTGGATGTTGCCCACGAGCTGATCCGCAGCGAAGCTTGCCTTGCCGCACAAAACGCCGACATTGCCGGCGCGATCCATACGGAAATCGACCTTACCGCCCTTGGCTGCTTTCACTGCCGCCGCGGTATCGTCCGTAACCGTGCCTGTCTTCGGGTTCGGCATCAAACCGCGCGGACCCAGCACACGCGCAATCGTACGGACCTGCTTCATCGCATCCGTCGTTGCAATCGCGACGTCAAAATCAGTCCATCCGCCTTTGACCTTTTCGATCAGTTCTTCATAACCGACCTCGTCTGCGCCAGCGGCCTTTGCCTCTTCAGCGGCCTGTCCCGCAGCAAACACGATCACGCGGATTTTCTTACCCGAGCCGTGCGGCAGGTTCACCGTTCCGCGGACCGTCTGATCCGACTTCTTGGTGTCCACGCCCAAACGGAATGAAACTTCAATCGTCTCATCAAATTTTGCACTTGCGTTTGCCTTAACAAAAGCAACTGCCTCCTCCAAGCTCACCGCAGCTTTAGGAGCCTTCTTGAGAATATCGGTGTAACGTTTACCATGCTTAGCCATTGTGAAAAGTCCTCCGTTTACCCGATAACCTCAATACCCATATTGCGCGCCGTGCCTTCAATCATACGCATCGCAGCTTCTTCATCCGTCGCATTCAGATCAGCTTTCTTGATCTGGACGATTTTACGCAGCTGCTCGCGCGTGACCTTACCAACCTTATCGCGGTTGGGGACAGCGGAACCCTTTGCCAACCCTGCTTCCTTTTTCAAAAGAGCGGCAGCCGGGGGCGACTTGAAAACGAGTGAGAAACTACGGTCCGAATAAACCGTAATCACAACGGGAATAATCAACCCCGCTTTATCCTGAGTCTTGGCGTTGAATTCCTTACAGAACGCCATGATGTTGACGCCTTGCGAGCCCAATGCAGGGCCGACCGGCGGTGCTGGATTCGCAGCGCCTGCTGGAATCTGCAGCTTCACGATACCCGTGACTTTCTTAGCCATGTTAACCTACTTTGTCTGTCGTGACTCTCCCAGCATCCCAACTGGTACATCCGAATCACCGTTGACGAACTCTCAATCAGCCGCGACTACGCATTCTCCATGACCGCGCGTTCGACTTGCCAATATTCAAGTTCCACCGGAGCTGAGCGACCGAAAATGGCGACCAATACGATCAACTTGCCCCGATCAGGATCCACTTTATCGACCGTTCCGTTATAGTTCATAAACGGACCATCGATAATCTTAACCAACTCCCCAGGTTCAAACTGAACTTTGGGTTTAACCTTGTCTTTCTTCTCCGCAACTTGATTGACGATCTCATCGACCTCTTTTGCGGAGAGAGGCATCGGACGTTCACCGCCAATAAAGCCGATAACGCCTGACGTTTCCTTGAGAAACCGCCACGTCGGCTCTAACACCTGACGTCCTTCATCATAAAGCGCTAAATTGATGAGCACATAGCCCGGGAAGAACTTGCGCGTAATCGTCGTCTTCACGCCGTTCTTAACTTCCGAGACCTTTTCCGTCGGGATGATCACATCGCCGATGTATTCACCCATTTCCTCAAGACGGACACGCGCCTCAATCGATCGCTTGACCTTTTGCTCCTGGCCAGTCAGCGTGTGCAACACAAACCATTGTTTTGTCATGATATCCAGCTCCGCGTTTATGCGTGAATGAGCTTTAGCATCAGCTCAATGACTTTGTCGCAACACAGCACAACAACGGCAAGAATCACAATGAATGTCAGAACGACGACGGTTGAATCAACAAGCTCCTGCCGATCTGGCCACGCAATCTTCTTGAATTCAATGTTCACATCATTCAAGTATGCGCCGATGTTTTGTACCAACTGCTTCATAACCTCGCTACCTCGGTCAATCGATAATTTGGCAGGCCAGGAGGGATTCGAACCCCCATAGGCAGTTTTGGAGACTGCTGCTCTGCCATTGAACTACTGGCCTAAAAATGAGTCAATTACTTCGATTCGCGATGCAACGTACGCTTACGGCAATCCGGTCCTGGACAATACTTCTTCAGCTCCAGGCGATTCGTCTGCGTGCGTTTGTTACGCGTGGTCGTGTAATTACGGCGCTTGCACTCGGTGCAAGCCAAAATTGCTAAATCTCTTGGCATAGTTGCCTCGTTTCAGAGTGAACCCGTGTCGCGTCCGGCATGTTCGCATACCGGACGGACACGCTCACAGAAACATGTTGCTTACTTGGTCACCTTCTCCACCGTTCCGGCGCCGACTGTACGGCCACCTTCGCGGATAGCGAAGCGCATCTTGTCTTCCAAAGCGACAGGCTGGATCAGCTTAACAGCGATCTTGATGTTGTCGCCCGGCATCACCATTTCCACGCCTTCCGGCAGGGTGATGTCGCCCGTCACGTCCGTTGTACGGATGTAGAACTGGGGACGGTAACCCTTGAAGAACGGGGTATGACGGCCACCCTCTTCCTTGGAGAGGACGTAAACCTGACCCGAAAACTCGGTGTGCGGCGTGATCGAACCCGGCTTGGCCAGAACCTGACCGCGCTCGACTTCTTCTTTCTTCACGCTGCGCAGCAGTGCGCCGATGTTGTCGCCAGCCTGGCCCTGGTCCAGCAGCTTGCGAAACATTTCAACGCCCGTGCAGGTGGTCTTCACCGTCGGACGCAAACCGATAATTTCGATTTCGTCGCCGACCTTGATGATACCACGCTCAACACGACCGGTCACCACGGTGCCGCGGCCTTCAATCGAGAAGACGTCTTCGATCGGCATCAGGAACGCCTGGTCAAGCGCACGGACAGGCTCAGGAATATAGGAGTCCAGAGCTTCCATCAGCTTGGTGATACATTCGCAAGCCGGGTCATCCGCGCTGGTTGCCTTGGTTGCAGGCAGAGCGGAACCACGGACGATTGGAATATCATCGCCGGGATATTCATACTTGGAGAGCAACTCGCGGATCTCCATCTCGACGAGATCCAGAAGCTCTGCATCGTCAACAAGGTCAACCTTGTTCAAGAAAACAACGATGGCGGGAACACCGACCTGACGCGCCAACAGGATGTGCTCGCGGGTCTGCGGCATCGGTCCGTCTGCTGCGGAAACAACCACGATCGCGCCGTCCATCTGAGCAGCACCCGTGATCATGTTCTTCACATAGTCAGCGTGTCCCGGGCAGTCAACGTGTGCATAGTGGCGATTCGGCGTACCATACTCAACGTGGGAGGTTGCAATGGTCAAAATTTTCGTCGGGTCACGGCGGCCTGCGGATTCGGAAGCCTTAGCAACCTGATCGTAGCTGATCGGCGCATTGAAGCCCTTGAGGGACTGAACGTGCGTGATTGCAGCTGTCAATGTGGTTTTACCATGGTCAACGTGGCCAATGGTGCCGACGTTTACGTGCGGCTTTTCGCGAACAAATGACTCTTTAGCCATTTTAGGTTTCTCCTGTGAGTGAATGAACTAAATTCAACATCGCAAAACTGGAGCCAACAAGCGGAATCGAACCGCCGACCTCTTCCTTACCAAGGAAGTGCTCTACCAACTGAGCTATGTTGGCTTATCTACCCTAATGAAGGGCAAAGAACCCCTTACCCATGCTCCCTATAGTAAGCAAGCTACAGGTAAAACATGCAAAGGAGAACCTCAGACCTTGCCAATGTTGCGTTTCCACGCTTTCCAAAACCCTATGTTTGGAAAAAGAAAACCGCGATATAGTAGCGAAATATCCCTTCTCTGTCAACAGCAAGAATGGGGGATTGCGATATTTATTTCGCGCGTCAACCACCGTGCGCGCAACCGTCCATCACCGCGCCGATCCAAAAGAGGCATCGACCCGTAAAATCTTTACGCTTTTGTAAAAATTTTTCAACATGCGCGTTACAAGAACGTAAATCATTTTTCTGATTTCGCCCCTTTTTATGCTGTTTTCGGAGCGTTTTACCCAGACTGATCCCGTGGCATAGATACTGCTTATTCGGTGTGCTATGAAAAATACTCAACACGCGTACCCTGTACCGGATATCGGCCTCTATAGTTTCGCCAATGAGCATGACGCCTGCGGTGTCGGCATGGTGGCGGCATTGGATAATACGCCGACACACGCCATTGTTGCAATGGGTATCTCCGTTTTAAAGCGGCTCATGCACCGCGGCGCGGCCGGCGGCGATCCTGACACCGGCGATGGCGCAGGCATTCTTACCGCGCTGCCCGATGCCTTTTTCCGCGCCAACGTCGCCTTTACGCTCCCTGAAAACTACGGCGTGGCCATGATCTTTGATGGATTCGGCAAGGAAGCGGAAATCGAAACGGTGCTCACATCGAAAAATATCCCGGTGATCGGCTGGCGCGACGTGCCCATCAACCCCGACGCCATCGGACCGCTGGCGCGCACCACCATGCCGCGCATCCGCCAGCTCTTTGTCAGCGGGGAGGCCTTCGCGACCAAGGCGGAATTCGAACGTAAGCTCTTCGTTGTGCGTCGGATATTAGAAAAACGCTATGCCAGCGCGGAACTCACCTTCTGCAGCTTCTCCTGCCGCAGCGTGGTCTACAAAGGCCTACTGATGGCTACGCAGATCGATGCGTTCTACACGGACCTCATGGATCCCTCTTTCGTCTCGCCGCTCGCCCTGGTTCACCAGCGTTACAGCACGAACACCTTCCCGACCTGGAAGCTGGCGCACCCCTTCCGCTATCTGGCGCACAACGGCGAAATCAACACGCTGCGCGGCAACCTGAATCAGGAGCGCGCACGCGAAAAGCTCTTCAAGAGCGCACGCTTCGGCGAGGAACTCCAGGAGGCGCTGCCGCTCTTTGATGCCGGCATGAGCGACTCCGGTTACCTCGACAATATGTTCGAGCTGCTCGTCCTCGCAGGCCGTTCCCTGCCGCACGCGATGCTGATGCTCATGCCGCAGGCCTGGGGTCAGAAGTATCACATGGGCAAGGATGTCCGCGGCTTTTTCGAATATCACTCCGCGCTGCAGGAACCCTGGGACGGCCCGGCCGCAGTTGCCTTTTCCGACGGCATCAATATCGGCGCCATGCTCGACCGCAACGGTCTGCGCCCGGCGCGCTACACGCTCACCAGCGACAATATCTTCGTGCTGGCTTCGGAAACCGGCGTGCTCGACGTCCCGGATAACAAGGTCGTGCGCAAAGGCCGCCTGAAACCCGGCGAGATGATCTACTGCGACCTCGAAAATCACCGCCTGATCAACGACAGCGAGATTAAGAATCAACTGGCGCGTCAGCAGCCGTACCGCCGCTGGGTCACGGATAACCGCATCTCCGTGCACGGTCTCTTCGACTCGATCGCGCCCGCACAGCCCGTCGACAATATTCACGAGCTCCAGCGCCTTTTCAACTGGAGTCGCGAGGATGTCGATATCATTGTGAAAAGCATGGCCGCGACCGGTCACGAACCCATCGGCTCCATGGGGAACGACAGCGCACTCGCCGTCTTCTCTAAAAAGACGCCGTTGCTCTACAATTACTTCAAGCAGCTCTTTGCACAGGTGACCAACCCGCCGATCGACCCGATCCGCGAAGAGCTGGTGATGAGCTTGCTCACCTATATCGGCAATGTGGGCAACATCCTCGAAGAGAGCCCCGAACACGCACGTCTCATCAAGCTGCCGCGCCCTGTCCTGACGGATGAAGATGTGCGCCGGCTCTGCCTCGTCAAGGCGCCCGCATTCACAAGCAGGGAGCTGCCGATGTGCTGGCAAGAAAGCCTCTCCACGGGCCTCGATGAATTGGTCAACGCGGCGCTTGACGCCGTGAAATCGGGGACGCGCATCCTGATTCTCTCGGATCGCGAGCTTCCCGAGGGTACCCTGCCGATCCCGGCGCTGCTCGCAACCGCGGCAGTGAACCGCGCGCTCACGGAAGAGGGCCTGCGTCCGCCCGTGGGCATTGTTGTCCAGTCCGGTGAAGTGCGCGAAGTCATGCACGTCGCCCTGCTGATCGGCTACGGTGCGACCGCGATCAACCCCTACCTCGCACTGCAGTGCGTCAACCAGCTTTCTATCGAAGGCAAGATCGCCCAGGACCCAGCCAAGGCTGCGGAAAATTATATCCACGCAATTGACAAGGGTCTGCTCAAGATCATGTCGAAAATGGGCATCTCGACGCTGCGCAGCTACCGCTCCGCGCAGATCTTCGAAGCCGTCGGCATCGACACCAGCGTGATCGACCGTTTCTTCCCGGGTACAGCGTCCCGCGTGGGCGGCTTGACCCTCGAAGACATCGAACGGGAAACCGCCCAGCGCTGCCACGCTGCACTGCAGACCGTGATACTGAAAGCCGGTGGCGAATACGCCTTCCGCAAAGACGGCGAAAGCCACCTGTGGACCCCTGAAACCCTGTCGCTCTTCCGCCAGGCGGTTCAGGGCAACAATCCGGAAAAGTATCGCGAATACGCGCGCCTGATCAACAACCAGAGCGAACAGGCGCATACGCTGCGCGGGCTCTTTGAATACGTTGAGACCCAGCCGATCGATCTCGCCGAGGTCGAACCGGAAGCCGCGATCATCCGCAAGTTTGTCTCCGGCGCCATGTCGCTGGGTTCGCTGAGCCCCGAGACGCACGAAGCCATCGCCATCGCGATGAATCGCCTCGGCGCAATGAGCAACTGCGGTGAAGGCGGCGAAGATCCCGCCCGCATGACGCCCAGTGCGCACGGCGATGTGCGCAGCAGCGCCATCCGCCAGGTCGCCAGCGGACGCTTCGGCGTCACGATCGATTATCTCGCGCACGCCAAGGAGTTACAGATCAAGATGGCTCAGGGCGCAAAGCCCGGCGAAGGCGGCCAGCTGCCCGGCCATAAGGTCGATGAAGCCATCGCCCGCGTCCGCCACTCCACACCAGGCGTGACGCTGATCTCGCCGCCGCCGCATCACGACATCTACTCCATCGAGGATCTTGCCCAGCTGATCTACGATCTGCGCAATGCGAATCCTGAAGCGCGCGTCTCGGTCAAGCTCGTCTCGGAAGTCGGCGTCGGCACGATCGCCGCCGGCGTAGCCAAAGCCAATGCCGATGTGGTGCTCATCAGCGGTCATGACGGCGGCACAGGCGCCTCCCCGCTCACCAGCATCAAGCATGCGGGCCTGCCCTGGGAGCTCGGCCTGGCTGAAACGCAGCAGACGCTGGTGCTCAACAACCTCCGCTCGCGCGTCCGCCTGCAGGTCGACGGCCAGATTAAAACCGGCCGCGATGTCGTCATCGGCGCCCTGCTCGGCGCGGAAGAATTCGGCTTTGCGACGACCCTGCTCGTCTGCCTCGGCTGCGTCATGATGCGCAAATGCCATGCGAACTGCTGCCCTGTCGGTGTCGCGACACAAGACCCCGAGCTACGCAAACGCTTTGCAGGCAAACCGGAATACATTGAGAATTTCCTGCGCATGCTCGCGACCGAGGTGCGCGAAAATCTGGCGCAGCTCGGGCTGCGTTCACTCGATGAGGCCGTGGGCCGCAGCGACCTGCTCAAGATGAACCGCGCCATTGATTTCTTCAAAACCAAGAACCTTGACTTCAGCAAGATCTTCAAGCACGTCACAGGTCCGGCTATCCGTTTCGAGAAGCGCGTCGAACGCGACATCAGCTTCGATGAACGCGTACTCATCCCGCAGCTGCAAAAAGCCGTTAAAAAGGGCGTCCCGGCGACACTGAACGCCGTCGTGGCCAATACGGATCGCACCATCGGCACGGCCCTCTCCAGCCTCGTAACCAGAAAATACGGGGCTGCAGGCCTGCCGGAAAATACGCTGCGTCTGCTGCTGCGCGGCTGCGCAGGACAAAGCTTCGGCGCCTTCCTCGCCCCCGGCATCACGCTGGATCTCACCGGCGAAGCGAATGACTTCGTCGGCAAGGGTCTCTCAGGAGGAACGATCATTGTCCGGGCACCGCAATACCATGCTGGCTACGATCCCAGCCGCAACAGCATTGCCGGCAACGTCGTGGGATACGGCGCCACCAGCGGCAAGATCTACCTCAATGGTCAAGCCGGCGAGCGTTTTGCCATCCGCAACAGCGGCATGAACATGGTGTTGGAAGGCGGTGGTGACCACGGATGCGAATACATGACCGGCGGACGCGTGGTCGTACTCGGTCCCGTGGGCGTTAACTTCGCAGCCGGCATGTCCGGCGGAATCGCCTATGTCTATGATGAAGCAGGCGACTTCGATTTGCGCTGCAATCTCGACACCGTTGACCTGGAAACCGTGCCAGCCGGTTCCGCAGACGAAAACGAAGTGCTGACCTTAATCCGCGAACACATCGCAACAACGCAGAGCACACGGGCACAGGAGATCCTTGATACATGGCAGGATGCTCGCAGCCGATTCATCAAGGTATTCCCCGTGGAGTATCGGCAACTTCTCGCAAAGAGCGCAAAACTGGAGGATTGATCATGAGTAAGGATTTTCTGACAACGCACCGCATTAAAGATGTTTATCGTTCCGCTGAGGAACGCAAACACGACTATTATGAAGTCGAGCGAACCATCAGCGACGAGGAAATCACCCAGCAGTCCGCACGCTGCATGGAGTGCGGGATTCCCTTCTGCCACGGCACAGGATGCCCGCTCGGCAACGTCATCCCCGAAATGAACGCCGCAGTTCACGCGGGCGATTACCAGGCTGCGTATGCGATTCTCAGTTCGACCAGCCCCATGCCGGAATTCACCGCGCGCGTCTGCCCCGCACTCTGTGAAGGCAGCTGCACGGCCTCGCTCGATTACGATCCTGTGATGATCCGCCAGATCGAAAAGATCGTCATCGAAAAGGCCTTCGCGTGCAACTGGGTCCGTCCGCGCATCCCCTGCTACCGCACGCACAAAACTGTCGCGGTTGTCGGTAGCGGTCCCGCAGGTCTTGCCGCGGCAATCGAACTCAACGATGCCGGACATACCGTGACGGTCTTCGAACGCG
The DNA here is from genome assembly GCA_964567125.1 of uncultured Akkermansia sp. Lineage (GTDB taxonomy): Bacteria > Verrucomicrobiota > Kiritimatiellia > RFP12 > UBA1067 > CAZMLC01. The sequence continues at coordinate 18,750 of CAZMLC010000030.1, forward strand.
CCAGCAAATTCGGTGGTCTCCTGCGCTACGGCATCCCGACGTTCAAGCTCGATAAGGCCATCGTTGATCGCCGCATCCAGGTCATGCGCAATTCGGGTATTCAATTTCAGGCGAACACCGAGATCGGCAAGGACATCTCCATGGAATATCTGGCACGCCAGTACGACGCCGTGGTAATTGCCAGCGGCACGCCAACACCGCGCGACCTGAAGATTCCCGGCCGCGATGCGAACGGGATCTACTTCGCCTTGGACTTTCTCAACGGCATGGTCTCCGCGGAAAAACATCACGTCCTGATCATCGGCGGCGGCGATACCGGCAGCGACTGTGCAGGCCTTTCGATCCGTCAGGGCGCCAAAAGCGTTCTCCAGATCGAAATCATGCCGGAGCCCCCGGCGGCCCGTTCCGCCTCAACGCCGTGGCCCGCATGGCCCTATAAACAGCGGACCTCATCCAGCCATCTTGAAGGCGGGAAACGGCGCTGGAACCTGCAAAGCAACCACTTCATCGCCCCTGATGGACGCGTCACAGGGGTCGATGTCTCGCCCGTTGAATGGACCTTCTCGCCGGAAGGACGCCCGCTGACCTGTAAGCCCGTCGAGGGTGTACATGAAACGATCAAGGCCGATATCGTCTTCCTCGCCATGGGCTTCCTCAAGCCGGCCCACCACTACGGAGAACCGAATATATTCGTCGTCGGCGACGCCATGAATGGCCCCAGCCTTGTTGTCCGCGCCATCGCCGATGCGAAGAAAACGGTTGAACGCATCACAGCCTTCCTGACATAAATTGCTCTCGATCTCTGCTTGCTAGTTTTACGTAATTGTAATAAGCTACACGCGTTGAGATTTACCAGTAGGATAAGGGCGTTGCATGGAAAATCAGCTTAAAACGGAAATTGAAGTTCTTCGGGAGATTAGCATAGCTGTTGTTCATGAGCGCAACATCCCGGCGCTCCTGAACAAGGTCCTCGATATCCTTCATCGCAAAATGGGCATGATTCGCGGTACCTTTACGTTGCGCCATGGCAACGTCTTTGAAATCGAGGCCTCGCATGGGCTGAGCGAATCCGAGCAGAAGCGCGGCCGCTATAAGCTCGGCGAGGGGATTACCGGAACCGTCGCGGAAACCGGTGTTTCGCAACTCATTCCCGATCTTTCGAAAGATCCACGCTTTAAAAACTTCACGGGGTCCCGGACCGGGATGAAGAATACCGCTTTTCTCTGCGTACCGATCTATTTCCTTGAAAAGGTGATCGGCACGCTGAGCATCGACAGGGAAGTCACCCCAGGCATCCACCTCGACGAGGATCTGCGTTATCTCGAAACCGTCGGCAACCTTGTCGCTGAGGCTGTTAGTGTCTGCAAGACGGAAAGCGAAGAAAAAGAGAGCCTCCGCAAGGAGAATCTGCAACTGCGCGCAGCCCTCGGTGAAACCTCGGGCAATCCTGGCAACTTGATCGGTAATTGCCGCTCCATGCAGAAGATCTACGACCTCATCCGGCAGGTTGCGCCCAGCAACGCCACGGTGCTGATCCGCGGCAGTTCGGGCACAGGCAAGGAACTGGTCGCCAACGCCATCTACAAGCTGAGTCCGCGCATGGACAAGCCCTTTATCGCCCTTAACTGCGCAGCCCTGCCGGAAAATCTCGTGGAAAGCGAGCTCTTCGGTCACGAGAAAGGCGCCTTTACCGGTGCCGTGAATACGCGTATCGGACGCGTCGAAGCGGCCAACAAAGGCACGCTTTTTCTCGATGAAATCGGCGATTTGACCCCCGCCACGCAAGTTAAACTGCTGCGCTTCATCCAGGAACGCACCTTCTCGCGCATCGGCAGCAACGAGGAACTTAAGAGCGATGTCCGCTTGATCGCCGCAACCAGCCGCAACCTCGAAGAGCTGATGGTGCAAGGGAAATTCCGCGAAGATCTGTACTACCGGCTAAACATCTTCCCGATCACGGTTCCGGATCTGGCGAAACGCCGCTGCGACATCATCCTGCTGGCGGAGCACTTCATCGAAAAAGTCAACATCCGCTACGGCAAGACCGTGCAGCGCCTCTCCACCCCGGCCATCAATATGCTGATGACCTATCATTGGCCCGGCAACGTGCGCGAACTGGAAAACTGCATTGAACGCGCGGTGCTGACCTCCACTGACGACTGCATCCACAGTTATAACCTGCCGCCTTCACTGCAGACCGGTGCAGCCAAGGATTCGGAGCTGATCAAGGATGAGACCGCGTCGTTCAATACGCTGGTCGAATCGTTCGAGCGCGAGCTGATCGTCGAAGCGCTCAAAAAGAACAACGCCAACATGTCGGCAGCAGGTCGTACGCTGGGACTCTCCCCGCGCGTCATGCACTACAAGATGAGACGCCTCGCGATCGATACGGAAAATCTAAGCTAAGCGCGCAAAAACCAATTCAAGCGCTTGCAGATCCACGCAATAGCGATCAAGATCCCCACATGTCCCGCGGTCAACAGCAGCGGATAGGCCGTCGTGATGTACGGTTTCAATCCAAAGACAAAATTGTCCACCAATGGCCTGAAATTACAAATCTGACCCAGCACGTAAACGAGCAGCGCGTTTTGCCCCAACAGCAGAAGCAATCCCAATCCACGGCGCATCTGCGCGATGTCACACGTAACATAAAACAGCGCCAGCAACAGAAAACTGTAGCCCGACGCCACCAGCACCATTGAACTGCTGAAGATATGCTTGATGACCGGCACACCTAGGAGGTGGAGCAACCAGCCTCCGCCAGCGCACGCCATACCGGCAAGCACGAAGAGCGCAACCCGGCGCCATGGCGTCAAGGCACTGCGCAAAACATCGCCGGCCAATACGCCGAACATCACCGTCGCAGTAAAGCCAAGCGAACTCAGTATCCACGTGTACGCATACGTCGGTGAAAAGACCACCTGCCCGTCAGCGCCCAGCGTTGCGTGATCGCGCCAGCGTCCCAGCACCAGACGGTCAATCCCCTCGGCGAGATTTTTACCCGCTGACCAATCCCCGCCGCCGAAGCCTTGGATCGTGATCCACTGCATCGCCGCCCAGAAAACTACGAGTAGACTCAGCGTGTAGATCAGGTGACCGCGCCAGTTCAGTTTCAAGACCGGCACAAGCGACAGCACATATCCCACGGCAATCGCCTGCAAGGTGTTCGAGAACAGATAGAGTCGCGAAAAATCCAGCGCGCGCAGATTACCCTGCACCATCATGCCCCAGAACCAGAGGATCGCCACGCGCTTGAGTGCGCGCACCAGCACCTGCTTGTGGTCGCGACAGGAGGAGAGCGAAAACGGCATCGACAACCCGGAGGTGAAGAGGAAGAGCGGCATGACAAGATCCCACATCGTAAAACCTTCCCACGCCACATGCGTCCACTGAAAACGGAAGGCTTGCGGCGCATCCCAAACGGCATAGAGGGCCGAGACGATCGGAGCGAGTCCCACCAGAAAAAGCATATCGAGCCCACGCAGCGCATCGATGCAGGCGAGGCGCGGAGCACGGTGTTCCACCTTCATCGTCATTTTCTCTCTCTTTGTTTGAGCGTTTCCCGAACAACGTCAAGCAGCGGCTGACCCGCAATCTGAAGATCTTCGAGTACGGCATCCCCTTTGTAAATACGCAGGCAGGCAAACGCCTGCTGACGGGGCCGATTCCGACCAGAAAACGCTCGCGCATCCGCTTCCGACGCCAATTTTTCAGGAACATAAAAACGATCGACCACAGGATGAAAATACACGGTATATTTGCCCGTCTCCCGTGATGTCACCACCGGTTTTCCTCTCTGCTGAACCGCATTCGTGACCATCTGAAATTCAGGATGACACCACCGAACCCGCATCCGAATATAAAGGCCGTCCGACGGTTCCACGGCCGCCAACGACGTAATCGTCCCGACAACATTTGAATCGCACTCGATCACCGCATAGGCCGTCTGTCCAGCATCCCATTGAAACGATGAGGAATGTTGCGAAAGTGCGGGCAACGAAATCGCCATGTAACGCCCGCGAAACGCATCGAAGGGATCCACAGGCGCCGTTGAAAAAAGTACGCACGAGCCCCTCTTTAACGTGACTTCACGCTGAATAATCAACGAAGCCAACACAGCCAATTGCGCAAGAATCCCACAGACAATGAGCCCAAAGAAAATGCGTTTCTTCATTGTGGCAGCCCTCCCTTACGCGTATACCGTGAACACAGAAGCAAGATTGCACCGCACGCGATAAAGGCGATACCCTTGGTCGTAAAAGTCATCTCGCTGCTGAAAAACTTACCCAGTACGATCAGCACCAGCACGTAGACGCCCCATTTCATCTGCGCCATCGCGCGCTGCCGAATCCCCGTCAGCAGCGTGCCGAACCCCAGCAGGGAGAGATAAGCCAACACCAGGACACTTGCCCAGATACCATGCTCGTCGGCCATGCAGAACCACGACAGCACATAGATGGCCGCAACCACAATGAAGGCGCTTCCCCAGAGCAGCGGCAGCCATGACCACGCCTCCTGCCGCGTACATCGCCAGACCTTCATCCACGCCACGGTGGCAGCCGCAGGGGCTGCCACAGCCAGCGCCAGATCATACGACCAAGTCACCCAGCTGCGATAGGATTCCAACGCGCGGAATGCGTGTTCAAACGACCAGGGCCATCTGAACATCAGCAGATAGAGCACTACAAAAAGCCCGACTCCGCCCAGCGTGCGCAACGGCGTATTAAAAATACCGCCCGAAGCCTGTTTCTCGATGCAGATTCCCAGTAGCCATACCAACGAAAAAAGCGCGGTATAGATGATGATCCACAGCCCTGGGATCTGCTTTTCCAACGTAATTCCCAATGCGGCCAGCGCACTTCCCACAGCGCCCCACAGCATGAGCTGCCCGCGAACGCCGCACGTCGTCTCACGCACGACATCGCGGATCACAGGAACACCCAGCAGCGCGAAAAACCAGTAGTGGCAGACAAAACCATCGATCATCTTGAACAGCAAAACCCAGACCAGTAGTCCCACGTAATAACCGATCACGGGCAAGACCGCCTGCGTCGCCCAGATGACTGGCAAAAGCAGAAGGCTCCACGTCAGCGCAAAGTTCTCCGGATTGCCGCTGATCTGATAGGTTTGCGCAATCAGCGAGATACCCACACCGATCGAGAGTCCCCAGAAAGCACCGAGCGGTTCGAGAAAGGCGCGCGAGCGCCACGCTTTCATAACGCCCATTCCATAAAGCGCAACGCTGATCAGAAGCGGCAGAAAGGCCAGCACGACGCGCACGGGACGCGTCAGTGACTCCCAGTTCGCGGCCAGCAGCGCAATCAGACCTAATCCGAGCAACGACACGCCGAAAACCGTAAGGATGATACGCCCCCACGTTGAACCGGCAGACTGTTCAGCCGAATAGCGGGCTCTCAGCGCAGCCGCAGTCTGGGCCGATACTACGCCCTCCGCCTGCCAGCTTTCGATCTCCGTCAGGACCCAGCGGATCTCCCTGTTTCCCATATATACCCCTTTGATGTCGCGACTAAAACACACACGATTCAGCCGCAGACATCCATGAGATTAGTCGATTTTTTCAAAACGCGCAAGACTATCAGACAGTCCACCTTCGCGGTTGCGCAGACGCCACACGGCGGCATGCGCCGCTTTAACCTGCGCTAACGTTTCACGCCAACCGGGGTCGGCACGCGTCGCGAGGAGCTGTTTTCCGCGCTGACATGCTGCGCGAACCAAGAGGCAGGCCTGCAGCAGTTCCGCGCGCACCACGCGCACCTCCTCGTCCGCTGTGGCAGCCCTCACGCCTGCCACCGCTGTTTCAATCCGGCGAACCGCCTCTTCCACGGCCTGCAAAGAATCCAGCGTCACCCCGGCCTGCAGTGGACGTAAACGCGGCTTGGCAAGAATGTGAAAAAGTTCCGTGCTGTTACCGCGCGTCGCACCGCTCAACAGATGAACGCGACCCAGCGTATCCAACAGGCTGCCGAACCCCTGCGTAAGATACCCATCGGCAAGCTGCGGGATATCGAGGTTCTCGTTTTGCGTCAAGCCCCAGCTGTAAGCCGCCGCACGTGCGAACGGGACAAAGCTAATGGCCAGCGGCTGCCAATGCCCGCCGTCGCCCCAATCGCAGACCACCAAGCCGCAGGCACCATGTTTGAGTCCATGGCGTGCCGCGGATTTGAGATTATCCTCCGCCGTATCTGCACGACCGCTCAGCGCATTCCACGAGGCTGTTCCCGGGCAGACATAAAACGGCACACCCGCAGCCGCGAAGCGCGCGCCGTGCGCATCAAAGGGATGATCTGCCTCATAGCCCCACTCCAACACGACCACATCCCGCGGAATCTCAGGGATTAATTCGGGATGGTTGATGATGATGTCACCCCAGAAGGCCATTTGAAAACCGCGCGCCTTCACACGCTGATAAAGCGCCAGCATGAAATCAAGGTAGACACGACCTTCCCCCACCGCCTTCACGCGCGCTGCGGATTTCCCTGGGCCTCGTAAATCAAACGGTTCATCGCCACCCACATTGAAGAGCCGCGATGTAAAACAGGGAAGCAGTTGATCGTAGAGCCCTTCCAGAAAAACCAGACTCTGCGGATCACTCGGCGAGAGGCAGGAAGGTTTTTCCTGAAATCCGCCCCACGGCAACGGCGCACCGCCCTGCGGCAACTCTGCCAGCTTCAGATAACGCGGATGGGAAAACCACCGTTCCAGATGACCAAAGGAGTTCTGATTCGGCACCAGCTCCATGCAGCGTTCCGCACAGTAGCGATCCAGCGCACGAATTTCCTCGGCGGTGAACGGTGATGCGTGAGCCCAGACCTCTTCATGCCCGCGGTAGGCAAAGGTATGCTCCATATAGAGCTGCAGATGGTTTATCTTGAGCTCCGCCAGACGATCAACCAGCCGATACAGCGTCGCCATCGTCGGTACCTTGTCGCGGCTCACATCGAGCATCACGCCGCGGACAGGGAAGTCGGGCGCATCGTCAATCACGCAGCAGGCAAGGCGCCCCTGTCCGAATTCGATCAGCTTGGCCAGCGTAACCGCGGCATAGAAAAATCCGGCCTCGTCCATGGCCTCCAGAACGATGTCCGAAGGCGTTACTCGTAGGCGATAGGCCTGCGCAGCACGCTGTCCGTCGCGCACACAGCGCAGCGTGACGCCACGATCGGACGGCCAGCCCGCACCCAGCCGAGCCATCAGCCAGGCACACGCCTTTTGCGCAGCGGCGCAGGGAACAATGCGTCCGCCCGCATCCATCAGACACAGGCCTTCGCCGTACTGGATCGTCCGCGGACGCGGCAGAATCTGTTCAGCGCCAAACATAGGGTTACCCGTTATCGGACGATCATCAGCGATCCTGTCCGATAGAGATAAAGTCCGTTGTCTTTCGCCTTCAGCATCCACCCTGCGGAGACCTGCAAGGTCGACGCATTCACCGTCAGCTGATTCGCCTGCAAGATCAAGGAACCGCTCTTCGGCGTTCCCGTGAACGTCACTTTCGCACCATCAGCCACTGTGAGCGTATCAAAACCGAGCGCATCCACATCGCCCGCACCGTCCGCGGCGACCTGCACCGCGCCGCTGATCGTCAAGGCACCGTTCGTCACAACACCGCCGCCCGAGACACTCTGCACGGTCTGGTCCATGCGCCCAAGGTCAAGCGTCGCTGTATTGCCCAGCACCAGCTGCGTCGAGGTCGCCAGCATATTTGCATCGACGGGCCGGGCATTGATCCACTTCTTGGTCAGATAGGCCTCCACCTGTTGCTGCTCGTCAGGCGTCAACGTCCGATCATAGGCGATCACTTCGCCAACAAGGCCATTGTAACTCCGCGTCGCAATGCCTCCTAGCCAATAGAAATGATTGCCCAATGTCCATGATTTCGACCAATTGGGCTGATTACCCCGAACCATGAAAATATAAGGGGTCGAGGGTGTAAAAGTCCGCGTATTCACACCGTTGACGAAGTAGTTGCTCGCATATCCGAAACCCTGATCCGTTGCCCCCGAACGATAGCAATCCCAGTTTGAACTATTTGACAAACGAATACCACTATCATCATTCCGCGGACCGAATAAGCCTGCGCAACTGGTATAACCATCAGTTTGCGTCACAAAGAAAATGGTCCGCAAGGTCGACGTTGTCGTCGAAGTTAAGCGATTCGTGATTGTTGTCGCATCGCCTCTAAACCAGAGACCACCGCGCCCACCGAACGCGCCCGAACTATACAACGGCAATGTAGTGCGATTGTCAGGATCCTTCGCGAAATCACCCCCTGTAGAGCCCAGATTTTTCCATGTGGTGACTTCGCCGCCCGCATTCGTCACAACCGACGACACATCGGAGGCATCGAGCTGGAATGTGCGTCCCGAAGTCACCGGCAGCGTATGCGTTTTCCACGTCTGAAGCAGGAGCGTGCCCTCACTCACAGTCAAAACACCCGTATAACTTGACCCCTGGCCAATCGTCATGGGAACTGTCGAGGCGCTGCTCTTGGTCATGTTCAGCGCGCCTTGAAGCACTGCGGAAACCTCACCCGATTGAATTTCAAGATCCGCAGCCTTTTCGCTACTGTTGCGCAACGTACCGCCGAAGCAGGAGAGCGATGCAAAGGTTTGCCGCGCCCCATTCAGATCCAGCGCCGCACCGCTTTGGATTGTCACGGGGCTTGCGACCGGCAGGATATTCGCCTGCTGCGTCGCGCTCACAGAATTGGTAATGCCCCACTTATTCATCAAGTAGGTGGAGACCGCGCTGTCTTCACCATCTGTCAGCAGCCGCTTGAACATCACGATTTCGCAAATGTATCCGTTAAACGCACGCGGATAATTTCCCGTGTTATCAAAGAACTGCCCGATCGAAAGCGACTTGCCAATGTCCTGGACGCCCGTCACCCGTGTCCGCATCAAATGCGGTTTACCAGAGGGAAATGCGGAAGAGGACACGCGTCCATTGATGGTGTAGTTCGTATTGCCGGTGACGCCCCAGCGCGGGAACGCGGAATCCCAGTTGTTGAGGCCGCTCAACCGGATGCCGACATCGCCGCCCGTTGAACCAATCAATCCGTCAAACGTGCGATACGCAAGCGGTTGACTGACCGCATAGATCGTCTGTTCAAAAATAGAACTGCTCGCCACGCATGAAAGGCGATTCGTCACAGCCACGCCATCGAAGAGACCGCCGGCAAAACGAATCGCACCAACCCCATTGACCGCAGCCGCATCGTAGGTCGGCTGCATCAGCGGGTTAGCCTGCGTAAACAGCAGCGACGGCACATTGCTGTCCTGCCACTGGGTTACAAAACCCGCGCTGTTGGTTGATACCGTATTCGCACGCCGCGCCGCATCCAGCCGCAACGTGGCGGACTCGGCCAACAGGGGAAAATCATCCAGCAGATAGCCTTTCAGTTTAAGCGTTCCGGCCTGTACAACCGTCGGACCTGAATAGGTATTCGTACCCGATAAGATCTGCGTATTCGCGCCTTTTTTCACAATACCGACCACGCTGCTACCATTGGCGATCATGCCGGAAAATTCAGCGTGCCGCGACTCGTCATTTCCCAACAGCAGCGTGACCGTTCCCGCCGCACCAGCAACCCGAGCACCGCGTTGTCCACCGAGATAACCGATGGTATTGGTGCCCGTGGACAGCAGGGTTTCACCAGCATCCAGAATCGCCCCGTTGATCTGCACGGGTACAGAAAACGTCAATTGCCGCGCATCCGCCTTCACCACGCGTCCGGTTCCTGTCAGCGATGCGACGGTCCAGTCTTCCGTACGATCAATCACCAAGCTTCCATGATTCACGATCGGTCCTGTACCCAACGTTGCGTTTGCCGCAAGACGGACATCGCCCAGTCCCCCGTTACCTGAACCGACCAGCTGAGGCGCGCCAATATACGTACCCCCGGTATAACTCATCGGACGCGACACCGTCAGCGTGGAGCCATTCTCAGCGAAGAGACGGAGCAAGGAATTGCCCTTGATTTCGCCCGTCAATGCCGCAACGGTATTCGTATCCACGCGAATTGTGGCACGATTCGTCACGTTGATCTCGCTTGCCACCGTAACATTTCCGCTTAAGCGCAGTGCAGCGAAGCCCTCGCTTCCCTGACCGGACAGATAGAGGCGATTGGTCAGCACGCCTCCCAGCAGATAGAGCTGACCACCAAACGCATTGTGATTCGCGGTGTCTGGTTCCGTAAACGTTCCCGGCAAACCATGCACCCAAATATCGCCTGAACCAAAGACATTGGCATTCGTGCTTTCCGGCATCACACGACCGACCAAAATATGCAAGCCGCCCGTAAAGGTGTTATTGGTGTTACTCAACCGAATCGTACGGTTGCCCGTCGCATTGATATTGTCCACACCCGCAAGAATCGACAGCGTCATCGGGCCTGTGATCTGCGGCGCGATGCGCACAGGATCGGCATTAGCCACGATCAACCCCTCGTTGCTAGCAAAGGTCAACGCGCCCGACGCATCCGTCAAATCCTTGTTGAGCAGCAATGTCCCCAACGTCCCGGCGTTTCCAAGCGTCACCGTTTTGCCATTGAAGGCCAAGTTGGTCAAACCGACGTTCA
>CAZMLC010000031.1:0-29272 GCA_964567125.1 uncultured Akkermansia sp.
CGCTGGCAATTCTCTGGTTCAGCGCGATTGCCTCCGCAATTGTGGATAACATTCCTCTTGTGATGGCAATGATCCCGCTGGTTCAGAGCATGACACCTGTCTTTGCCAAGCAGATGGGGTTAGAGGGATCGGAAGTCCTCATTGCGCAGCGCATTTCGGAACCGCTTTTCTGGTCACTGGCACTGGGGGCCTGCTTGGGGGGAAATGGGACCTTGGTGGGGGCTTCTGCAAATGTTGTGATTTCGCAGATCGCGAAGCGGAACAATCAGGGATTTACGTTTTGGGAATTTAGCCGGATCGGTGTTCCGATGATGATCCTCAGTCTGATTTTCTGTACGGTTTATATCTATCTGCGTTATTTCTGATTCGCAATGAGGTGCGGGTACTCTTTGGAAAAAGAAGGAATAAAGATGGCGTCAGCAGCCCTGTACTGTCCATGTTTTAGATGCCTGTGCGTTTGCGTTCGGTGATGTCTTTTTCCAAGGCTCGGTTGGCTTGTTCCAACTGTGCCATCTTGCGTTCCAGTTTATGGATGAAGACTTCGCTGTATTGCCTCAGCAGGGATTCTTCATTACCTGTCGGACTTTTTGCGGGGGAATACACGCGGTTTTTCCGGTTTTCCAAAACGTCTCAAAAAATGGTCGGAGCGGAGGGAGTTGAAGGGGACCTTAGGGGAACCCACTTCTAAGAAATACAGAACAAAGTCGAATTTTAACCGTCGCCTTTCAGTGCTTGTTTAAGGTCTGCGAGACCGGCGTTCTCATAGTCATTCAGGCGTGCGATTTCCCTGATGGGAATGTTTGGTCGCCAATCGGCTTCAAAAACGACCTTCTTGAAATCACCGTAGAGTATTCCTGACGCCAAATCGGTGACGATTCGGTCGATGATAACAGGCCACGGCATGATCAGTGCTTCAGTTTTGGCTGAGCGGGACAAGGACTGGTCTATCGGCATGGTTCGAGGCGTGAGTACATGTCGCCTCGAAAGCAAACGCACGGCCTGACGAGGCAATAATGTACACAGTCGTCCGTCCCATAGGTCATCGTCGAGTACTAATCCTGCGTCATGTAATGCGGCAAGTTCCGAGACGTAGCTCTCCATGTCACCGCCCTTCCAGTGGTAATCTTCTACGGTCAGCCCAGCTGCTGTCGCTTCTTCCTCCAGAACGTGCGTGCAGGTTGTCTCGCGCCGGATGCCGACGGGGACTACAACACGGCGCACGCCGTCATCATGCCAGGCTTTAAGGACTTTTCGCAGCCCCCGTCGCCAACTGATGGCATACTGCGGCGCGCGGGTTTTCACGGGCCTGTCGATAATGCAGACGACGCGGATGCCAGCATCTGAAATGGTTTCGATGACTGAGCGGTCATCGCCTTTCGGGGTGAACCAGAGGACACAGTCGGGCTCGTGCGCGATCACGCGGGCGGCCAGAGCAGGGTCTGTCTTGTCCTCTTCATGATAGAAAACGATGTCAGCCACGAATTGCGAACGTCGCAGCCGCTCTTCGGCTAACATCACGGCTTGTCTCACGTCAGGCACGTGTAAGAAACCGGGCAGCCAGACCATGATTGCTATCACACCGCGGACGCGTCCTTGAGGAGCGACCCCTCGTCGTGCGGGGATGATTGTGCGCGATCCGCGGATACGCACGATAGTGCCTTCGCGTTCCAGGCGGCGATATACCGCGCCAACCGTCCAAAGCGACACGCCAAAATAGACTGCCGTCTCTCGCACAGTGTGGAATAGTACGCCGCGCTTGTCTGTCTTCGCCCTCGCGGCCAGTCGCGCCAGCGTGTCGTGGACCAGATCCTGCTTGCATGCAACTTCTCTGAATCCCTTGAAGGGACCCAGCGCTTCAGCCAATGGCCGTAGACGAGTAAATCCTCCATGACTTTGCTGTGACATATCTTGTAGTATGCCCGCTTCTCGTTTGGATTTCCAGCCCAGAGATTAATTTTTAACCGTCTTGTAACTGTCTTGCTTTATGGGGAAAAACGAGTATTATAATCTTAGACGGTAACGAAAATTATAAATGGCTGTTTTGTAGAGTCAACGCGCACGTAATAGATTGGCTCGGCCAGTTACGGATATCGGACAATTTGAAGCTGTAAATCGCGCGTCTCTCGCTTTTTGAGCCGCTGAACCGTAAACCGTTCTAACCACTGGGCTTATGACGACTGATCTTCTCATCGCTGCGGGTTACTGCTTGACTGTTCCGCTCATTGGGCTGGCGCTTGCGCGTAAGGCTTCTGGGGGGCTGGACGCCTATTTTCTTGGCGGGCGGAAGTTCGGACCGTTTCTGATGGGTGTTTCGGGCATGACGGACTGGTTCGACCTCTCGGGTACCATGGTGATTACCTCGTTTCTCTTTCTGATGGGGCCGCGTGGACTATATGTTGAATTTCGTGGCGGAGCGGTTCTGGCCCTCGCGTTTCTGATGCTTTGGGTCGGGAAATGGCATCGGAGGTCTGGTTGTATGACCGCGGCGGAGTGGATTGCTTTCCGCTTCGGAGGAGGCTCGTCCGCCCTTGTTTTGCGTACCGCGATCGCTCTCTTTAATGTGGTGGTCACGGTCGGCCTGCTGGCTTACATTGTTAAGGGTGCGCTGCTGTTTTTCGCTGTTCTGCTGCCGTACCCGCCAATGGTTGTGACGGCGCTAGTGACCTTAGCTGCGGTGGCTTATACAGTCGGGGCTGGTTTCTACGGCGTGACGATGACGAATCTCATTCATGGTGTGGTGATCCTTTCGGCCTGTCTGCTGGTCGGTGGCGCAGCGTGGCTGGCGGTCGGATCGGAAGGGTTTTCCGGCGACCTCGCGACCCGCGTCACGGGCGTGTCCGATTGGATGAGCGCTTGGCCCTCCGCGCACGTTTCAGGACTGCCTTCGGGATACGTGGGCTACGAAGGGCTGTCCACATTCGCCGCACTTTGTCTATTACGGGCCGTTGTGGGCGGCATGGGGCTTGGGAACGAGACGCGTTACTTCGCGGCTCGAGACGACCGCGCCTGCGGCGTGCAGACTTTGCTGCAGGGGCTCATGATCGCCTTCAGGTGGCCGATGATGATCGGATTCGCCGTGCTGGGCATTCTGCTGCTGGCGAAATCTCCGGCGGGCATGTCAGGAGCAATATCATCCGGGTTCGCGGAGCGCGTGATCCCGTCCGTTTTGGTTGACAGTCTGCCGCCGGTGATACGCGGCATTGTGCTGGCCGCCTTGCTTGCGGCGATGATGTCTACGCTGGCCTGCGCGGTCAACAGCGCAGCGGCCACTTGTGTGCGAGACCTGTACCAGAACCTGTTTCGTCCGCAGGCCGGACACCGCGAACTGATGGGGGCCTCTTATCTGAGTTCGCTCCTGATCGCTGCGTTGGGCTTCTGGGGCGGCGTCGGCGCGCCCGACCTGAACCGGCTTTGCGCCTGGTTGGCGATGGGGCTTACGGCCGGCAATTGCGCACCGATGTTCCTGCGCCTTTATTGGGGACGATGCAACGCGGTCGGGGCGGCAGCGGGGATTTTTTGCGGGATGGCGGGAACCCTTACGCAGCGCGTCTGTTTCCCGGGGTGGGGCGAGGGCTTGCAATTCGCGGTCGCGGCGGGGTGTTCGCTGGCGGGTACGGTAGTGGGCTCTCTGTTGACTGCGCCTGTGCCAGAAGCGGTGGTTGAGCGTTTTGTCCGCGTCACGCGGCCCTTCGGGTTCTGGGGAAAATACGCGCGGCTGTTGAGCGATGAAGATCGACGCGAGCACCGTCGCGACCTCGTCTCCGTGCCTTTCGTGATGCTGGCGCAGGTCACGCTTTTTCTCTTCGCTATGCAGGTGGTGTTGCGCGATGTAACCGGTGCCGCGGCCAGCGGATCCCTCTGCCTGTGCGCGTGTTGCATGGTCTGGCGAATCTGGGGACGCCATTTGTAGTGAAAGGCATGTCAGCGCCGGTTCCCGATTGGAGTTCCAGTCATAATACATTTTCTAACTGTCTGGCAACTGTCTTGCTTGTCTCTCGTTAACGAATGGAGTACTTTGGACTCAGATAACGACAAGTCTCATGTCGAACGAAAGGGTGATAACATGATAACAAAGTGTAAATTGTCTGTTTTGATCGCCGCTGCGCTAACGGTTATTCTCGCAGGGATGGCTCTCGCCGATTACCATGTGGACCCCGTCTCCGGCAACAATAACAACGACGGTCTTAGCCACGATACGGCCTTCAAGTCTGGTGCCAAGGCGTGGGGCGTGGCCTGCGCCGCGAACGCCGCGCAGACACCGTTCACCGAAGTCTCCGTCGTTCGGTTCTGGCCTGGCAGCAATCCCGCAGTCACCAATTCGCTGGGCAGCGGTAGCCTCACACCATCGCTTACAAACGGGATCGCAATTGTCGGCGAAGGCGCGTCTCCCGTGCCGGTTACCTCGGCTTCCTTCAGCGTCGGACTCAACACGGAGGGACCTGCGGAACTGACATTCACCAACGTCGCCCTCTCCTCCGAAACGGGACGCACGCTCACAATCGGGTCTTCTGGCAACGACAACCCCGCCTCGACCGGGAGGGTGTCGCTGGCCGGCGGCTCGTTCATCTGGAAAGGGCCGCTTTCGGCGGGCATCGCCGGCTATAACTCGTGCGCGTCAGGCGAACTGGATCTGCGCGACGCCACCGGTCCCGTCCAGTTGGGGCCTGATGAGAGCACCAGCGTCGGGACAATCGACCTGATAGTCGGTAACGCTCCGGGAGCCAACGCTTCCGTCCGAGGCCTCATTGACCTGCGGACGGAGATACCCGTGCAGGTGCGGTACCGCGGGGTTTCCGTCGCTAATAACGCGAACAATGCCTACGGAGCCATCCTGTTCGGATCCAACGCCGCGTTTCTTCCGATCCGCATGGTGAACATCGGGAACGCCGCCGCCGACAGTTGCGCCACGGGGATTGTATCGGTCGCGGGGGGCGGCAGATGCCGGATCGAGATCAACCTGACCGACGGCATCAGCATCGGCTGCAACGCATCGGCGGCCAGTACTGGCACTGCGTACGGCATTCTCGATCTGGGTGCGGTAGAGGATCCCATAACGTTGGAAATGAGCGGCGATTTGACTGTCGGCAACAACGGGGCCTCGTCCTACGGCATTCTGGATGCGGGGGCTTCAACCAATCTCACCTGCGCTTTTCTCAAACGGGTTTACATCGGTACCGGTGGCACCGCTACGAACAACTATGGACGCGTGACGCTCGGGAGCGGCGCAGGTATTGCCGGAGGAGGAGCCTACGAGCAGTACATCGGGAACGGGTCTCCGGTTGCGGAGTCGAACCGCGGCTTGCTGGAACTCAACGGTATGGAACTTGCGGTGACCAACCGGATCAACATATCCCGTTCCGGCGCGGTACGCGTGCGCGTGGACGGTAAGTCCGCAGGTCTGATCTTCAGGGACGGTACACTGGCCTCGCGCATGAGCGTCAACGCCCTGTCGCTGGTCGCGGACGGGGGCGGCTACAGCATCATGTTTGTCGCGCCGCCGCCGGAAAAAAAGGCTGTTCTGGACGCAGGTGCGGCGGACTCGGTCTGCTGGGGGTTCAAGTGGGCGGGCAATCACGTGTCAGACGTGAACACGCTGATTGCCGACGGACGCATGGCTTACGACACCTCCGCTCTCGATGCAACGGCCGCGACCGCGACGGGCGTTTTCTACGACGCAGCGACGGACGCCACGTACGTTGGCTTCTACACACGCGAACGTGGTCCTCGTGGCACCGTGATTCGCATCATGTAAAAGAAGAACAGGGAAGTGAGATTAGGCAATGCAGTATGTTGATGGAGACAAAACACACATGAAGGTCATCATTCTTCTCGCATGTGCGGGATTTGCCGTTATCGCTGAAGCACAAAAGCCCCGTATTGCGCTTCTGCTGGGGGAAAAGGGGTCGCACCACGACGAGTTCAATAACGCGTTGAGCACGCTGGGGTGGGACGCCGACCGTTATCGGTGTACGACAAACGACATGCGGAAACTCGCCGACAATCTTGGCAATTACGACATGCTCGTCGCGGCACCTCTCTTTTGGCCTCAGCCGCCAGACAATAAGGATTCGAAGGCTTTTCGGGCGTTTGTTGAGAATGGCGGGCTGATTGCCGTGACGGACGGCAGCTACCCGGCTGGCCGCGCTTGGCTGGCCGGAATCGACCCCCGGTTCGGGGGGCTTGAGACGGGTAAATGCAACTCGTCGCAGTGGACGGTGAACGGCTATGCGGCGGACGCTGAACCACCGCATCCATTACGGTTTTTTCCGTGTCACATCAGCGAGCCCAACAGTTGGCCCCATTTTCTCGAGCCGCCAAAGGATACGAAATGGCAGACGGTAGCGAAATGCAGCGAGGGGTTTCCCGTCACCTTCGCTCAGACGGTCGGCAAGGGGCTGGTCTCGCTTTCCGCCTTGCGGCAGCCGGGGACGAAGCAGTTCGTCAACTTTTACGCCTGCCTGCAACTGACGCGCGCGGGTATTGCGCTGAAATCGTTTGATCTGCCGCAGCCCGCCTTTGGCGATGGGAAAATGCGGCTTGTGTTCGAGGGCAGTGCGCCGAAAAATGCGTGCGGATTCATTTACGAGGTCGTCCCGGAAAACGGCAAACCCCAGAAATTTGAGGGAGAAGTCACGGACACGGTCTTTGAGCTTCCCTACCGGATCACGGTTCGCGGGGCGGTCACGACACGCTTATTCCTCAAAAACGATGGACAGAAGATTCAGCTCTTCGAGCGCAAGGCCGAACTACCGCAACTGTTGACCGTAACGCCGCCCGCCTACCGCGGCATTCTATCGACTGCGCGACGCTTTTCTTCAGTCAACTTCGGTGTCACGTTGGCACCCGATGAGGAGAAAGTGGCTGGCGCGGGCATCAATTTCGCGGTATTTGACCCTTGCGGCAATCAGGTCGCGTCGACCAATATTGTGCTGGCGACGAATAACGTTCAACTCGCTTGGCGCCAACCTGTGCTATTGGATAAGTCGCTGACGGCGGGGAACTACACGTTGAAGGCCTCGCTGAAGGATCTTAAGAACGCACGCAAAACACTCGCGGATGCAGAGACTTGCTTCCGGATACTCGCGCCATCTCCGGCGCAGACGATTGTCGATGAAGACGGCACCCTCCTTGTCAACGGCAAGCCGTTCTTTCCTCTTGGGCTTTATCATGTTCCGACTGGTGATTATAAGGACGTCTCGATGCTGGGAATAAATACTGTCCAATTCTGGGCGTGGCATACGGGCGTTGACGCTTTCGGTGTAAGCCGGGGTCTCGCCAAGGCTTCCGCGAACGGGCTCAAAGTTGTTTACGAATTCAACCATAAACGCAGACGCATTTATAAGGACGTTGTTGAGAATCACGGAGCCAATCCGGCTATACTGATGTGGTACGGGGTGGACGAGCCTTCGGAAGGCAGCTATGGGGTGGCGGAAGAACTGCGGAGCACGCTTCACGAGGCGGATGAGAATCATCCGGTCTACACAGTGTCCTGCCGCGAGGATGCGTATGCAGAGCACGCTTCATTTGCCGATGTGTTTGCGATTGACCCCTACGGGGAACCGAAAAAAGCCGTCGAGTGCCTTCCTCTGGCGGTTGCCGCTTTGAAGGGCATGAAGCCACTCATCTTCGTGCCTGGCGCGTTCGGTAAGGAGGAGACGCCGGAAGAGATGCGTGCGACCGCTTACCTCGCCCTGACGTGCGACGCGCGCGGTATCATCTGGTATCCTTGGTCTCAGGCGGGCGGTGGCAAGATCGGGATCGGCTGCAAGAACAGCCCCGAACAGCAGGCGACCATTTCCAATATCTGTGCAGAGGTGACCGCGATGCTTCCCGCATTGACGGCACCGGTGCGTGTACCATTCGCATCGGAGGACGGCAGGCTTCGGTGCCTGTACGCGCAAGGCCCGAAACGTTACGTGCTGATGGTCAATAGTACGCCGGAGAAACTGGAAACAGTAGCGCTTCTCCCCACTCTTACCCCGGGAGTGAAGAAGACCAACGCAAAGATGAAGGACTACTTCAAGATGAGCGAGGAGGTTGTCGATGTGAATGAGGGGGTATTCCGCATTGATCTGGAACCATACGGGACGCGCGTGTACACATGGTGAATGCGATGGTGAAGGCGATTTGCATGGTCACCGTTGTTTTGTGGGCGGCGCAGTCGGCAGTGGCTGTACGGCCAGATTACACACGGTTTGTTGACCCGTTTGTCGGTTGAGCCGGAGGATAGGGGTCAGTCACGATAAAACATGAGGGGATAAGATGCGCGTGAGCCGGAGAGTTTTTCTGACAGGGTCCGCTGCGGTGGGGGCTGTAATGGCGACGGACGGGAATGCGGCCGACCGACAGCCAATGCTGCGGGAAGAGTCAGAGGCATGGAACGAGGTGCAGTCCGCCTGGAGCGCGGGGTTGATCGACGTGCGGCCCTGGGCGCAGCCGATGGGTGGCGGCCGACTGGGCGTCGGATGGGTGACCGCGTCGCCGGCGGACGGACGGGTCGAGTACACGCAGGAGGATGCGGTCGGCGCCTCTACGGTCTGGCGGACGGCGTGGTACGCCGAGGACGGTCTGCGGCAAGCCGGCGGCACGCTGCAGCGGGCCGTGATTGAGGGGTACGACCCGACGAAGCCGATCCGGTTGCGCGCGGTCTCGCGGCCGATCACCGCGTTCCAGCGCAACGCCGTGACATTCGGGCCCGCTGCGGTCTCCGACGTCTTGCGCCTCTCTGCGCTGGAGGGTTCCGACGGCGCGACATCGTTCGCAGTCTTCAATGACGTCCACAGCCGCGTTCAGAATTATCCTCTGCTTCTACACCGCGCCGGCGAGGGCGTCCGCTTCGCTGTGCTGAACGGCGACGTTATCCAGAACCCGCAGAGCGGGGACGACATCGCCGCGAACGCCCTGTTGCCGATGGCGTGGTTCGCCGGGCGGGGCATGCCCTGCTTCTTCGGGCGCGGTAACCATGAGATGCGCGGGGCGACCGCTCGGTCGCTCAAGCGCCGCCTCTGCCTGACGGAGGACCGGTATTACGCGGCCATGACGTTCGGTGCAGCGCGCGTCGTGTTCCTCGACAGCGGCGAGTGCTTCCCGGACGGTCACGCGGATCTCAATGGGCTGGCAGACTGCGACGCCTATATCGAGGAGCAGCGCGCGTGGCTCGAACGGGAGATTGCCTCAGCCGCCTTCCGGTCGGCGGCGTGGCGCATCGTCGTCATGCACATCGCTCCAGACTGGCGGAAACGGGAGGCGGGTGAGGACCGGTTGATTTCACGGTTCGCGCCGCTGTTCGACACGGGCGGCGTGACGGCCCTGATCTGCGGTCACAACCACCGTGCGGAGCTGCTCGCGTTCGCACCGCCCGGGCGCGCTCCTGCCGCATGGCCGGTCTTCATCGGGGGTGGGCCGGACCTGGCCTCGGCGACGGTCATCCGCGTGGATGCGGATAGCCGCTCGCTGAAGATCGCCTGCATCCGCTCCGACGGGACGGCGGCGGGAGAAAGGAGCTGGTCAAAGGGGGCGGAGGGCGTATGAAAGATGCGCGTGCCTTTATCCAATTTGAAAACAGACCGGGTTCGTGTCGCAAGGGCTTTTGGCAAAATATGTGGGAAGGGTGTGATCGTAAATGCTTGTTGCACTGAGTAAATTTTCGTCTGTACTGCTCTGCGCCGCCTTGCCTGTCATGGGGGCATCCTTTGACTATGTGCGCATTGTGGACCCGTTTATCGGCTGTTCCGAGAAGGGCCATACCTTTCCTGGGGCCTGTTGCCCGTTCGGCAGCATTCAGGCCAGTCCGGACACCGGCAACGGCGACTGGTTCCACTGTTCGGGGTATCTGTATTCCGACACGATGATCTGGGGTTTCTCGCAGAACCATCTGAACGGGACGGGCAACCCCGAACTCGGGGATATTCTGCTCCAACCGTTCACCGGGGCTGCATTACGGGAGAACTATCACAGCGCCTACGACAAAATAACGCAGAGCGCATCGCCCGGTTTCTACGGCGTGACGCTGGCGGATTTCGATGTAAGAGTCGAGTTGACGGCGTCGCCGCATGTGGCGTTCCACCGCTACACTTACAACGGGCAAGGACCCGCGCGCCTGCTGATCGATTGCCAGTACGGCGTCGTCAGCAGCGAGGCAGAACTGCGGACGCATATCACATCCAGCGAGGTGCGCCTGGGGGACGGTCATTGGGCGATCACCGGCCACAACTGCGCCACCAGTTGGGTGCCCCGGCAGGTGTTCTTCGCGTTACAAATGGACAAACCCTACACGTCTGTTCAGCGTTTGGCTGTTCGTCCCGGCGAAAAGGGGCCGCGTTATGTTTTGGACTTTGATCTCAAGTCCGGCGAGATCTTGCAGGTGAAAGTCGCGATTTCCACCGTCAGTGTGGCGGGCGCGGAAAAAAACATGGTGGATGAGGTGCCAGGCTGGGACTTCGCGGCTGTGCGCGAGCGGGCACGGCAGGCGTGGAATGAGTTGCTGAGCCGCGCAGAGATGGACGGGACCCCGGATCAGCGGAAGGTATTCTACACGTCGCTCTATCGGTTGTTCATCCAGCCCAACAACATCGCCGACACCGACGGCCGCTACCGAGGCGCGGACGATGCTGTCGCGCAGGCTCTAGGCTATGTATACTACTCCACGCTTTCGCTTTGGGACACGTATCGCGCCGCGCATCCGCTCTATACGATCCTTGCTCCCGAGCGCGTGGACAGCTTTATCCAAACGATGCTTGCCCACTATCGGACACAGGGCTTCCTGCCGATCTGGACGCTGTGGGGCAAAGAGAACTTCGGCATGGTCGCCAACCATTCCGTGCCGGTGATCGTTGACGCCTATCTGAAAGGCTTTCGTGGTTTCGACCCGGAAGAGGCGTTTCAGGCGATCAAAACGTCGCTGACCGTCGATCATTTCAAATCGGACTGGAACCTCTACACAAAGTATGGCTATCTGCCGTTCGACCGCGTTCCCGGCGAGAGCGTTTCCCGCACGTTGGAATACGCCTACGACGATGCCTGCGCGGCGCGTTTGGCCGAAGCGCTGGGCAAGACGGCGGACGCGGCTTATTTCAACAAGCGTGCACAGCTTTACCGCAATCTTTTCTGTCCCAAAACGCGGTTCATGCGCGGACGCGATGCCGTAGGTAATTGGCGAACGCCGTTCGACCCGCTCAAGATCAACCACAACGCCACCAGCGGCGGCGACTATACCGAAGGCAATGCTTGGCAGTACTCGTGGCATGTGCAGCACGATACCGAAGGATTGATTGTACTGATGGGCGGGCGCACGGCCTTCTGCGAAAAGTTGGCGTCGCTCTTTACGCTTCCTTCCAAGGTTGAGGGCATCGGCGCTCTGGTCGACGTTTCGGGGATGATCGGCCAGTATGCGCACGGCAATGAACCCAGTCATCACGTGGCGTATTTTTTCACGCTCGCGGGGCAGCCGTGGCGCACGCAGGAACTTGTTCGTAAAATTATCGATACCCAGTACGGCACCACGCCCGGCG
The DNA here is from genome assembly GCA_964567125.1 of uncultured Akkermansia sp. Lineage (GTDB taxonomy): Bacteria > Verrucomicrobiota > Kiritimatiellia > RFP12 > UBA1067 > CAZMLC01. The sequence goes on from CAZMLC010000031.1 coordinate 11,511, forward strand.
GCTTGTGCGGCAATGACGACTGCGGCCAGATGTCGGCTTGGTATCTCTTTTCGGTCATGGGCTTCTACCCGTTCGATCCCTGCGGACGTGGATATGTCCTCGGCGCACCGCAGGTTCCCAAGGTTACTCTGAACCTTCCCAATGGCAAAAGGTTCACGGTAGAAGCGAAGAACATCTCCCGCGAAAATCTGTATGTTCAAAGTGTACAGTTAAATGGCAAAACGTTTACGAATACCACGTTGACGCATGAGGCTGTGATGGCTGGCGGCTTGTTGGTCTTCGAAATGTGTTCGCGAAAACCAAGGTAAGCGAATGATGTTCTTGGCAAATTGGAATTTCAAGAAGATACAGACCACACACCCACTAATAATATATGACCACTCTCGGCATGCAGCGCCCGGGGCCGGGGCAATCCGGCTCCGGGCGCTTTTTATGACGGTGGGGACGGCATAGCCATTGATCGTTGGACGCGCAGTTCACGGGCCCTTTCGGGGAAACGCGTCTGAGGTAATGGTGGAGAAAGTGACGGCGAAATACGACACGGTCACAGCTAAAGCGTACCGCCTGCTTCCACGCTACGTCGCATGGCACCATGCTCGGCAACAACAGGATGTTCATCTACACGCGCTGGGACTACGTGGACTGCGCTGCACATGGTAATGGACCTCTGTGCCTACGATGGCAACGCGAACGAGCAGTACGGTGGGATCGACTGCGGTTCGGTTGGTTTTAAATTGTGGAATCTGGCAAAAATGGGTTGAAAAGCCTTCTTTTCGCAGGAAGACGAGGTAGATTTTATGACTTGCCTTGTCTGTTTATTAGTCAAGAGGCCAGAAAGATGCAAGCCTGCAGCGTGGGACGAAATATCGGCGATGGATTTTTTATGGAAAATCAGGCGGTCTCGCAGGATGTCCTGCGGAGATGTGCAAGGCGCTTAAAGCAAAAAACCTCGAAAACAATAACGTTCTCGAGGTTTTCTCAAAAAATGGTCGGAGCGGAGGGAGTTGAACCCTCGACCTTTTGGTCCCGAACCAAACGCGCTACCAGGCTGCGCTACGCTCCGAATGGCGTGGAAATGGGTGTTAGAATAGCAAAATAGACGCAAAAGTCAAACCGTAATAATCGGTTGCCGGGACTTTTTTTCGTGCAGTCTGAAAACAAGTCAGGATATTCTGGAAAAAAGGAGAGGCGGATCAGCGCGCGAGCGCTTGCTTCCGACCGCATTCGGTGTGATTTTCAGATAGACGATCCCTCCAAGAGGCGGTACACTAGAAGTATCAAAGAAGGGCGCTGGTTAAAACCGCTACTTCCGCGTTGTGGAACAGTGAAAAGGAGGCAAAGATGCGTGCGCATTATTTACAGCATGTGCCGTTTGAAGGCATTGGTCGCATGGACGATTGGCTAGCGACGCATGGGTATACGGTTACGCATACCGCGCTTTACGAAAAGCCTCAGTTCCCGGATTGCGCGGAGTTGGATCTGCTGATCATCATGGGCGGACCGATGAGCGTCCACGATGAGCGGCAATACCCCTGGCTGATGGAAGAGAAGGCGTTTATTCGCCGCGCGTTGCACTCGGGAATCCCTACATTGGGAATCTGTTTGGGGGCGCAGTTGATCGCGCATGTCCTCGGTGCGCGCGTGTACAAGAATGCGGTGCGTGAAATCGGCTGGTATCCCGTGCTAAACGTACCGGCGGAATCGGACATGCACTTTATGTTTCCGCGTAAGACCATGGCCTTCCATTGGCATAGCGAGACCTTCGATCTGCCCAAGGGTGCCATTTGGCTGGCGCGCAGCGAAGGGTGCAAGTATCAGGCGTTTCAATGGGGCGAGCGGGCGATTGCCTTGCAGTTCCATGTGGAGACGACGCCTGCATCCGTAAAGGCTTTAATTGAACAGTGCGGCGACGAAATGGCGCCTGGCCCGTTCGTCCAACGTGCGAAAGATATTGTGCAGGTGCCGAAAGGGCACTATGCCGCGATCCATGAACTGATGGATACGCTGTTGCTGTATTTAACGGAATGAAACGTGCACTCACACAGAAAATCTGGATGCTGATCGGATTCCTTGTGCTGGCGGCGCTGCTCGTGTTGATCAGCGTGCTGCTTGCGCGTATGCGGCCTGATTCAGGCGCGCCGATTCAGTGGCAGGGGCATGAGATTAACTTCACCAATCAGACGACACGAGGAGGTCTGCAATGAGGCGCGTTCGTCTGTTGGCGCTAGGGGTGCTCGTGATCGGCATCATCGGTGCTGGATTCTGGGCATCACAGGTTTGGCGCGGTCATCGCGAAATTACCGTGCGGCAGTTGGAAAAGCTCTCGCACCTCGTGGCGCTGCGGGTGCAGGTCGCGGATGTTTTAAAGGGATCGGTCGGCAGTGTCAGTGGACTCTGGATCGTGAAGGGCGATGCGCTGATCAGCGTGGATCTGGCCAAGGCGCAGATCGTGCAGCAGGATCAGGTCAAACGTTCAGCGACGATTCGGTTGCCGCAACCGCATGTTTTTCATGCGCGCGTGGATCATACGCGTACGCAGACCTACGATATCAAGCGGGGCTGGTTCTCGGCCAGCGCGACGGAGGATCGTCTGCGCGACGAAGCGATGCAACAGGCGCAGAAATTGATTGAGACGGCCGCTCAGGCAGAGGAGTATCAGACGCTGGCGCGTGAACATACGTGCAGCCTGATCCAGTTCTTCTTCGCTGAACTGGGCTGGTCTGTTGTTGTTGAATGGGTGCCGCCTGCGGCACCGTGAGCGCAGCTGTCGACGGATTACGCACGACTCCGCATCTCTTCTATACGGAGATAGGATTCAGATATAGGCCTGCAATACGCGGGCTTGGTTCACACAAAATGAGGTGAGTCTAGCAGATTTTTTTGGTGATGGGCCTGCATTAGTCGGCCGGTCTCCGAGCGAAACCGAGGGTGGAGGTAGACCAGATGACCAGTGAAGAACATGATATTTTGTTGGACGCGCTGCTCGACCATATCTCGTTAGGCATCGCTGTCAAGGATGCCGATCATGACTTCCGCTTTGTTCTCTGTAACAAGGCCTTTGCCGAGACCGTGGGACGCTCTGTCGACTCGATTATCGGCAAGACAGATGCGGAGTTGGATTTCCGTGTTTTCAACGCGAAAACCTGCCGCCGACATGATCGGCGCGTGATGCGCACCAAAAAACCCTTTGAAGTGATCGAACAGACAGACGGCAGCTTTGATGCGCGCAAAGTTTTCCGCGTCTTGAAATTTCCGCTTCAATTGCCGAATGGTCAGTGTCTGGTTGTCGGCACCTTCATGGATATTACGCGGTTGCAGAATCTGATCGATAGCGAGCAAAAGATGAGTGCCATCTTGGCGAAGTCTGTTGTAGAGAGCGACGTCGGGGCCTGTTTCTCCATGATCGCCGAGACGCTCTTCGAGCAGCTCGCATGCGCAAGCGTTGCGCTGATTGATTGTTCCGTTCTGGGTCATTACAGTTTGCGTTTTGAGCGGCTTAATCCCGAGGTTCGTTCGTTTAGCCTTCTGACTCCCGCGCAATTGCATGCTGTGTTTGCGCAGTGCGCGCCACGCTTTGCCAAGGGACACCAGAAGTTAATTATCGATACCACCAGCCAGCATTTTTTTGATGTATGGCAGACGTTGGGCATGCGTTCCGTGCTCTTGACACCGATCCGGCTTGAATGCCATGTGTGGGGGATTTTGGTTGCCGGGTTTCATCGGTCGCGCGCCTCGTTTACCGCGATTGACCGTCGTATCATGATGTCGATGGCCAATATCTTCGCCTTGCAGATGATGCGGAGTCGTCAGAATGAAGCGCTGCGCAAGGCGCAACGCTTAGAGGCTGTTGGCGTGATGTCCAGCTGGGTAGCACACGATTTCAACAACATGGTTCAGTCCATTCTCGGACATACGGATCTGGCGCTGCAGGAGGTCCCGGCCGGCAGTCCGATCCGTGAAGACCTTGAGTTGATTTACCAGGCGGCCGAGCAATCCACCGGCATTGTGCATCAATTGCTGACCTTTGCACGGCAGGATAAGGTCTGTCCAATACTGCTGGACGTGAATGCGTGCATCAGGGATCTGTCGCGGTTGCTCTCAAAACTGGTATGCGATACGGCGGACCTGCGCGTGACGCTTGCAGAGCAGGCCTGCTGGATCTCGATGGATGTGGCGCAGATGACACAGGTACTGACGAATCTGGTTGCGAACGCGCGCGATGCGGTCCGCTCCAGCAAGCGCCACGGCGTGATCGATGTCACCACGGCTGTGGTTCCTGTCGACGATCCGTTTCTGCTGAATAGTGCCGCAGCGGGAAATTATGTGCGGCTGACGGTTGCCGACAATGGCTGCGGCATGAGCGAGCATGTCCGCCAGCGGATGTTTGAACCTTTTTTCACGACAAAAACGGGAGGGAACGGGACAGGTCTTGGATTGTCCGCTGTGCATGGTATTCTTACGCAGAATAACGGCTTGGTCGCGGTTGAAAGTGTCGAGAACGAGGGGACAACGTTTGCGCTGTATTTTCCATGCTGTACTCAATGACCCGCAACGTGCCAGAAGCATCGTCGCGCTGCAACAGAGCGATTATTTTGGATCAGGTGAGGCTTCTGCATTGCGCAGAGGGTATGACTTTGCTATCAATGATGCAGATGGTGTTGGCTCGATAAAGGGGAGGATAAGGGGACGATGATACAATACGTTATTTTGTGCATGGTCTGCACCTGCATGACGGCGATGGCAACGCTGCCGTCCCTGCTTTTTTCCATTGGGCAGGAGGACCACAGCCCGGCTGAATTCGCATTGGGAAACGGCTACGGTTGGCAGCAGTATGCACAGATGATCAAAGGCGATGTTTGCTTCCGCGTGGGCGAATCGCATCCGAAGCAGGCGTGGCCCTATATCCATCCGAATGTCTATGACCGTTGGGCCGGGGCGCGGGAACATCCTTTTCGCATTCACTTTACGCTCAGCGAAAAACCTGACCGTCCGCTGACGCTGGTTATTGCGCATGTGAATACGCTTGCGCGGCCGCTGTTGGAGGTCCGTCTCAACGGCGATGGCTACGTCAAGCAATGCACCATGCCCGAAGGTTCGGGCGATGCCTCAGGAAGCGCGGAAGGGGTCTTTGCGCCTGCACGGACCTTGATGTCGCTGCCTGCGGAGGCGTTCCGCGTCGGCGACAATGAACTTGTCCTGACGCTGAAGAAGACGAGTTGGATTATCTATGACGCCGTCATGCTTTGCCGCGAGGTTCCGCCTGCGTATACGCCGCCCTCGATTGCTGAACGCGTCGGCGAGCTGCAGCGCGGCGAGTGCGGGGCCTTTGATGAAATCGTCTTCGCGACGCGCAGTTATGCGAATGACGGCCATTGGTATGCCAATTTTTCGTATTGGTGCTTCTCTCCCGAGCAGGTGAATTATGGCCGGGAAGGCCGGTTGTGCGCCTACAACATCCATACGGGAGCCTTCCGTGTTTTAATCGATGATCCGTGCGGCGCTGTGCGCGACCCCTGCGTCAGCTACGATGCGAAGAAAATCCTCTTCTCGTATCGCAAAGGCAGTTCGCCGACCTATCACCTGTACGAAATCGATGTGGATGGGAAAAATCTGCGTCCGTTAACCGATGGTGTTTACGATGATATCGAACCGTGTTATCTGCCGGATGGCGGCATCGCTTTTTCTTCCGCGCGGGCACGGCGCTGGGTAAACTGCTGGCTGACCCAGGTCGCCACGCTGAACCGCTGCGACGGTGACGGACAGCATATCCGTCCGCTTTCCGCCAACATCGAGCAGGACAATACGCCATGGCCGTTGCCGGATGGCCGCATCCTCTTTATGCGCTGGGAATACGTGGATCGCAGTCAGGTGAACTATCACCACCTTTGGACCATGAATCCGGACGGTACGCAGCATAACGTCTTCTTCGGCAATCTGCATCCGGGTGGACTCTACATTGATGCTAAACCGATTCCGCATACCTCGGATGTGGTCTTTATCGATTCGCCCGGGCATGGCTCGATCGAACATCGCGGCTATGTGGCGCGCGTTTCCGCTAAGGCCGGACCGGATGAGAAACGCAACTTGATCCATATCAGCACGAGCAATCATTTCCGTGATCCCTGGGCGTTTGAAAACAATCTGTTCATGGCGGCGCGCGAACGCGATGTGGTCCTGCTCGACAATCGCGGGCGTCAGCATACGCTGTTCAGCTTGCCAGCCGGGTTTACAAACTGCATCGTTCATGAACCGCGGCCCATACTTCCACGTGTGCGCGAGCAGGTGATCGCGGACAAGACCGACTGGAGCCAGAAGACCGGGACGTTTTTGCTGGAGAATGTGTACGAGGGGCGTCAGATGGTCGGTGTTGAACGGGGAACGATCAAGCAGCTGCTGGTCCTGGAGTCGCTGCCGAAGCCCATCAACTTTACGGGCGGCATGGATCCGCTGAGTTATGTCGGCACCTTTACCTTGCCGCGTGTATTGGGCACGGTTCCGGTGGAAGAGGATGGCTCTGCCTATTTCACAGCACCAGCGCTGCGTGCGCTCTTTTTTGTGGCCTTGGACGCGCGCGGTCGTTCCGTCAAACGGATGCAGAGCTTTACGCAGGTGATGCCGGGCGAGGTTCTGGGCTGCACGGGATGTCACGAGACGCGCACCATGGCGCCGCGGCCGCCGATAGCGGGGCGGCAGGTCTTGGCCGCGCGCAAGCCGCCGCATGCCATCAATGGTGCGCAGCGTGCGTTTGATGTGCCGGATTTTCCGCGGCATGTGCAGCCGATTCTGGATCGGCATTGCGTGCGGTGCCACAATCCCGATGAACGTAAGGGCAATGTTGATCTCTGTGGCGACCATGGGCCGATGTTTTCCATGGGCTACTACGGATTGGTCGTGTTTGGCCAGATCGCGGATGGCCGCAATTATGCCAAGAGCAATTATGCGCCGTATACCTTGGGCAGCGGCGGCAGTGCGCTGATGAAGAAAATCGATGGGTCGCATCATGACGTGCACGTGGCACCGGAGGAAGAGGCGGCCCTTCGACTCTGGCTTGATGCCAGCGCGCCCTATCCCGGCACGTATGCGGCGTTGGGCACGGGAAGTATCGGCGGATACATTAAGAACGAGCAGGTGTTGAACAACGATGCCGCGTGGCCGACGACGCGTGCCGCGCAAGCGGCTTTTGAACGCCGGTGCGCGCAGTGCCACGATGCAAAGGGGCATGCCTTGCCGCGCTCGCTCAGCGATGAAAACGGGCTTTCCTTCTGGATGCCGGATATGAACGATGCGCGTTTGAAGCGGAGCCGACATGCGCTCTTCAATCTGACGCGTCCTGAAAAATCCTATTTTCTGCGCGCGCCGTTGAGCGCTGCGGCCGGCGGATTCGGCCGCTGTACACCTGCGCAGCATCGCGCGGTGTTCGAATCGACGGATGATCCGGATTACCGGTGCCTGCTCGCCATGATCGAGGCTGGCCGTGAGACATTGAATCGGATCAAACGATTTGATATGATTGGCTTCCGGCCGCGCGAGGAATATCTGCGTGAATTGAAGCGTTATGGTATTTTGCCTGCGACATTTGATTTGGCAAAGGATACGGTTGATCCTTATCGTGTTGATCGGCAATATTGGGATTCATTTGTTTATTAGGAAATTTTGGGTGAAAATTAGAAAAAGTTTGCTGAGCAGTCTTCTGATCGCATGCGCAGGGAGGTGCATTGCCGCATGGATGCCGCAGGATACACAGTGGATTCTTGATGTGGATATGCAGGCGCTGAATGCGTCTCGCATTGGTCCGCTGATCGTGGAACGCATGCAGCACGAACAGCCTGCTGTTTTTGAAAAGGTCTGTGGTCTTGCAACGGTTACAGGGATCAATCTGCACCATGCGTTGACCGCGTTGACGGTCTGTGGTTCAGGGTGGAATACGTCCAACGTGGTCTCGCAGATCGTTGGTCGCAACGCCTTCGCGCAAATCAGCCGTGATCGTCTAGATGCGTCGCTCAAGGTCTCCGCGTATGGTCCCTATGAACTTTTTGCATGGACCCGAGGCGCGCTCAGCATGGCTGTCAGCCAGCCGGAAGCTGGTACGCTGATCGTGGCGGAACCTGCGCGCTTGAAAAACGCCCTTGATGTTTATGCCGGTCGCGGGAAAGCCTGTGATGCATCGCGGTTTCAGTTTGTCAGTGGGCCGCGACGGAACGCGCTTGCGCGCTTTGAGGCGCGTGATGTTGCGGCCCTTTTTCAGCAGGATCAGTCGCCGTATGGTCTGGTTCTGCGCTATTTCAGCACGCTGGACGGTTGCGCGGTCGAAACGGACAATCAGATCCGCTTGACGGTGCGTGGTTTGGCCGCCACGCCTGAGGCTGCGCAGGAGGCGGCGCAGCTGGTGCGGGCCCTGGTGGCGCTTTCGCAGATGAACGCAGCGAAAGTATCCGATCTGCGCAGTGTGCTGCGTGCGCTTCAGATTGAGCAGGAGGGTGCGCAGGTGCGCTGTCACGTTGCACTGCCGGTTGAGCAGATCAAAGTGTTGTTCAAGGATGAACGGGCGGAGACAACGCATACGGCGCGTCGTTAGGAGTGGATGATGAAGACATGGTATCTTGTGCCTTTTGCAATCTTACTGGGCCTCTTGATCGGGCGATGGTTTCCGAACGAGGAGGTGCGTGTGAATCAGCCGAATTCCGCGAAAGGGGGGCGCGACCGCGCAGCGGAGAAGTCTGTAACAAAAGCGCCAGGACTTGATGAGCTGACGCGCATGATGAAGATTCCGGATCGCGCGTCGCGGCCAATACAGAAAGCAACCACCAATCGCGTTGCAGCGCTGAACGCCGGTGGCGTGACGAACACGCCTGTTGCGGCAAAACAGCCGGCACGCCCGCAAACGCCGGAGGATCTGCAGGCGCGGATTGAAGAGGCGCAGGCGTTGTGGAAGACGCGTGTCGATATTGCGCGTGCGCAGATGCTTGATCAACTCGGATTGGCGGGAAATGCGGAGAAATGTGCGGCGTTTGATACGACTATCAATGAGATGAACCAGGCGTTGCTGGAGACCATGCAGATGATGGCCGCCGATTTGAAAAACGGGGCCGATGCTTCGCCGGAATTGGGGATGCGTGCGATTGCGCAGATGACAACGAGCATGGCTGCGACCTATGAGCGGTTGGGCGATGTGATCGATGTCGACAAGCGCGCCGCGCTGAGTAACATGCAGATGCACGATTTCATTGATCCGGGCGTGATCAGTCCGCTGATCGAGGTCCAGGATAAAATGCAGGGATTCCAGAACGGACCGCAGGGGTCCTTCTCCGGGCGCCGGAAAAAGGAGGCTCCGACGCCATGATCCGCGCGGTGAAGCAACTTTTTTGGATGACCATCTATGAATGGTTTGACGCCTTGCGCAGCCGGCGGGCGATGGTGGTCTTTCTGCTCTACATGGCCTCTTCGATCTGCACGATGTATTGGTCAATCAGCATTTTGGGGCGTATGGAAAACCAGCTGGCCTCGCTTTTGCAGTTGCCGCCATCGGAGCGCACGGGTGTGATCTCCACAACGTTGTGGCAGTCAAAGCATTTCCAGGGATTGATGCGCGGCGTGATGCAGAACGACGCGGTGTTTAACGATGTGTGGGGCGCGCACCCGGCAGAGTTGATCTATGCGTGGTTCCTCTTTTTCTATATGCCGATGCTGGTCGTTCTGATCTGCGCCAGCCGCATTCCCGAAGAGGTGGGATCTGGTTCGGTGCGTTACATCGTGGCCCGGACAAGCCGGAGCATCTGGATACTCGGAAAGTTTTTTGGGCAGGTCTCCATGATCGGTCTGGCTGTTTTGTGCAGCGGTGTCTTAGCCTATGCGGTGGCCTGGTGGCGGTTGGGTATCTATCTGCCGGACGGGGTCTGCCTCAGCATGGTGCTCTGGGCGCTCAAGGCGTGGATTTATGCGATTCCCTTTATCGGGCTAGTGATGGGCTTATCGCTCTTCACACTTTCACCGGGGAAGTCGACGATCATCGGGATTCTGGCGATCATGGCCTGCTTTGTAGTCAAGGTGGTGCTCAACCATTTTCGCGACCTGTCTGGGTGGTGGACGTTTCTTCCCTTCCTGGGATCCATCTTGCCGAGTGATTACGAGATGCTGTTGTGGCGGACCCATCTGCGGCCGGTTGTGAGCGCGGCCTGTTTCCTAGTGACCCTGGGTTTTTCTTATCTGGGGCTTGGGTATTACTTCTTTCTCAAACGTGACGTGTAATCTATGAACCCTGCACTGAAAACTGAGAATCTTGTGAAATGCTATGGTTCCCGGCGGGCTTTAGACGGCTTGACGCTTACGGTTCCGCGGCAATCGATTACGGGGCTTGTGGGTTCGAACGGTGCGGGTAAAACGACGCTGATGTTAAGCGTGGCGGGGTATTTGCGGCCGACATCCGGGACGATCGATGTTTTGGGGAATGGTCCCTTTGATGCGGATCTGCATGGCGGACGCGTTGCGATTCTTCCGCAGGATTCGGAATTGCCGTTGTCCAGTCGCGCCTATGAACTGCTTGTACATTACGGACGCTTGCAGGGCCTTCAGACAAAGGTCGCGCAGCGCGAGGCGCACGCGATGCTGGAGGCCGTCCACCTAGGCGATCGCCTTGATTCGCCGATGCGGACGCTGTCGCACGGTATGCGCAAACGGGTGATGATGGCGCAATGTTTTATCGGGTATCCGGAGTTGGTGTTACTCGACGAACCGCTGAGCGGCCTTGATCCGATCGAGGTTGCACACATGCGCGCCTTTATTGCGGCGCGCCGGCGCAAGCAGGCGATTGTGATCAGCTCGCACAATTTGCACGATATCGAACAGCTTTGCGATCAGGTCGCCTTTGTTGAAAAAGGGAAACTGGTGCGTTTCGCCTCCTTGGAGGAGTTGACAGGACGTTCCAGCGTTCTGGTCTATGGCCTGTCAAAACCAATCGCGGATCCGGCTGCACTGTATGCGGGGCTGCCCGAGGATTTCGCGCTCCATGTGGACGATCAAAACGCACAGCTCGTTTGCCGCTATCCTGCGACGCGCTATCAGGCGGAGACGGTCAATCAGATCCTCGTGCCGCGCCTGATGGTGCAGACGGGGGTCGTGACCGTGACGCAAGGCTATAGTCTCGAATCCGAGTACCTGCGGCACGTCAGCAAAAACAGACGTTAAACGCATCAGCTACTTTCCGCAGTTGCTTATTCCTCAAGCCAGCGGACAAAATCACGATGGAGGGACTTATCCGCGTAAGGATCGTTGTCGTCGGCGCGTTCAGCGGGGCTATAGCCGGAATGGATCCCTTCGACGAGAACTTCCCGGTGCAAAGGAAACAACGTGTAGTCAACGCGCCATGTCCGGTAGGCCAGCGTCCAATGGTCGGGCTCTGTTTGCGGGATGATGCGCTTGCGCGTCGCGTGCGTGGGGCGCCAGCTCAATTCCCGTTCGATGAAACTGCGCAGGACCGTGAGTCCGCAGTTCTGGAGCCAGTCCAGATGGGCGGTTGCGCGCGCAGAAAATGCGACGCGCCACGTCGGTTCTTTCTCTGCGGTTTCGACCCAGCCATAGCGCGCATGGGGAACGGAGTCCGCATAGGGCAGATAGGGCTTGATGTCGAGGATCGGTGTCTTGTCGAGCAGATCGTGCGCCTGCACGTGGAGGATGGTGGCGTCGATGCGTTCGAGGCGCACCAGACTCATGCCGATACCGTTAGGTCGATGGGGCGAGCGGCTGGCAAAGACGCCAACGCGCTGATCGCTGCGCGGGGGCTGGACGAGGAGTGAGTGATTCTGCTTGTGCGCGTGATGAAAGTAAAACAAGATCCAGATGTGTGAGAAACCCTCAAGGTCGCGTAGTCCCTGACAATACGCCGGATCGAGATGGATTTCCCCGCGGTTATCCATCAAGCAACCTTGCCGGCCCACATCATAGGGATAGTGTTCTGCACAGTGGAACATCCCGATGGCGTGGAGCGGAAAGGATTCCTGCATGGTGTAGTGTCCGGGTTAATCGCGCCGCCGGTCGCCCAGCAATCCTGAGCGGATCAGGAAGTAGAGGAGCGTCATCAGCGAACTGATTGCCGCCGCGAGGTAGGTCAGGAAGGCCGCATTCAGGACTTTGCCCGCATCGGACTCCTGCCGCGGTGAGACTACGCCTGCATTGACAATGTGCTGCTTGGCGCGCGTGCTGGCATCCCATTCGACCGGCAGTGTTACCACCGAGAAGACAAACGCCATGGCAAACATGACGCATCCGACAAGCAGCAGCGCTTTGATACTCAGCACGGCTCCCGCGAGAAAAACATAAAACGCCAGATTGCTGCTGATGCTGGTGACAGGGACCAGCAGGGTACGCAGCTGCAGGGGCACATAGTTGTAGGCATGCTGCATGGCGTGCCCAGCTTCGTGGCACGCAATGCCGACTGCAGCCAGCGAATTGGAACGGTAGACATCCGGCGAGAGCCGCAAAGTTTTCTTCGTCGGATCGTAGTGATCGGAGAGAAACCCTTCGGTTTGCTCAATGGTGACGTCAAAAATACCGTTGGCTCGCAGCATACGCTCTGCCGCTTGTGCGCCCGTTAGTCCCGAATAGCAGGGGATTTCCGAGTATTTCTTAAAGGTGAATTTAACGAGAAGTTGCGCTAACCCTGCCAGTGCGAGAGCAGGGAGCATAAGCATCCAGTAGAGTGGGTCAATACCGAGCATGGCTAGACCTCCTATGTCGTATGGCCCTTTTTAGTGGGCCGCTTTTTCTTCTTTCTTCGGTGCGCCGAACGGGGATGCCGGGTTTACAGGTGCGCCACCTGCTGCAGCCGGAGCTGCCACCGCGCCACCTTCCGGCAGCGGTTCTTTTTCACCGGAGAGTTCGTTGACCGTGAATCCGGCCAGTGAAACTTTACGCTTCAGCTTTTCGCTCATTTTGTCGGAAAGCGTCGTTAAAATGGCGGTCAGCTGGCTCAGCTTCTGATTGGCTTTTTCCAAATCCGCATCGGACTTTTTCTGCTTCGTTTTGGCTGTTTCCTTGTCGAGCAGACGGTCTTCGAGCTGTGCGCGCACCTTATCGGCCATCTCCTTGGTCGGGCATTCGCGCTGCTTCTGAATGGTACGCGCCTTGATGCGTGAACCAGGGAAAGGCCCCTTGTTCGCCTTGTCTGCCTCCCAGGCTTTCTTCACAGCCGGCAAGACTTGTTGGAGTGTCGTAGTTTCTTCGCGCAACAGTGCGTTGAGCGCTGTGAATTGCGATTTGGTCAGCACTTCATAGGTGATCTTACCCTGAAAGTCGGTCAGCTGATATACAGCGACGGACTCATTCACACCTGCTGCGAACGTTGCTGTTTGTAGCAGACAGGCACCGAACATAGCGACAAGAAACAGCATCTTATTCATGGGGACAACTCCTTTTAGTTTTGACCGGGTACCCATTCTTCCGAGAAGCGTGAACGCCGTTGTTGCGGCGGTTGTTGTGAAGACGTTCCGGAAGAGGGTGACGTTGGTTGTGGCCGCGCTTCCCGCGCTGCAGACCGGGAAAAATGTTCCCGGGGATGCGGCGATGGCGCGCGCGTTTCAGCGTTCGGTTCCGTGCGTTGAACAGGCTCTTCCGCTGGTATTCCCGCGGCAGGCGTCTGCTCTGCGGCACGCGGTGGTTGTGCGGCGGCTTCAGCCGTAGGCTCCGAAGGAGCAGCCGGGGCAGTCTTCACCGGTTCCGGTGCAGGTGCCGGGGGAACATCCGCTGACGGTTGCGCGGCGGATGCCTGCGTTGCCGATACGGCGGGTTCATTGACCTGCTCATGCTTGACGGTTGCGCGCGGGGCATGCGACGCGCGGCGTGGCTGTGACGGCGGGATTTTCGCCAGCAACGGATCGTCGTCGCGAAGCAGCGTGCACTTCAACTCCTCGCCGATATACTTTTCGATTTCCGGGATCGTAAACGATTCATCCTCGTCAGCGAACGAAATGGCGACACCGCTTTGTCCTGCACGGCCTGTACGGCCGATACGGTGGACATAGTCTTCTGCCGCATAGGGGAAATCAAAGTTGATCACGAAGCCGATATCGTCGACGTGCAAGCCACGTCCAGCAACATCGGTGGCGACCACGATGCGCACCTTACCTTCGCGGAAGTCTTCGAGCACGCGCAGGCGCCGGTTCTGGTTGACATCGCCGCTGAGTACCTCGCAGTAGATCCCGCGATGGGCGAGGCTTTCCGACACATCGTCCGTGGTCGATTTGCGGTTACAGAAGATCAGGATACGCGAATCCGGGTACTGCTGGATGTGATTGTAGAGTACGGTGAACTTCTCATTTGAAGTCACGACGTAGACCACCTGCTTGACCGTTTTCGTGGTGACCTGCTCGCTTTCGACTTCGACGCGGACGGGCTCCTCCATCCATTGCCGTGCGAGGCGCATGACATCGTCGGAGAGCGTGGCGCTGTAAAGCATGGTGCAACGTTGTTCTTTTGGCGGAAGCCGGCTGACGATCGAGCGCACATCGGGGATGAAGCCCATGTCCAGCATGCGATCCGCTTCGTCGATGACGAGCGTGTCGACCTTCGAAAGATCAACCACGCGTGAGCGGACAAAGTCAAGCAGACGCCCAGGCGTTGCGACCAGCAGGTCGACCGGGGCATCCATGACTTCATGTTTCTGCCGTTCGTAATCCATACCACCGTAGACGGCGAGACAGCGTAGTCCGCAATACTTGCCGAGAACATCCGCGTCGCTGCAGATCTGGATGACGAGTTCACGCGTAGGGGCAATCACCAGCGCCCGCGGTCTGCCTCCTTTTTCTGCGCGCGCTTCCGGCGTGCGTAAATAGCGCGTTAGGATCGCGACAAGAAATGCGGCGGTCTTGCCTGTTCCGGTCTGCGCTTTGCCCGCGACATTCTTGCCGGCCAAGGCGTGGTCCAGGCTGAGCGCCTGAATCGGTGTGCAATACTGGAATCCTTTGTCTGCAATGGCGTGGAGGATCTCCGTTGGCAGATTCAGATCCTGAAAACGGCGCTTGCCTTCAGCTTCCGGAATCTGGAATGTTGTGGGATCCCATGCGGCATGTTCCGCTTTACGGCGTTCCGTTTCAGCATCCGTGATTGCGCCACCGGGGCGCATTGCGTTGGCTGCGGTATTTTCAGGGCGCGAGGTGTTGCCGCGTTCAGGACGACGCATCCGGGCGGGGCGAGCTGTGGAACGTCCGCCAGTCGCCGGCGATGAAAGAGGCTGATCTTCGTTTGGTCTGCGCGGCGGAATGTTTTCCCGTCCCTCGCGCGGTTGGCGCGGTTTACGCTCTTGGCGCGGTTTTTGTTCCCGCCGTTGCTGCGCGTCGTTTGATGAGGAGGAGGCAGGGGAGCTCCGTTGCGTGCGGTCAACCCAGGATTTGGATTTGCGCTCGGCGGTATTGCCCTTGTGATTGGGTTTTGCTGTGCGCGTGCTGGTCGGTTGATGAGCGTCACGCTTTTTTGCAGTGCGTGCGGTCGCCTGCGTACTCTTTGCTGAAGAGCCGCCAAGCAGTTTTTCTGCGATTTTCTTGAGAAATGATAAAGCCATGAGTATTGTTTCTTAAAAATGAAGAATGCGGGGCCACCGGGAGCGGCACCCGCATACACTTCGTCGAAAAATGAAGAACGTCGTAAAGACTAGCGCTTCGAGAACTGGAAGCGTTTGCGTGCACCGGGCTGACCAGGTTTTTTACGTTCTTTCATGCGGGAGTCACGGGTCAAGCAACCCGCTTTCTTCAGCACATCGCGGAGCGTTGCGTCTGCCGCAATCAAGGCACGGGCAAGACCATGACGAATTGCGCCGGACTGACCGCTGATACCTCCACCCTTTGCGGAGACGACCACGTCGTACTTTTCCGTCAAACCAGTCAATGAAAGCGGCTGTGCCAGATATTGGCGCAGTGCATCGCTGTGAATGTAATTCTCGATTGCCTTGTCATTCACGATCCATTTGCCACTTCCGGAGACCAAACGGACGCGTGCAACCGCCGTTTTCCGGCGTCCAGTGCCTGCTGCAAGTTCTTTTGCCATCTTATACTTCCTCTTCCTTCAATCGAACGTCGGACTTAAAATGCCGCCGCTACGGGCTTCTGTGCCGCATGCGGATGCTCAGCGCCGCGATAAACACGGATACGCGTCATCATGTCGCAGCTGATGTTGTTCTTCGGGAGCATGCCCCAAACCGCCTCTTTAATGACGCGATCAGGATGCTTCTCCAGCATGGTTTCCGCTGTGAACTTTTTCAAACCGCCACGCCATCCGGAATAGCGTTGATATTCCTTCTGTTCAAGCTTGCGGCCTGTCAGGCGGACCTTATCGGCGTTAATGACAATCACAAAGTCACCCGTGTCTACGCTCTTGGTGAACTGAGCATTCGTCTTGCCACGCAGTGCGTTTGCAATATTGACAGCGAGCCGCCCAAGCGGTTTGTCTGTTGCGTCAACTAACTGCCATTTACGGGCTTCGCCCGGATTCTCTGGAATAAACGTCTTCATCGTACTTCAACCTATTTCGGTTACAAAAAGGTGTGCAAATTTACATCATTTTCGTCCGATAGTCAACGGGAATATTTTCAAAAGCAAAAAAAACTTTTGCTTTTTGGATCTTCCCCTCGGGTCGGTTTCTGGTGATGTAAGACCTACGTCTTGAAAGACATCGTCAGGGGGGAGTCCACTCGGCAGATGTCTCTCGCAAAGTCAACTAGTATGCCGAAAATCAGGGGGTTCGTCAATCCCTGTTGCATGGAAATCGCATTTTAAATGCTATTTTTTGCGCAACAGGGCTTAATTCGCGCTTAAATACCTGCCTTTTCAGGCTTGTCGGCGTAATGAAGGGCGCATTTCTGCCTTTTGTTTTCCTTGGACTCTGGTTAGCGAGCCTGGGTTGGCAGCTCAATCCTCAGCGCGCGCGGCATGTCGCTGTCAGCGTATGCGCCGAGGGATACGACGGCCGAACGCTTCGCGGCGTCATGCGTCGTCAACGCCAACGCATGTCCCGACGGCGCGCAAACAGAATTTGCGCGCGTGCGCGTTCCGGTTTGACGACGCAGTGCTGCAGTTCGATGGACTTGCTCAGCTTAACGCGGCGCGTAGTCTATCGCACCATGCTGCGATCCGCGCCGGGGTGAGCGATGATTCATTGTCGTCATCTAGCGCGAGACCGACGAAAGCACCGTTGCGGACAGCCTTCGATCCCTCATGCTGGTAGCCGGCGATTGGCCAGGCTCCGATCACGTTGGCACCGCGCGCGACAACGGTATCGTAAAGCGCAGCCAAACCATCGAGGTAGCTGGCGCCGAACGAGCATTGGTCGCCGAGGCCGAAGAGGGCGACAGTCCGCCCGCGCAGGGGTGCGGCTTGGAGCTTGCCCAGGTCCGTGGCCCAGTCGTCCTGCAGATCGCCGCTGCCCCATGTCGAGGTGCCGAGGATCAGCAGGTCAACGTCAAAATCAGCAGGCTGCGCATCGCGGACAGCGATGGCCTTGCCGTTCAAACGGGCTGCAATGGCTTTTGCGGCCTGTTCGGTATTTCCCGTCGTGCTGCCATAGATCACCGTGATTGTTTTCATGGTTCCCTCCTTGTCCTTTTGCGATGCGCAAACGCGCATCGTGGTTTGCGCGTGTCTGACAATATTCTCTCTGAACTTAATACCATGACTATAATTAGTTTCAACTAACTAAACAAGCTTAAATAAATATGAAATAATAATGCTATTGATTAACAATTCACTGTTAATTGAATTAGTTTTTACTAATAAAAATTTGCG
>CAZMLC010000032.1:0-18266 GCA_964567125.1 uncultured Akkermansia sp.
GGGACGCAGGCAGGTTCTTTCACACTCTTTACGTATGGGGCACTCGCCGGTTCCGCATCGGCACTTTCCGTGGTGGGTGCTCAGGCGGGGCTTACCTATGCGCTGCGCGATACTGGTAGCGCGATTGTGGTCGACGTGACCGCGCAAGCGACATCCACCTGGGCGGCGGATGCGGATGGAACCTGGGATTCGACGACAAGCTGGAATAACCAGACTGTTCCGAACAGCGGCGCGTCAATGGCTGTATTCAACGATCTCTTCAGTGCGTCGCGGACTGTGACGCTGGGATCTGCTGTTGTTTTGGCGACGTTGCAGATGAATGCGCAGTTGGCTCCGCTTGTGCAGGGGGGGGCATTGTCGGTGGCTCTGATCGATGTGACGGCGGGGCAGCCTGTGCTGGCCTCGCCCTTGCTGGTGGCGGGAACAACGGTGATTCGGACGCAGCCGGGCGCACGCGCGGTTGTGGCGGGTGAGATCACGGGCTCGGGCGTACTGGCTGTGAACGGTGCTGTCGTCCTGACGGGCACCAACCTGGCAACAACGGTGACTGTGGCAAGCGGCGGCGAGCTGGCGGTGGGCGCACCTGCGCGCCTCGAGGCTCCGATTGTCCTGGATGGCGGTGCTCTGCGCAGTGCGGGTACGGCCGCGACGCCTTCTGCTGTATCTGTGACGGCAAAGGGCGGTATTGTCGGTCCGGCGGACAGTGCAACGCTGACGCTCTCCGGCACAGTCGGTGGCGCAGGTGTAATGACCAAGGTCGGCAACGGGGCCTTGAAGGTGTCGGCTCTGCCGGACAGCGCACTGATTGCTACGATCGGCTCGCTTGAGGTGACCTCCACAGCACCGCAAACCTGGACCAACGCGCTGACCATCAACAACACGGTGGTGGATACGGCAGTGGTTTTGCGGCATGCCGGCGACCTGACACTCTCCGGGCCCGTGAATGTGGTGAATGGGCGCTTGCTCAAGGCCGGCGCCGGCACGTTGAGCCTGACCTATCCCGGCAAGATGACCTTTGCTTCGCCGAATGCCGCGAATGCGGATCAGCTGGTCAATATCGGCGCCCATGGTGAATCGCCCACGCAAGGCTTGCGCGGATTTTCGATTGTCGATGGCACGGTGGTGCTCGGCGTGCCCGGACAGCTCTTCACACTCTCCGGCGCGGTTCAGATCGGCATGAACTCCACGACGGTTGCGGGACAGGAGACTGCGGCGCACATGATTTTCAATGAGGGCACCTTTGTCTGCTGGACGGACATCAACGTGGGACGCGGCAATGGCTCGACCGTGACCGCGCCTGTGCCGTTGCAGTCCTCCTTTACGATGAATGGCGGAACATTGACTGCGGCGGCCTTCTCGATCGGGCATCGTTCGGGACTGGATACGAGCTCCGTGTATCAGGCCAGTCCGCGCGTGACGATCAACGATGGCGTGGCGACCGTGACCCGCATCAACATGGGCGAATATCAGGGATGTCAGGCGGAGTTTACGGTCAATGGCGGACGCGTTGTCGTGACGGATCTGATCCAGATCGGCAACCAATGGCCAGGGGGCACGGGCGTTTTCCGCGTCAATGACGGACGCGTCGAGGTGGCGAACTCGATCAATCTGGGTGTGGCTACAGGCTCCACGGGCACGCTCTATCTGGCTGGCGGTGTCTTTAAGGTCAATCAGGTGGTCAAGGGCAGCGGGTATGGGTGCATCGTCTTCGATGGCGGCACCTTGATTCCGTGGCAGGGGCCGATGACACAGCCCAACGTGATTCTGATCCGCGAAGGCGGCATGAAGGTGGATACACAGTCGCTTGGGTATACGATCGGGACGCCGATTCAGCGTGCCGGTGATGTCGTGACAGACGGCGGTATCACCAAGCTGGGGCCAGGCTATCTGCGCATGAGCGTCTCGCCGGATTACAATGGACCGACCCTTGTCAGCGAAGGTGAATTGGGTGTGGTCAGCGGGGCTTATCTGCCAGCGGCGACTGTGCTGACGATCGCGCCCGGGGCTCAATTTACGGGTACAGAGGGCGCCAGCGTCACGAATATGCGCACAACGGTGCTGGCCGGGTTAAACTGGGGCGTGGCCAACCATGCGAAGGCGGCGACGTTGACGATGCAAGTTGCAACGCCGACGGCGTATGACCGCATTCAGGTTAACGGACCGGTCACGATCGGAACCGCGCAGGTACAGCTCGTCAAGCTGGGATCAACGGCGCCTGTTCCGTTTAACGGCGTGTACGACCTGCTCGCGTATCAGGGCGATGATCCCAGCGTGGCAGGCCTGAGCGTTGCCAATCCGCTTAGCAATCATGCGTACGCCTTCAGCGTAGACTCCGTACGCAAGGTGGTGGTGTTGACGGTCACAACCGCAGGGTCTGCAACTGCGGCGGATGTGGTGTGGACGGCTGGAAGCGGGGTCTGGAACGAAGCGACCAACTGGCTGGATCAGACGGTGCCGGTGCAGACCACGGGGGTGGCGAGCTTCCCGGCGAATGCAACGAACGCCACAGTGACGGTCAATACCGCGGCGACGGTCGGTGCGCTGAACGTTGAAGGCAGCTATACCTTTAACGGGGCTTCAGTTTTGACGCTGGCCGGAAACGCAGGTGCGCCTGCGATCGCGATCAGTGCGGATACGGAATTCAAGAATCCGCTGACGTTAGCCGCGGGGATCGAGGCTATACCGCAATTGAATGGTCGTCGTCTGATCGTAGGATCTGTTGCGGGCACGGGCGCGGCGCTCACGCTGACGAATGTGGGGATGCTGCAGGTGAACGGCGGCACGGTGAGTGTACCTGTGAACGTGAAGACCGGCGTTTTAGAAATCGTGAACAGCGGTACGGTCAGCGGTGATGTACTGTTTGGTGCAGGGAGCCGTATCGATAGCTGGTCCGATGGAACACTCTCGGGCGATGTGAGCTTAGGCATGGGCGAACGCGTGATGCGTCCGATTGACGGTGCGCTGACGGTCTCAGGAAAGGTGACGGGCTTTGGCGCGTTGACCAAGGATGGTGCAGGCACGTTGGCCCTTGCCGGTGCCAACAGCTATCAGGGGATAACGACCAATCGTCAGGGTTTCCTGGCGGTCAAGGATGGCGGAACGTTGGGGCAGGGCGATGTTACGATGGTATCGGGCACGAGCTTCGGTGCTGTGGGAACGACGCGTAGCACGGTGACCAACCGCATGATCTTCCTCGGCTCGCCGATTCTGCGTACCGAGGCTCCGCTTTTGACGCGCGGCGAATTGGTGGCGCCGACAAACTATGGATCACTGTCTAAGTCGGGTATCAGCGAGTGGCAGATCGGGGCATCGTATGCGCTGAGCAATCTGAATTCGCGCTTCATGCTCAACAATGGCATGACGCGCATCATGCCGGGCGTTCAATTTAGCTTTACATCGTTTGATATCACGACAAACACGAGTGAAAGCACGGCGACGCGCGCACAGGTTGCGTTGGAAGGCGGTGTGCAGGTCAACAGCGGTTTGGCTGTTGAACCGGGCGCTTCGGTGGTTTTGGGCGCCTTGGCTGCGCAGTTTACAACGGGCTATACCAACACCTTCACTTTGGAAATGAATGGTGGGTCGCTCCTCCTGGAAGGCTTCTATCCGCTCTCGCTGGGCGACCAAGGCGGATGCCAGATCACGGTGCTGAACAAAGGTGGCGTGATGCAAACCGCGCGCGACGATGGCTGGTGTGACGTCGGTACGCGTTCACCGGTGATTTGGATTGTGGATGGCGGCACCTCGACGTTGGGACGCGTGGCGTTCGGACGCAAGGAGGGCTCTGGTACCGGGCGCCTTGGCGGTAGCACGAAACTGACGATTAAGAATGGCCTGTGGGAGGCGCGAACCTTCTTCTCGTGGAAGAGCGTGGATGATCCTGCAGTGACAAACATCGTGAATCTGGGTAATGGCAGCGCGTTGCAGGGTGTCTTCAGCATTCCGCCGTCGGTGCGGTATCACAGTACGGGCCGCATGATTATGAATCAAAACGGCGGTGTGTTGCGCATGCGCCCCTATGCTGGCTATGGTACGAGTTCGGACTTCATCGCAGGTATGGATGAGTGGAATGTAGGCCCTGGCGTGGTCGGTTTCGATACGCTGAGCAATGTGACCGCCACAATCAAGCAGGCCATGACGATCAGCGGCAGCGGGGATAGCGGTCTCGTAAAGAGCGGCGCTGGCGCAGTGACGCTGACGCAGGATGTCGCGCTGACCGGCGCGGTCACAGTTGCTGAGGGCTGTCTGAAAGCGAACCTGACGCGGACAACGGCGTTGAATGTCTATTCGAACGGCACGTTCGATCTGGGCATGATGCCTGCGGGGCTCATCGTGGAGTCGCTGACAGGAACCGGCGCTCTGACCAATGGTTCCGTTTCAGTCAGCAAGTCGTTCGATATCGGCGATACCGCGGCGACGATCGGCGTTATCCGTCCGGATGCGCTGACGCTCCTGAGCGGTGCTGTGGTGAAGTTTGACGCAAACGCGACGACGAACGATCTGTTTGCGGTGAAGAACACCTTTGCCGCTGAGAGCAACGTGACGCTGGACTTCGGCCGCGAAGAGGGCGATCCGATCGCTGTGCCGAGCCGCGAATATGTCATCGGTACCTACGGTGTGAATGGCGGCGTCGCAGCTGGATGGAAGGCCATCAATACGGGATTGCCAGCGACCACGCGCCTGAATGCCGTTGTCACGGCCCGCAACGGGATTGTGACCTTGCAGGTGCGCTATGGCGGCATGGTGATGATCCTGCGCTAAGCGGATCGTTCACCACGTGTGCAAAAAAAATCGGGACCGGGTGCGTCATGCCTCCGGTCCCGCGTTTTTCACAGTACTCCCAGTACTCCCAGCACTCTTACTTCAACGGCGCAGTTGATTCGCGCGGCAGGAGCTCGACGGGCAGGATCACGTCGGTCTTGTTCCAGGGGATGCCCTTGAGCAACTCGTGGAGGAGCAGCAGGGCTTGCTTGCCCATTTCGGCAAAGGGCTGGCTGACCGTGGTGAGATTCAGCAGTGAGGAGAGCGGTTCATTATCGAATCCGACCAGGCTGATGTCGCCGGGAATGGCGATGGCGTGCTTCTTGCACCAGCGGTAGATCTCCTTGGCGATGCTGTCGCTGCTGGCGACGATCGCGGTGGGACGATTGCGGCGATTCTCCGCAGCGAAAAGATTCTGCAGCTTGCTGTCGATCTCCGGAATCCAGTCGCTGAAATAATCGCTGGAGGGTGAGATGTCCCAGATGGCGGAGGCGGGAAGCGGCAGGTCGTGTTCCGCGAGATAGTCGCGGAAGCCGTCGAGTCGTTTTTGCACGGTCGAGGCGCGGCAGTCGCCAACGAAGAGCATGTTGCGATGCCCCAGTTCATGTACGTGCTGGGCAATGAGTGAGCCGCCGCGGTAGTTATCCGCGACAACCGTCGGGAAGCTGGACATCACATTGTGATAATCGAGTAGGACAAAGGGAATGCCATGAGCTTTAAGCGTGCAGATGGCTTCGAAGAATTCAGGAGCATGCCAGGTCACAAGGATAGCGCCGTGCACATCTTTGCGCGTCGCTAACTCGCTTAGAAGGCGCAAATTCTCCCGCGTCTCGGCCATGCCGTCTTTCAGCGTCAGGTGGATGTTGTATTGACGGGCGACTTTTTCTGCTGCGCGGGCGAAATGGACGAAGGATTCACGGCCGAAATTATCAATCACCAGCCAGACGTTCTTCTGGTTTTTGATGACGCTTTTTTCGGTCGTCAGGTAGATGCCCTTGCCGGGGCGGCGTTCGACCAGATGGTCGGCGATGAGCAGGTCAATGGCGCGCCGGATCGTCATGCGCGCAACGTGATAATGGCGCATGAAATCGACTTCGGACCCGACGTATCCGTCCGGATTGACCTTACCTGCCTTGATTTGATTACGCAGGGACTGGGCGATACGTTGATATGTTGGAGCAGCTGGAGTGTTCATTTTCATTGCGCATACCATAGCACATGACGCGTGCTTGGAAAATCCCAAAGTGAGGCGGTGTGCATCTTCTTTGGACAGATGAATCCGCGCATCCGTGTCCGCTCCGCTGTTTTTGAGGATGCGCACGGCGTCCCTGTTTCGGATACAACACGTGCATGAACTTTTAGATATGTTTTTGTTTTTGCAGGCATTTACTTTGTTGATCGGCTTGCTTACAATTCCATCATCAAAATCAAAGGAAAGGTCCGTGTAATGAGCAAGTGGGGAATGTTCGTTTTTACCCTGGCGGCAGCGACTGTGTTGGCTGAGCCGGCGGCGTATGAGCCTCAGGCACTTTCGAGTGAGGCAAAGAGTTACGTAGAGCAGGCGCTCAAAGGCTGCGCGCTTGCAAAACCTCTGCAAAAAAGAAAGGTGCTGGTCTTCTGGCGGTGCGAGGGCTTTGCGCACAAGGATGCCATTGATCACGCCAATGCGCTTTTCACGCTGATCAGCAGCGATCCCAACGGCGTGCTGAGCGCGGATCTGACCGGCGATTACGCGGCGCTCAAGGCGGAAAACTTGCAGAAGTATGATGCCCTCGTGATGAACAACACGACCGGGATGAAGACGTGGGAGCATACAACGCTGGAGGCGACGATTTTAGACTTTGTCCGTTCCGGCAAGGGGTATGTCTCGCTGCATGGTGGCGCGGATAATTTCGGGCGTGCGCCGGCATTGTGTCAGATGCTGGGCGGACAGTTTGACGGGCATCCCTGGGGATCGGGCGGAACGTGGTCCTTCAAGGTTGACGATAGCGCTTCGGCTATCACGGCGCCCTTAGGCAAGCAGCCCTTTGCCTGGAGCGATGAGATCTATCAGCATAAGACCGTGTTTTGCGATCGCGCGGTTCTGCGCGTGCTCGTCTCGTTGAATATGAGCGATCCTGCGACGCAGGCGGCCAATGCGGACAAGCAGAACAATAAAGAGTTTAATGACTATCCGGTCTCCTGGATCCGCCAATATGGCGCGGGCCGCGTCTTCTTTACCTCGTTCGGCCACGATGGACGGGCCTATCGCGAGGCGAAGATCCTGAATCACATCCTGCTGGGTGTGCAGTATGCGCTGGGCGATGTCAAGGCCGATGCCAAACCGGCGGGCTTCTCCGCGGCGCAGCTGAAGGCCCTGGCGCAGACCACGGCGGAAAAACAGAACGAAGCCTGGGCCTGGATCACCGCGATGATGACCGCGACGTTTGATGCGGACGTCAAAGCGGCAAACGTAAGCAAGCTGGAGGCGCTGCTTTCGGCTGCCGGAACCACACCCGCGGCAAAGGCAGCGATTGAGCGTGCGCTGATTCCGTACCGCACCGCAGGGTTGAAAGCCAATGCGGTTGCACGTGAGCCGCTGGCGGTCACGGTGGGGGTTTCCACGGCGGAGCCGCTGTTCGGTGCAAAGGCGATGAAGGGCGCGGAAATTGAAGCGCTCTTGAAAAAGTTGGATGATCCGGCAACGGAGAAGGAGTCGCGCTGGACCTTGATCACGACCGCGGAGCCGAAGACCGAACGCGTTCTGCTCGCCGCGGCTGGCAGCGATGCTGCGAAGCTCGCCAAGGTCTTCGAAATTGTCGCGGACAGGAATCTGAAGAGCGCCTTCGCGACGTTGCTGTCCTACACGGATGCGAAGGTCGCGGCAGATGTGCGGGCTGCCGCATGGAAGAGTCTGCGCAAGGTGGTGGATGAACAGCATTTCGAACCGCTGGTCAAGCAGTTGACGCGCGTGGATGTGAAGGATGCGAACATGGCGGAGCAGGCCCTCATGGCGACCTTCCGTTTTCTCGATCGCGATGTGCGCAATGCCGCGATCGTGAAAGCCTATCAGGAGCAGCGCGATCCTGCGACGCGCGCCGTGATGTTCTCCTTGATCGAGCGCTTCAAAGAGGAGTGCTTTGTCCCGGCTGTGCTGGCCACTGCGCGGATCGAGGGAGCGGAACAGGAGGATGCGATCCGTCTGATCGCCAGCTACGCCAAGCTGGACAGTTCGATGGTGCAGGTCCTGTTGCAGTTTGCCAAAACGGAGAAGCGCCAGCAGCAGGTTGCAGGCTGGGTCTACCGCAGTCAGGGGACTGCGTTGTTTGATCTCTTCTATCCGCTCTTCAACGACGCGACGTTCGGTGCTACGGCCAAGTCGATCTATCGCAAGGCGTATGAACGCAATTTCCTGGCGGATGTCGCCAAGCCGGTCATTGAGATTCCGCAGAACCAGTTTAAGGCCAAGGCTTCGCACAATCAGCGGGATGTGCAGCGCGCGTTCGACAAGAATCCCGATACGCGGTGGGCCTCCAATACGCCCTCCGTGCCGGGCATGTGGTTCGAGCTCGATGTGGGCAGCGTGAACTATATCACGGAGCTGGTCATCAATACCGAAAAGTCGAAGAACGATACGCCGAACGGCTGCGAGGTACGCGTGTCGAATGACGGGACCTCGTGGTCGGATGTGGTGACCACGGCCGACGGGAAGGTGCCTTCGCTCTTTACGCTGGCGATCAATCGCCAGGCACGTTTTATCCGCGTGTCCACGACCGGTTCGCGCAACGGGCTCTTCTGGAGCATTCACGAACTCGCTGTCCGGACAGGCGTTTCACCGGAGCTGGCGCAACGCATCCGCTCCATCGCCGAGAGCATCAAGTAATTGCATCAAGGGAGAACTGACTATGAATAACGTTTCGCGTAGACATTTTCTGAAGGCGGCTGCTGCGGGCGCTGCGGTATTTAACATTGTGCCGGCCTCTGTGCTGGGACAGAATGCGCCGAGTAACAAGGTCGTTATGGGCGCAATCGGCGTGGGGTCGCAGGGCCGCGGTGTCTTTGGGGGCTTTATGCAGCATCCCGATGTGGTGGTGAAGGCGATCTGCGATGTCAATACCGTGAAGATGACGACATTCAAGAAACAGATCGACGAGCGGTATGGCAACAGCGATTGCCTGATGATCAAGGATTTCCGCGAGCTCTGCGAACGGAAGGATATCGACGCCGTGATGATCGCGACGCCGGATCACTGGCATGCGACCGCAGGTATTTACGCAGCCAATCACGGTAAGGATATTTACGGTGAGAAGCCCTTTACGCACAATCTGCGTGAAGGTCGCCTCTATGTGAATGCCCTTGAGAAGAACAAGCGCGTCTTTCAGGCGGGCTCCATGCAGCGTTCGGGCGGCGATTTCCGCCGCGCGGTGGAGCTTGTGCGCAATGGCCGCATCGGCAAGGTCGTGCGCGTCGAGGTCGGCCTGCCGTCGGGCGGTCGCGGCAAACCCGGCGTGCCGGGTACGCCAGTGCCCGAAGGCTTGGATTGGAACATGTGGGTCGGTCCTGCGCCGTATCGCGAGTTCCAGGGCGTCTACGACTGGGATTGGCGCTGGATCCTTGATTTCGGCGGCGGTCAGATGAAGGACTGGATTTGCCATCACTGCGATATCGGGTTGTGGGGTGTACAGAAAGACAATGTCGGACCTGCAGAGGTTGAGGGCGTTGGTCTGTTCAAGGCGGATGGCATCTACGATTCGCCGACCGCCTACCGCTACACCGCGAAGTATGATGACGGCCTGGAGGTCGTTGTCGCGGACTCCAACCACTTTGAACTGGGCGGCGGCGTGCGCTGGATCGGCGAGAAGGGCGAGTGGATCTTCGTGACGCGCGGACACTACGCAACCTCGAATCCCACGCTGTGGTATCAGCAGCCCGAAGCGGGCGAATTCCGTCTGCCGAGCGTCAGTTCGCAGCAGCGCGACTTCCTGGACGCGGTTAAGGCGCGTACGGTGCCGACCTCGCCGGCTGAGGCGTCGCACCGCGTGACGAGCGTGGGCCATCTCGGACAGATCGCCATGCTGACGGGACGGAAGATCCGCTGGGACTGGAAGGCGGAGGAGATTATCGGCGATCCGGCCGCAGCCTCGTTGCTCTGGCGCGAACCGCGTAAGGAGTGGGCCAAGGCCTAAGGTGCTGAGCCTGCGAGACCATTGAAAACACGTGCTGAAGGCGAAACTTCTTTCAGCGCGTGTTTTTTTATTTGCGGGGCTACTTTTTTGCTTGTCACTGTATAGGTACATGTATACTATCATGCCAACATACGCCATGTGCGCGGTGTTAGGGACAGGGAGCAGATTATGAAACAAATGTTAGGGCTGGTCGGGGTGTTGGTGTTGAGCCTTGCCGCCGGTGCGGAGCCAGTTAACCCGAGCACGATGACGGGCAAGATCATGTGCGGGTATCAAGGGTGGTTCAGAACGCCGGGCGACGGGTTTAATCTGGGCTGGACCCACTATGCCATGCAGGGCAAGTTTGAACCGGGATATGCCGCGATTGATGCCTGGCCTGATGTCAGCGAATTGGATGCGGACGAGAAGGTGCCCACACCCTTTAAACATGCGGATGGCTCGACCGCGCATGTCTTCAGTTCGGTGAATCCGAAAACCGTGATGCGCCATTTCCAGTGGATGGCGGAATATGGCATCGACGGTGTCTACGTGCAGCGTTTTGTGGGGGAGACCAAGGATAAACGGCGGCGTCCCGCGCTCCAGCAGGTCATGGCCAACGTGCGTGCCGGCGCGGAGAAGCACCAGCGGGCCTGGGCCATGATGTACGATCTCTCCGGCGCGAACGAAACGGATCTGATGACGACCGTGGTTGCGGATTGGAAGCGGCTGGTGGATGAGGATAAGATCTGTCGCGACCGCATGTATCTGCATCACGCGGGAAGACCGGTCGTTGCCGTGTGGGGGATCGGTTTTAACGACCATCGGAAATACACGCTGCAGCAGTGCCTTGATCTCATCCGCTTTTTTAAACAGGATCCTCTCTATGGCAACATGACCGTGATGATCGGCGTGCCGACGTATTGGCGGACCCTCAATCGTGATGCGCTGGCTGATCCGCTGCTGCTGGAGTGTGTCCGGGCTGCGGATATCATCAGCCCGTGGACAGTAGGGCGCTACGGTAACGTTGAGGGGGCGCAGAAATACATTCGCACTGTGGCGCAAGACGATCTGCGCTGGTGTACGGAAAACAAAAAGGACTTTCTCCCTGTTGTTTTCCCAGGGTTTAGCTGGTACAACCTGCAGAAAGGCCGCAGGCATGAGGCCACCTTCAACCAGACGCCGCGCTGCAAGGGCGCCTTTTTAGAGGCACAGCTGGACGGGCATCTGGCAATCGGCGCAACCATGATCTATCAGGCCATGTTCGATGAAGTCGACGAAGGCACGGCGGTGTTTAAATGTTCCAACAATCCGCCGGTGGGGGAGAGCCGCTTTCTCGACATGGAGGGCGTTCCCAGCGATTTCTATTTGCGGCTGATCGGCTCGAAGAGCGCTGCGCTTCGCGCGCAGCGTTCTGCCGCGGGCGGAAAACGTCCATAACGCGATTTTTAGCCGTAAAACCGCTTTATTCTTTACTTTGACGCATGAGTTTTCGACAATAACAGCAGAAGGAGTTCACATGAGAAGCGTTGTGATAGCAACCCTGATGGTTGCAGGTCTTTGTCAGGGTGCACCGATTGATGAAGTCAATACGAAGATTGGAACCATTAGCCATATGCTGGTTCCTGTATTTCCGACGATCCAGAGGCCCAATTCCATGTTGCGCATGGTGCCGCTCAACGAATCGGCGCGTGCGGATACGTCCGATGGGTTCACGCTGAATGTCTGTGCGCATCGTCAAGGTAATGCCTTCCGCATGCTTCCGCTCAGCGGTGAACCGTCCACGTGGCGCTTCTCCACGCGGTACGACCAATCCGTCGTGCGGCCCTATTATTACTCCGTCTTCCTGGACGACAGCGAGGCGTTTGTTGAATTCGCGCCCGCGGAGAAGGCGGCCATCTTCAGCGTGACCTTTGAAAACAGCGCCGCGCGCGCCATTCATCTGGCACCGCGCAACGGCACAGGACGCCTGGCGTTCGATGGCGCGGCTGTCAGCGGCTTCGATGTGATCCGCGATGCCAAGGTCTATACGTGGATTGAATTCGATGCGCCGGCGAAGAAGCTCGACCATGCCAAGCTCGTGCTCGGGTTTGATCCGCAAGTCAAGACCGTGAAGATGCGCTACGGGATGTCATTCATCAGCGTGGAGCAGGCCAAAAAGAATCTGGCGCGCGAGATTGCTGATTTCAATCTGGAAAAATTGTCCAAGGAGACCAAAAAGCTCTGGTCAAAGACCTTGGAACGGATCGAGGTGGATGGCGGCAGCACGGATGAACGGGCGGTCTTTTATTCGGCGCTCTATCGCTGCCACGAACGCATGATCACGATTTCCGAGGATGGCCGTTATGCGTGGTTCAACAAGGTCAATGACGACAAGGGCGTTCCCTTCTGGATCGACGACTGGATGTGGGATACCTTCCGCGCGCAGCATCCGCTGATGACGATTTTGCATCCTACGGCGCAAGGCGAGAAGCTCGCTTCATATATTCGCATGTACGAGCAGTCCGGGTGGATCCCGACCTTCCCCAATTTCTTCGGCGATGCCCACTGTATGAATGGACACCATGCGGTTTCCGTCTTCATCGATGCCTGGCGCAAGGGCATTCGCAATTTCGATCTTGAGAAGGCCTTTGCCGGGATGAAGCAGACCATGAAGACGGAGAGCATGATTCCCTGGTATCGCGGACCGGCGACGGAACTCGATGCGTTTTACTGGGAGAAGGGCTACTTCCCGGCATTGCATCCCGGCGAGGCGGAGACCGTGCCGCAGGTCGTGAAGGGCGAACGGCGTCAGAGCGTGGCCGTGACGCTGGCTGCCGCTTATGATGCGTGGTGCCTTTCCCAGATTGCACAGGAACTGGGACGCAGCCAGGACGCAGCCTATTTCGCCAAGCATGCGCTCGATTACCGCAATCTCTGGAAGAGCGATACGCAGTTCTTCCATCCCAAGGACAAGCACGGCGCGTGGATCGAACCGTTTGATTACAAGTATTCCGGCGGGCAGGGCGCTCGCGACTATTACGATGAGAACAATGGCTGGTCATATATCTGGGAGGTCTATCACAACATCCCGGATCTGATCCAGCTCTTCGGCAGCGCCGAGGCCTTCAATGCCAAGCTCGACCGGCTGTTTGTCGAGGGACCTAATCGCGCGATCTGGGAGTTTTACAACGTGCTGCCCGATTCGACCGGGTTGACGGGCATGTTTGTCATGGGCAACGAGCCCAGTTTGCACATTCCCTATCTCTACAACTACAGCGGCCAGCCGTGGAAGACGCAGAAGCGTGTGCGCATGCTGCTGGATGCCTGGTGGCGCAACGACCGCATGGGCATCTGCGGCGATGAGGACGGCGGCGGCCTTTCCGCCTTTGCGATTTTCAGCATGATGGGCTTCTATCCGGTCACGCCGGGATCGCCGAACTATACGCTGTGCAGCCCGGTCTTTAAGAAATCCAAGATTCATCTGGAGAACGGCAAGAGCTTTACCATCAAGGCGCCGCGCGCCAGCGAAACGAACAAGTATATCCAATCGGTGAAGATCAACGGTGAACCGTGGCATTCGACGGATTTCCCTCACACGGTGATCGTGCAAGGTGGTACAATTGAGATCGAACTCGGGCCCCGTCCGAACAAGACATGGGGTGTGGCATCGCAAAGCGGAAACAAGTAAGAGGAGTGAAAATGCGGTATTTGATTGGCGTTGATGTGGGCGGTTCGCATGTGACCTGTGCGCGCGTGGAGACGGAGTCGCGTCAGATTCTGCGCAGCAGCGTGACGCGTCGGCATGTGGATACCAATGGTCCTGCGGATCAGGTGATGGCCGTCTTCGCTGAGGCGGTGCTTGCCGCGGCCGGCGGATCGATGGCGGAGATTGACGGTGTCGGTTTTGCATTCCCGAGTCCGTTCGACTGGGAAAACGGCATCTGCCTCATCACGCCTGAGCAGAATAAATTCAAGCACCTCTATGGCGTCAACATCCGCAAAGAACTTCAGACGCGCCTCAATTTCGCGGGCAAGGTCGCGTTTCTCAACGATGCCGCCTGCTTCGCCGTGGGCGAATATGCCGCAGGAGCTGCGAAGGGCGTCAGTCATGTGCTGGGCATCACGCTGGGAACCGGTTTTGGCGCCTCCTTTACGCTGCATGGGAAGCCGGTCACATCCGGCGATTCCGTGCCGAAAAATGGCGGTGAGTTGTGGGATGTGCCTTATCGCACAGGCATTGCCGACGACTACTTCTCGACGCGCGGCCTCATTGCCGCCTGGAAGGTGATCAGCGGTGAAGAGGCGCGGGGTGCCAAGGAGATCGCAGACCTCGCGGAGCAGAAGGGCGATGCGCGCGCCGTTAAGGTGCATGCGGATTTTGGAACCGCGTTGGCCGAATTTTTGACGCCATGGCTGCTCCGCTTTGGCGTGAAAACGCTCGTGGTGGGGGGCAGCATTGGCCGCGGCTTGAATCTTTTTGAGGAGACGCTGATAGCCGGATTACCGCACGGTGTGACGGTGAAGCCTTCGCTGCTGGGCGAAGATGCGCAGATCGTGGGCGCGGCCTCCGCAGTTCAAATGTAAAAAACGTGTAACAACGGGTGAAAGGAATCAAAATGAGCGAGAAGAAGGGTGTTGGGTTAGTGACCACGGCAGCTGTGCTGTCGGGCTTTTTCGTGATGGGTATCGTGGATTTGATCGGCGTGATCACCAATCAGGCCAAGCAGGATTTCCAGCTGACCGATACCGTGGCGGGCTTTCTGCCTTCCGCAGTCTTTATTTGGTTTTTTGTCTGCTCCTTGCCGAGCGGATTGCTGATGAACCGGATCGGACGTAAGAACACGGTGCTGCTGAGCTATGCGCTGACCTTGGTCGCCCTTGCGCTGGCCTTTGTCTGCTACACCAAGACAATCGTTTTTATCGCGCTCGCGCTGCTGGGTATCGGCAATGCCGTGATCCAGGTGGCCATGAGCCCGCTCGTCTCCGGCGTGGTGCGCAAGGACCGCTTGACCAGTTGCTTGACGCTGGGTCAGGTCTTCAAGGCCGCCACGGCGATTTCCGGTCCCTTCTTTGTAGGGATTGCTAGCGCCTCGGGCAACTGGAAGATCGTGTTGCCGTGTTACGCGCTCTTCACCTTGGTCGCCGGTATCTGGCTGTGGTTCACGCAGATCCCGAATGACCGCGAGGCGGTCTCCACGACGAGTTTCGGCGATTGTCTGAAGCTGCTGGTCGATCCGCGCATCTTCGTGCTCTTCATGGGCATTGTCATGGTGGTTGGTTTCGATGTCGGCGCAAACGTCTACACCTCGGCGGAAAAGACCACGTTTCTGGGCATGCCGCTGGCCAGCGTCTATTTTGCGGCAAAGACCGGCGGTGCCTTTCTGGGCGCCTTCCTGCTGACCAAGATCGCGGTGCCGACCTTTTTCCGTGCGAGCGTGCTGCTGATGCTCATCGCCATGGCGCTTCTGTTCAAGGCGGCCGATGCGGCAATGATCGGTATCAGCATCCTTCTGGCGAGTCTGGGCGCCTCCAATATTTTCGCGATGATCTTCGGTTACGCCATGCAGGATAAGCCGGATCATGCGAATGAAGTCTCGGGCCTGCTCGTGATGGGCATTACCGGCGGCGCGCTGATTCCGCCACTCATGGGCGTGGCGAAGAACAGCTTCGGAACTGCCGGGATCATCGCCGTGCTGGCCGCCTGCGGCATCTACCTGCTGGTACTTGCGCTGCTCTACAAGCCTCGCGCGATCAAGTAATTGATGCGACGATAAAAAGAGACGCGCGCCGTGCATGCACAGCGCGCGTCTCTTTTTTTTGCTACGCTTAGAAGGGCGACAGCTGATAGCTTAGCGAACGCGTCTGATCGCTGAGGACTTCCTGTGACACAATGCGTCCGTGCGGATTGACGATGATCGCGATACCATCCGTGGCGCGTTGGCTGTTCTGTACCTCGACAATCGGAATGACGGAATACTTTGCTTTAAACCCCAAGCCTTTGCCGACATTGGAAAAATAGGTGTAAAGGCGATCGCCGTTCTCAAGCAGGGTGCATGATTTCGGTGTCCCCAATGCGCTAAACATCTCGCTTTCTGTTTTAAGCGGAGCTGCGGTTTGAAGCAGATTGGCCTGGCCATTGGAGGATGAGAGACATCCGCTTGCCCCTGCAATCATTCCGAGACAGACCATAAAAACGATCCGTGCCTTCATCGTGTACCCCCTTGTGATGGCGTACGCTGCGTCTTGGCAGGTGCGCGCGATTCCTCGCTTTCCAGGGGCGCCCAGCGCGTTTCACGCTGTGTACGGACAACGTTGCGCACGGTTCGGTCAGGGTTGAACTCAACGAGAATTTCATCGATGGCCTGCGTGTCGCTCCAGGCAAAGGGGAGGATCAGGATATAACCGATCTCAAACCGCGTAGTCTTGGTCTCGATACAGGAATAACGCAGGAAATCCTCCGTGAAAACCTTTTCCCGTTGCAGGTTATCCGGCAGCGGTGGTGGCGGACCGAGACGCATGACGATATCGTGCGCGGTTGTCTCATTCGGACGGATGAACGAGGTGTCCATGTGCCGGACCTCATCGTTGATGACGCTTTTATGAAACGTGCATCCGGACACGATGAACAGCATGAAACATGCGGATAGCTGCGCGGCAAAAATATGGTATAGGCTCGTGTTCACGCAGGCTCCTCATTCGTCAAACGGCCACCATTCCCAGGGGATGTTCTCCGGTTTTCCGCGATAAGCGGCCTCAACCACGCCGTTCGGGCTCATCAAGAAGAAGACGGAATCCGTACGCGAATTGGTTTTTGCGAACGTGACGAGGATGAGACTGAAGCCCTCGGTCTTGGAGTCCGCAATATGATAGGCGTAGAGCTGACGGCCATCGCGAAGCGGGGTGACGGTATTCGGTGCAGTCCCCATGATGCGCAGCAGATCCGCGTTGCGCGTCTGTCCGGGTTGGACTTTTTGCGAACGCAGGACCATGTCGTTGTTTTCCGCTTCATTCATCCGGACGCGGGACCACATACATCCCGATGTCGCCATCAGCATGGCCGTTATACAGATACATTCAATCGCACGCCTGCGCATCTTGCAGATTCCTTTCTTTTAGTATGCGTAAGTATGCCCTGATCATCAGCAGAAATCAAGTGCAAGATGCCGCGTACACGCTGTTTATGCTGTGCCGTATCTGCCGCCTGAGTTGCGGAATCTCGCGACGAAGTGGCCCATTTTTTTGCGCAAAACGTAAGTCATATTTTGCGCAAAAGGCTATTGTTTCAATTTGGGTGTGGTGTTACCATGGCCTTACAAATTGTGTTGTGTTTATGTCAAACGGGAGTAACTGTCATGAAAAATATCACACTGTTTTTGGTCGTCATCGCGCTGGCGCAAGCGTGGAGTATGGCCGATACCGTTGGCTGGTGGCGCATGGAGGCAGTTGACGGCGCATTGCCTGCAACGTTGTCGAACTACGCCAATCCTGGCGTGTTGGATGCAACGGTGGGGTCCTACAACAGCAGCACCGTGGTGCCGCTGGCCTCTAGCGTCATGGGTGGGAAGGTGTGGAACTCGGCGGGTCTGCAGGAAGTCCCGAACGGTTCATCGGCGGCATTTACGAATTCGCTCTTTGCTTCCGGTGGCGTGATTACAATCGCTGATGAGCTTGCCCGTACGCGCAGTCCGAATATAACGGTGGAGTGCATGTTCAACGTGAGCAACACGGTTTCCAACTGGCGGACGCTGGTGATCAAGTCCAATCAGGGTGCTGCCGACATCAGTCGCCAGAGTTGGGCTCTGCGCATTGACAATAATGGGAAACTTTTTGCAACGATCAGTCCGGAGTCGACGGGTGTTGCGAATGTCACAATTACGAGCCCTACCGTGGTTACCGATGGGAAGTGGCATCATGCGGCTTTGACCGTAAACAGCACGAATCTGACCGCGAAGCTCTATCTGGACTATCAGTTGAAGGCAACCGCAACGTTGAGTTATCCGCTCTATTATGGTGACTTTCCCATTTCCATCGGCGCCAACCTCTATACCGCCGGTGGCTTTGATGGCTGGGTCGATGAAGTACGCATCAGCGATGCCGTTCTCGATCCCACTTCCTTTTTGTTTCCATTTTCGAACAGTGCCGAGCATGGCATGATCCACTATTCGATGGAGCCATCCGTGCCGGGCTATACCAACACCGTGCTGATGAACGTAGCGGATGTAACGACCTATCCAGGTGCTGTCAGCGGCGCCGTGGCCTACGATTCAACGGTGTTCTCGCCGCGTATTTTCACGTCGCAGAGTGCGCTGCAGGGCGCGACGAACAGCCAATCGCTGCGCTTCACCAATGTCGGCACGACCAATGGCGGTTATGTGGCGATCG
>CAZMLC010000032.1:18366-19949 GCA_964567125.1 uncultured Akkermansia sp.
CAATCGCTGCGCTTCACCAATGTCGGCACGACCAATGGCGGTTATGTGGCGATCGGTGACGGGAATAATTTCTTGGTGGCAACCAATTTTACGATTGAGCTCTTTTTCCGCACCGCGCGCATGCAACGGGGATCGTGGGTTGCTTTGGCGCGAAAACCAAATGGTCGAAACGTCTGCTGGGCTATCAGTATCAGCGATCTTGGAAAAATTGCTACAACATTTACCCACGCCGATGGTACACCTTCTGCCTACACATCAACATCTACGTATGACGATGGTGCCTGGCATCATGTGGCTTTGGTCTTCAATGCGGCGACAATGCAGGCAAAGCAATATATCGACTACAGTTTAATGGCCACATTTGCTGTAACTGACAAAATATTTAGCGATGGGGCATCTGTCTATCTGGGTGGCGTATCAGGCGGGAGCCGACTGGATGGCTGGATCGATGAGTTTCGTATGAGTCGTGCCGTACTCGAACCGAATCAGTTTTTAACGACAGCATCGCCCAACCGTTCGGAATACGCCTCGTTGCTGGTGTCCATGAATGGAACGCCAAGCGAAACGGTTGTCACTGTGACCAACGCATTGAATGCAGGTAGTTTCTATGGAACAGCTATAAGCTTTGGCACAAATGGCGTTATGCCGACGTACGCCAATGAACGCGTTGCACCTGTTGTTTATTCTCGTGCGGTGGGTGGAGCTGCATGGACCAATGCGTCATCCATCTCGTTTTTAGGCGCAACAGAAAGCACCTCTGGGGGACGCCTCGACATTGTTGACAGTGCCAATACAGTGTGTGCCAGTAATTTCACTGCTGAACTGTTCGTTAAGGTGCGTTCCTTGCCGAGTGCGGGCCAAGTGTCAACCCTGCTGCGCAAGAAAAATGTCCGGGGAACTGCATGGGGACTCAGTATGAATGCCAGTGGAGCCCTTGAAACGGCCTTCTATACATCGAACACACTGGTCATGGTCTATGGCACAACACCCATTTTCGATACCCGTTGGCATCATCTTGCGTTGACGTATAATGCGACGAATCGTGCCTATGCGTTCTATTTCGATTACGCGTTATTGAAAAATGGAACATTGACGGAGCCGTTACTGCTGGATGGTGGATCAATCTCGATTGGCGGGGCTCAGACATCCGCATGGTCCTTTGACGGCTTGATTGACGAAGTGCGTATCACGGATCGCGTCTTATTATCTACGGAATTTCTTTCAGCGCAGGCCTTTGATGCGCAGGCTGAAGGAACTGTCGCTTACTGGGATTTTGAAGAGGGGGTGCCGGGCTTGCTGGCAACCAATATCGAAAGTCGCAGCAGTGTGATTCAACTGCGCGGTATCGGTCAGGTCGGAACAGGCGTGATTCCTTCGTTCTCCGATGAGGCTGCCGCGAGTTCCACACGCCATCGCATTTTTGATGGGCGTGGCGAAGATTTTATTCACGTCACGGAGCGTTCCGTGAAGTTCACGACCAATCGGTTCGCGATTGGGCATAGCGATTGGTTCTGTCTCTCCAATATCACGGTCGAGGCATTTGTGAAAGTCAACAATGGATTGAATTACGCAGGCTTGGTGCG
>CAZMLC010000032.1:20049-25655 GCA_964567125.1 uncultured Akkermansia sp.
CACATGCTGCTCGTCAGCAAGCGCCGCTTTGGCCAGTCGGGGGCTAGCTTTTCGCTGTCGATCGCGCCGGATGGTCAGCTTGGTGTCCGCTTTGATACGCAGCCTGGACGCTCCGGACCGGGGTTTAATCAGCTCGTCGGCAGTTCGTATTCGTTTGATGACACGGCCTGGCACCATGTGGCTCTGGTCTATCGCCACGCCACGCAGGAGGCGACTCTGTTTGTCGACTACACGCTGGTCGGCAAGGGGACGTTGATGAATCCGCTGGTTATGGATGAAAGCCCGCTGATTGTCGGGCGCGGACTGAGCGGAACGCTGGATGAAATCCGTCTCTCCTCTGAGGCGCTCCATCCGGAGCAATTTCTGCGGGCAACGCGCTTTTATTCGGATCTGACTCCTAAGAAGGTCGTTTCGCAACCGATCTTTCTGGACCAATCCTACACGCGCGTGCAGACCTACATCCGGCCTGATCTGAAACGCATCGGGACCTTGATTCCCCAAGACGTGCACGCGATCAACAATCCGCTCTTTTCACTCGGGTGCGAGACGCTGGACCGAGACATCGCCAACTGGGATGTCTACAAAGGCTATCTGGAGCCGCTGGGTATCCGTCGCATCCGCTTGCAGGGCGGCTGGGCCAAGACGGAGAAGCAGAAGGGGGTCTACGATTGGCAGTGGCTCGATACCATTGTCGAGGATGCCCATCGCCGCGGTCTGGTGGTCTGCCTGGAGACCTCCTATTGCAATAAGCTCTACGATCCGAAAGCCGGACTCGGTCCGGGGGGATTGCTGCCGTACGGCGAAGAGGAGCTTGCCGCGTGGGATCGCTGGGTTGAAGCCATGGCCACGCGCTATACCGCCAAGGGTGTAACCGAGTGGATGATGTTCAACGAGCCCAATTTGCGCAAAGAGAACACCGTGGAGAAGATCGTGGCCAATAACATCCGGACCGCGCAGATCATCAAGCGCGTCAACCCGGATGCCAAGATCGCGGCTTTTGTGCTCGCTGGACTCAACATGAACATGCTGGAGGCATTGATCGCCGGCATCAAGGCGCAAGGCAAGGAGGATCTTTTCCAGTGGGCCTGTTATCACGGTTATGCGGCCAATCCGGATACGCTCGCTGAAAACATGGCGAAGTTTACTGCGCTGCTGAAACGCGAAGTGCCGAAATGGCGTCCCTGGCAGGGTGAGTCCGGTTGCGCCTCCGAGCCTGTGCAATATGCGCTGTCGGGCATCGACTGGACGGAGTACTCGCATGCCAAGTGGAATGCGCGCCGGATGCTCTGCGATATCGGGCACGACATCGAATCTACCGTCTTCACCATCTCGGATCTGACCTACAGCCGCAGCTTTATTTCGCGGTACGGTCTGCTGAAGACCGATGCGGATAACAACCTCGTTAAGGTCAAGATGGCGTATTACATGGTGCAGCATATGGCCACACTCTTTACGGAGCAGCGGCCTGTGGTTGCTGACTACCGCGTCCAGATCGAAAGCGGTACGAATGTGGTGCACTACGCCTTCCGCGATCAGTCAACTGGACTCGATCTGCTGACGCTCTGGGATGCTTCGGTCATTCCGGGTAACGAGTCGGAGCTGACGCTGGTGAACGTCACAATCACGGATGGCCGTTTCAAGGAACCGGTCTGGGTCGATGTGGTCAATGGTGGCATCTATGAGATTCCGGCATCGCGCGTCGTGCGCTCGGGCACATCCATCACTTTTACGGAGATTCCCATCTACGATTCGCCGATCGTCCTGACCGACCGCTCCTTGCTGCGTTACGAACCGCCCAAAGTGGTACTCAAGCGGACGCAGCAGGGCAAGGTGCCGCAGCTCTCTGCCAAACGGTGCGAACTGCACCTGCTCAAGGGTACGCAGCAGCCGGCACCCGTTGTTCTGCTCGTGGGCCTTGCTTCCGCGGAGGCGACAACGTGGGCGAACTGGCTGAACGAACAGGCGATTCACGCCGCGATTGTTCCGGATTTGAACGACTGCAATTTAGCCATTTCCATGCTGAAAGGCAATGCCGGCGCATGGCAGGTGCGCGAACAGGCGATTGGTGTATTGACCTCGGCCGTGACCGCTGAACAGCTGCTCACCGCGGAACTCCGCCTGCCATTTGCGCTCCATCCCGCGTTGCAGGATCAGCGCACGCTCGCCAAACGGACCCATCTGCTGACCGGCGACAAAGCCGCTGCGCTGAAATTTTTGGAACCGTTCAAGCTGGCAGTTTTCCAGTAAGCGTGCGCAGGGCCAGCGTCAGCGCGGCGTCGACGCTCTGCTGACGGATCTCCGCGCGCGTGCCGGCAAAGTGGAATTCGCGGGCCTGTGTGGCAGCCCCGCGGGCTGCCACGCCGATGTAGACGAGGCCCACGGGTTTGGTCGGCGTCGCGCCGCCCGGGCCGGCAATGCCGGTGACCGAGACCGCAAGATCCGCGTCCAGTTGCGCGCAGGCGCCTTCCGCCATCTGGCGAACGCACTGTGAGCTGACGGCGCCATAGGTGTCGAGCACCTCCTGCGGCACCTTGAGCTGACTGTGCTTGACCGCGTTGCTGTACGAGACAATGCCGCCGACAAAGACATCGGAGGCACCGGGAACATCGGTGATCCGGGCTGCGACGAGTCCGCCCGTACACGACTCCGCAGTCGCGAAAACCCATTTGCGCGCCTGCAATTCGCGGACAAGTTCCGATTCAATTGACATGGGGATTCCTTTCATCCATGGCGTCAAGCCTGCGAATAATCCGGCAGGGATTTCCATAGGCCAGATGGTTGGCGGGGATATCGTGTGTCACCACGCTGCCGCTGCCAAGGGTTACATTATCGCCGAGCGTTACGCCGGGAAGCAGCGAGACGTTGCCGCCGATCCAGCAGTTTCTGCCGATCGTGACCGGTTTGCTGGAGGTCGTGTACGCCAGCGTGTTGTCGGCGCGTCGCACCATGCGCGCAGCGGCGCTGAGCGGATGCAGCGCCGTGTAAATGCCGGCTTGCGGCCCGATCAGCGTGTTGTCGCCGATGGTGATGATGTTGTCATCCAGCAAGACCACGCCGTAGTTGATGAAGACATTGCTGCCGAGGCGGATGTTGATTCCGTAGTCGCACATGAAGGGCGTCTCGACCCAGCAGTTTTCGCCACAGTAGCCGAGCAGTTCCTTCAGGAGCGGTGTACGGATCTCAAGCGTATCCACGCCCTCCCCGTTGTAACGGCGCAGCAGGGCGCGGGCGCGGCGATAAAGCGCAATCAACTCCGGATCTCGGGAATCGTATTCCTGACCGGCTAACATCTTTTCTCGTTCCGTCATGGTCTTTTCCAGAGAACCTGGTGCGCTCGGGCTTATTTGATTTTGACCGGCTTGCCGGTCTGTGCCGAAGCGTAGATCGCGTCGATGATCTGCATCAACTTCACGGCCTGATCGGGCGTGTTGAGCGGCTTCTCCTTCTTCTCCAGCGCGAGGATGAAGTTCTTCGCGGAGCGGATGCGGCCCATGGCTGGATCAGCCGCGGTGACGATCTCGCGATTGACGGAGCACCCGTTCTCCTGCATGTAGAGCTCGCAGCTGTCGATGCTGGTCTCATCGAGACCGTCGCGACCGAAGAGGCGCTTGACGCAGCCGCCGGCGCGTTGACCCTGGAAGGTGACGCTCACCTCTTCGCGCTTGTTCATCTCAGCCCAGGCATTGCGCAAAAAGAGAACCTGTCCGGATTTGAAGCGGACAAAACCGTGGGCCGCGGCTTCAACGTCCGTCACGCCGTTGGCGACATCCGGAATGCCCCAGGGGCCTTTGAAGCCCTTGTCGCTGATGAAGTCGTTGAACGTGGAGGCCAGAACCCATTCCGGATCAGGATAGTCCATGAAATAGAGGGCGAGGTCGATCATGTGCAGCAGATCTATCACAGGGCCGCCGCCGGAAAGGGCTTTGGTTGTAAACCAGCCGCCGAAGCCGGGGATGCCGGTGCGCCGGATCCAGAGCGCCTGCGCGGAGTTGATCGTGCCCACGCAGCCCTTGGCAATGTAGTTCATCATGGCGTAGGCTTCCGGCCGTGCGCGGTTGTTGAAATTGAACATCAGCGTCTTTTTCGCCTTGTCCGCCGCAGCTTTCATGGCCTTGATCTCCGCAGCGTTGAGCGCCGGCGGTTTTTCGCAGAAGACGTGCACACCAGCGGCAAGCGCCTGCATGACCAGCGTTTTGTGGAATTTATTGGGCGTGATGACGGAGACGGCGTCGAGCTTCTCCTTCTTGAGCATCGCGCCGACGTCGCTGTAGATCGTCGGGATGTTGAATTTCGTCGCGACGCGCTGCGCGGCGCTGCTGTTCAGGTCCGCAATTGCGGCAACCTCTGCGCCCGCCTCTAAAAAACCGGGAATGTGATAGTTCGTCATGCCGCCTGCACCGATGATACCGATCTTGATAGCCATAAATCCTCCAAGAATAGATTGTTTATTTCTGTATGTTACACGAATGCAAAAACGAGAACAAGCGCGATTCCACCCATAGCGGACGGGTATGCGCCCAAAAAGGCTAAATAAAACTTTTCCGAATGGGTTTCATGTGGAAGCGATCGACACGATTTGCTACACTCATCCTATCATTTCCCAAAATAAGGATCTTTTGTACTATGGCTAAAAAAACAGTTGCTGTTGCAAAGTCTGCAACGGCGAAGAAAAGTAAGCAGACCAAGTATGTTTATTTCTTTGGTGCCAACCAGTCCGAAGGGGCGGCTTCGTTGAAGAGCCTGTTAGGTGGCAAGGGCGCGAATCTTGCTGACATGGCCAGTATCGGATTGCCTGTACCTCCCGGATTTACGATTACGACGGAAGCGTGCGCCAAGTACTATGAAATTGGCGAGAAACCGATGCACGATCTGATCGCAAAGGAGATCGAAAGCGCGTTGGCGAAGTTGGAGAAAGCCACGGGCAAGACCTTTGGTTCGGGGAAGAATCCGCTGCTCGTTTCGGTGCGTTCCGGTGCTGCGGTCTCCATGCCGGGCATGATGGACACGGTGCTCAATCTAGGACTCAATCCTGAGACGGTTGAAGCCATGATTGAGCGGACGCAGAATCCGCGTTTCGTTTGGGATTCCTATCGCCGCTTCATGCAGATGTTCGGCAGCGTGGTGATGGGTGTCGAACATCACGATTTTGAACACGAGCTGGCTGCGGTGAAGAAATCCGTGGGCGTGAAGACGGACAATCAATTGACGGCGGAAGATTTGAAGACGGTCGTCGCCCGCTATCAGGATGTGGTGAAAAAGGCGACCGGCAAGGCCTTCCCGACCTGCGCAAAGGAGCAATTGCGTGCGGGCATCAATGCGGTGTTCGGTTCCTGGAACAATCCGCGCGCTATCAAGTATCGCGAGATGTATGACATTCGCGGTCTGCTCGGTACGGCCGTGAACGTCCAGGCCATGGTGTTCGGCAACTCGGGCACGAACTCCGCGACAGGCGTGGCCTTCACGCGCGATCCCTCGACAGGTGAGAACAAGTATTTTTATGGCGAGTATCTGATCAATGCGCAGGGTGAGGACGTTGTGGCCGGCATTCGCACACCGCAGCAGATCACGTTGGCCGGTTCCCGCGAATGGGCCAAGAATCAGGGCGT
>CAZMLC010000032.1:25755-28583 GCA_964567125.1 uncultured Akkermansia sp.
GCGGCTTCCGGGCAGATCGTCTTCTCGGCGAACGACGCGGAAGCATGGGCGGCCTTAGGCAAGGCCGTGATTCTGGTCCGCATTGAGACGAGTCCTGAGGATATCACAGGCATGGTTGCCGCCAAGGGCATCTTGACTGCGCGTGGCGGTATGACCTCGCATGCGGCCGTGGTCGCGCGCGGTATGGGTAAGTGCTGCGTCTCCGGCGCGGGCGAAGTCGATATTGATTATGCGCGTAAGACGCTGAAGATCGGTGCGCAGACGCTCAACGAAGGTGACTGGATTTCGCTGAACGGGTCGACCGGTGCAGTCTACAAGGACAAGGTGGCCTCCATCATGCCCAAGCTGACAGGGCCGTTCGCGCAGATCATGAAACTGGCGGACAAATATCGCAAACTTTACGTGCGCACGAATGCGGATACGCCGCACGATGCGAAGGTCGCGGTTGATTTCGGCGCGGACGGCATTGGCCTCTGCCGCACGGAACATATGTTCTTCGCGGAAGATCGCATCATCTCGTTCCGTCGCCTGATTCTTGTGGCCGAGACCGTCAAGAAACTGCGTGCGGCGGTTGCCTCGGCGCAGAACGAAATGGAAAAAGCCAAGTTCGAAGCTCAGCTGGTACAGCCGCTGGCGCAGTACAAGCAGGCGCTGGCCGAATTGCTGCCGTTGCAGCGTAAAGATTTTGAAGGCATCTTCAAGGCGCTCAAGGGCCGTCCCTGCACGATCCGCTTTCTGGATCCGCCGCTGCATGAGTTCCTGCCGCAGGATGCTGCGGGCCAACTTGAAATGGCCGATACCATGGGCGTCAGCGCAGAGTCGATCAAACGCCTAGTTAACGATTTGCACGAGTTCAACCCCATGCTGGGCCATCGTGGTTGCCGTTTAGGGGTTACCTATCCGGAGGTGACCGAGATGCAGGCGCGTGCGGTTGCCGAGGCGGCTGTGAAAGTCAAAGGGTCCAAGG
Organism: uncultured Akkermansia sp.; assembly: GCA_964567125.1. Classification (GTDB taxonomy): domain Bacteria; phylum Verrucomicrobiota; class Kiritimatiellia; order RFP12; family UBA1067; genus CAZMLC01. The sequence continues at coordinate 26,723 of CAZMLC010000032.1, forward strand.
CTGAAATCATGATCCCGCTTGTCGGTAACGTCAAGGAACTGGCCTTGCAGAAGGCGATTGTTCTGGAGACGATCGCAAAGGTGGAGAAGGAGAAGAAAACGAAGCTCTCGATTATGATCGGCACGATGATTGAAGTGCCGCGCGCGGCCATGACGGCGGATGAAATCGCCGCGGAAGCCGACTTCTTCTCGTTCGGTACGAACGATCTGACGCAGATGGGCTGCGGTTTTTCGCGCGACGATGCAGGTAGATTCCTCGGCGACTATGTCTCAAAGGGCATCTACGATTATGATCCCTTCCAGGTGTTGGATCAGTCCGGTGTGGGCCGCTTGATGAAATACGCGGCGGAAAATGGCCGTCGGATCAAACCGAATCTGAAACTCGGCATCTGCGGTGAACATGGCGGTGAACCGCGGACGATCGCCTTCTGTCATCAGATCGGGCTGACCTATGTCTCGTGTTCCCCGTATCGCGTGCCGATCGCACGTCTGGCCGCTGCACAAGCCGCATTGCGAGGATAAGGCGCACATGGATGTAACGACGCACGATGACTATGAGCTGATCGATAGTGGCGATGCGCGCAAGTTGGAACGATTTGGTAAGATCGTCCTTGCGCGTCCCTGTTCGCAAGCTGTCTGGAATCCCGCACAGCCGGCCTCCACATGGGCTGACGCTGATGCGACCTTTGATCGTACAGAAGGAAACCAGTGGCACAATCGCGGCGCGCTCCCTGCGGAATGGACCATCCAGACCGCGGGCATTACGTTTAAGCTCTCGGGAACGGATTTCGGCCATCTGGGCATCTTCCCCGAACAGCGCGCGCAGTGGCTCTGGATCCGCGAAATCGTGGCCAAAGCCTGCGCAGAACGGAATGCGCCAATCAACGTCCTCAATCTCTTTGCCTATTCCGGCGGTTCAACGCTGGCAGCGGCGAAAGGTGGCGCAGCTGTGTGCCATCTCGATGCATCCAAAGGCATGGTTCAGTGGGCGCGCGAGAATGCGGCGCTGAATCAGTTGCAGGAACATCCGATCCGTTGGATCGTGGACGATGCGCACAAATTCCTGACGCGCGAAGTGCGGCGGGAACGGCGCTACGATGCGATCATTCTGGATCCGCCGACCTTTGGACGCGGCCAGAACAACGAGATGTACAAGATCGAAAAAGATCTGCCGGAGACGTTGCGGCTTTGCCGCGACCTCCTGACCGACCGTCCGCTCTTCATCCTGTTGAGCGCACATACCCCGGGCTATACGCCGATCGTGCTGGATAACGTGCTTAGCCAAGCATTAAAAGGTCTTGGCGGCTCGTACTCAGCAGGGGAGATGCTGCTGACCGGAAAGCCGGGCGTGTTGCCGACCCCGTGCGGCACCTATATTCGCTGGACCGCATAATCCATAGTGAATCACAATGCAGGGAACCCAGTAAAAACCGTTTGCACTGTCTTGTCAATTACGGTAAGGTTATGGCATTGTCATTTCTGTGATGAGATTCAGGTTGGGATCATGCCCTTTAGATATGAGCGGAGGGAAGCCGATGACGATGAGATACCTTTTGTTTAATTTGCCGATGGCAATGCGCTGTTATACCGTTCAGGCGTCCCTGTTTTTGTTCTTCTCCCTGTCCACCTCGTCCGCCGCTGATCGCCTCATTGTGAATGGACTGGGGCAGCCCGCCTTCGCCGATCTGGAGACCGCCGCCACGTTCGCTCTGCCGCAGCCCTCGGAGCGCAACTGGCGGCTCGACATCTCCGGCACCCTCAGCGCCTCGAACCGCCTCACCTGCTCCTTCGGCTCCGACGCCAACAGCAACGCCGTGCTCGACGCCGAGGAGATCACCGCCGTCCTCTCCTGGGAAGGCGGC
>CAZMLC010000033.1:0-16699 GCA_964567125.1 uncultured Akkermansia sp.
TAAAGCATGCCAAAAGGGGATACATGGGTCAAGCGTTTCGCAGGTACTGGCTGATTATTTTCGATCGGACCTTATCTGTCTTTTGCATTGAATCCAGCGGTGCAAATTGTTATACTTCAACAACTTTTAGGGCCCATAGCTCAGTCGGTCAGAGCGGAGGACTCATAATCCTTTGGTCACAGGTTCGAGCCCTGTTGGGCCCACCATTTTCTTCCTCGTCGCGGGGTGACGCGTCGCAACGATCATGATCCGCGCAAAATCGGTCGTTTTGTCTGGAGTTCCCCATGATGATTCAGCGTTTGTCATGCCTCGTCCTTTCAATCCTCACGTTCGCACACAGCGCAGCGGCTGCACAGCAGACTGTCGAGCTGCGCGGGTTCGGTCGCGCGACGATCCGCACGGAAACGCGCACGGACTCTGTTCGCATCACCACGATTGAGGCGGAGTCGGAGGCGAAAGCCGCACTCTGGCAGGCCAAGTATCTCTCGGATCTGACCAATACGCTCGGCCGCGCCACCCCGATCGCGCTGGGAGCAGCCATCGGCTATGCGCTCAATGGGGATCAGGCCTTCGCCGTTGCCGTGCGCAAGGGCCGTACGCTCCAGCTCACCAGTGCGCCGACGCGCGCACAGATCGAAGCGCTCGCGCAGGAGCAGCAGGCGACGATCGCCAATACACAGTCGCACGCAACGGTTCCGCTCTATCTGAATGAATGGGATCAGCATGCCTTCCGCGCCTATTACTGGACCGGAGAGATCAAGCCCGGCGCGAAAAGCTACGATGCGCGTCAGGATTTCGATTTCGCCCGCAGCCCGGACCCCATGGGCGTGGTCTTCTGGACCGGCGCCCATCGCGCGGACCGCGCCGAGGGCATTGCGGACAACAATCAGTGGAACTGGGCCTTTGAAGCCGCAACGCAGCGGAATCTGCCGATCACGCTGAACCTGACCGTGGGCGAAAGCGTCTCGATTGCCAATGCCTATCGCGCAGAGACCATGCGCCACGCCCCACACTTTGCCGGTACCTACCTGCGCCTGCTGCAGCCGGGCCCCGCAGGCGGCAATATGCTGAGCTGGGCTTCGGATCTCGGCCGCCATCAATGCCTGAAGACGCTGCAGAACACGCTGCGGCAGTACAACACGGAGCAGGTCACGACGATCCTCGAACCGCACGGCGAACTGAATCACGGCGACTGGTCCTGGCTCATTGAATACGGTCCAATCGCGGACACCAGCTTCCGCGCCTTTCTCAAGGAGCGCTTCGGCTCCCTCGCCGCGGTGGCGAAACGGCATGAGCAGGACTATGCAACATGGGCCGATATTCACCTGCCGGAAGTGGCGGACTTCGCCGGCTGGAAAGCTGACGCGCTCGACCTTGCCGGTTCCTGGCGCGTGCATTACCTGCCTCTGCCGGAAGATAAGCAAGCCAGCTACAAATCCGACATTAAGCTGCAGGCTGCGCAAGCCGCTGCGCCGGAGTTTTTCGTCGACACCTTTGACGACAGCGCCTGGTCGATCATCCCGCGCATGCCGGATTCGGATGAAGCGCTCTTCCTGCCGAAGCAGCCGGCCGTACTCCGCCGCACCTTCACATGGAAGCCCCGCGCCGGACGCTTCTGGCTCTGCCTCTGGGATCTGAACATGAACTTTAAGCAGGAGGTCGTGGTGGCCCTCAACGGCAAGGAGGCGGGCCGCGATGCGATCGCCTTCAACACGCCGCACTGGATGTCGTGCGAAGTGACGGAGCTGCTCCGGAACGGCGCGAATCAGCTGACCCTCCAGCTGCCCAGCGGCTTCATCGGTTACCGCATCTACATCACGGACCAGGAGCCGCAGCACTACCCCTACTTCACGCGCGCCAAGAATGCGCTCTGGACCGATTTCAGCGACTGGCAGGGCTGGAGCCGCGCCAAGGCCGTGGAACAGGGCCTCGCCATGATCCGCGAGGTGGAACCCAACAAGTCGATCATCAGCATGGCGCCCGACAGCTACATCACGCAGCTGCGCGAATTGTGCCGCCGCTTCGGCGCGCGCTTCCACAACACCGGCTACATGGGTTGCTGCCACGCGGAGTACCTGCCCATGCTCATGCGCAGCGCAGGCATGCCCTTCTCCCTCGAACCCGGCGGACCGGCCAAGGATCTGCCCGGCTTCAAGCGCCTCATGGGCTATTACCTCTCCTCCAGCGTGAACGCCATCCACTATTTTATCCACATCGGCTGCCTGATGTGGGACGATGAGATCCGTAACCACTTCCACACGATCTATCCCGCGTTGCGCGCCATGGGCCAATACCACCAGCCGCAAGGCGAGACCGCGATTCTCTTCGATTCCGATGCCAACATGCTGCTCGGCTATCCGTGGCGCAAAGCCTCCAACGCAGCCGGATCCGGCTTCTGGGAGTGGCGCTTCCCCGAGACGTTGATCGCGGATTACCCGACCGACGGCATCATCCCCGTCGACTTCTCGAATACCATCGCGGAGCGCTACAAAGTGGTCATCGACAGCAACACCGCCATGATCCGCCCCGAGACCGCGACCGCGATCGGCGCATGGGTCAAACGCGGCGGCGTCTTTGTGGCCATGTTTGAATCGGGCCGCCACACGCCGGAGCAGCCGGATGCCTGGGCGCTCCAGACCATCAGCGGCGTAAAGCCCGTCTGTTACTCACGCTACGGCGGACTCCGCAATGAGCCGCAGGAACGCACCCTGCTGCGCCGCGAGCCCAACGCCGCGGTGTTCAAAAACGCGCCGCAAGAACTCAAGGGCGATGGCGCGCGCCTCGATCTGCTCGCCGAGGATGTCCAGACGCTCTATCGCTGGGCGGATGGCACGCCGGCCGTCACGCTGCGTCCCTACGGCAAAGGCTATGTCATCACCTTCGGCATGCGCCTCCTGCCCTCCAGTGAAAACCATGTGCGCATGCTGCTCTGCGATGTGCTCAGCTGGGCCAAGGTCAAGCCCCTGCTGATCGATGCGCCGCAGCAATTCCACCCCAAGCATTATGTGGCGAACAATGGTCTCTCCGACATCTTCGTACTCTGGAACAACTCAAACGAAAAGAAGCCCTACGCCTTCACCTTCCGCGACGGAGAGCCGCGCGCACTCACGGACGTCATCACCGGCAAGCCTGTGGGGAACGCAGGCGAACTCGGGCCACTCGATTTCCTGATGGTCTCCGCGCCGCGTAAAGACCTTGCGGATGCGACGGAGATCTGGACCCACATTCAGTGCGGCTATTGGCAGGGCACGGAAAAATCCACTTTCAAATCGCAACAGCGTGACACCTCCGGTTTCGGCAACAATGTGCTCGCCTTGAACGGTCTCTGGCGCATCAACGGCGTGGAGAAACCGCTCACCTCCTGGACGCCGGACACGGTCGGTACCAACCTCTCCTTTGTCGCGGAAAAGACCTTTACGGTCCCCTCCTCGTGGCGTTCCGGCGACATCCAGCTCTGGTGCGTCGGGCTCTACACCAGCCACGTCAACATCCCCGGCACCGCCCGCTTCCTGCTGGACAATCAGGAGATCGCCAATCCCGGACGCAACGGTGGCGTGGCCGGACTCTCCCTGGAACTGAAACCGGGCCAGACCGCAACCTTGCGTCTGGAGATCCGGAATGTCGATGACCGCTGCATCCGCGGACTGGCAGGCAGTTGCTTCCTCTCCTTTACACCGACTCCCGCGAAGATTATTGACCTCGTCGGCATCTGGGAGATGCGGCGCGATGCCGTCTCCGCCGTGGCAAACAGACAGACGATTCCCGGACGCGTGGAGGGCGCCTTCTTCCAGCGCAGCTTCTCGTTACCTGCGTTGCAGAAGAACGAGCGCGTCTTCCTGCACATGGTCAACAGCGGCGACCTGATCGGCGCACTCATCAACGGCCACTACGTCCGCCGCAATCACCACGTCTTCGGCGAGATCACCCATCTGGACATCACCCCGTGGCTTAAGCCCAACGCCATGAACGATATCGTGCTGTGCGGGCTCAACAATGCCGCGGACCGCAAAGCGGAGATCCGTTCCGTGGGACTCTACTTCTATCCGGAAAGAAAGAAGAGCTGGTTCCGCAGACTCTTTTAGCGTGGCAGCCCGCAGGACTGCCACGCCGACACCGCACGTAACCTAAGAGGCATCCATCATGCAGAAATTCGAAGCTGACCCCATCCGCACCGTCACGGTCTACTGCGGCTCCCACACGCCGCGCGAGCCCCTCTACACGCAGGCGGCGCAAGCCTTCGGCGCATATCTGGCGGATCACGCCATCACGCTGATCTACGGCGGCTCCAACGTCGGCACCATGAAAACCCTGGCTGACGCGGTGCTGGACAAAGGCGGCAAAGTCGTGGGCGTCTTCACCCGCGATCTTGCGGAGGAGATCGCCCATCGTGGCGTGACGGAGCTGATCATTACGGAAAACCTGGCGGAACGCAAGGCGGTCATGCTCAAGCGCGCGGATGCCGTGGTCGCGCTGCCCGGCAGCTATGGCACCTGGGATGAGCTTTTCGACGCGCTCGCCCTCAAAAAACTCAGCACCGGACACAAGCTCCCGGTGGGCGTCTTAAACGTCGGCGGGTACTTCGACCACCTGATCGCCTTTATCCAGCGCAGCGTGGAGGTCGGCTATACCTCCGACGCCTATTGCCAGCTCCTCACGGTCGGTACGACGCCGGAAGAGCTCTTCGCCGCCTTCGCCGCACAACCGCGCTAAGCGAGCGCGCCGCAGACCGGAGATTTTCAGTATTGCATCTTCCCTCTAAATAAGCGAAACTATCTTTTTTATTTGGCATAGGATTTATGACTCTGTCCAAAACAGCAATTATTCACGGGGAACCTGGGGAACGTGCACGGACAACGGGCATTTTACGGTTGTTCTATCCGTTTCTGCTTACAGGTATTGCCATTGGCTTCTTCATCGGCATGGCTGTGCCGTCCAACCGAGCGTTGGCCGGCGTCGGCTTGCTGCTGACAGCCGCAGCGCTGATCTGGATCATCCGCGACGGGCTGGCGCGCTTTGAAGCCTTCTTCAAGGGCGCACGCGGCGAAGAGCGGGTGGCTGCGCTTCTCGCCATGCTGCCGGGAGACTACCATGTCTTTCACAACGTCGTGACGCAGGGCAACCAGACCATCGATCACGTGGTGATCGGACCAACCGGCTTTTTCGCGATTGAGACGAAAATCTGGCAGGGGCGCGTCGCAATTGAAGAGGGCATGATCACGATCAACGGCCAGCGCCCCTCACGGGACCCGGTTCAGCAGGTCAAAGCCGCCTACCACCACTTGCAGCAGTTTTGTTTAGAGACCAGCAATCACTCCCTTTCCGGTCAGGCGATTGTCTGTTTTGCCAACAACGCGCTCGACGCGGACAAACCTGAGCTACTCGATTCCGTAGTCGTCTGCAATGCCAGCGACATCCGTGCGCAGATTGAACGCGCAACGAGTCCGCTGACGAGCGTTGAGCGCGATCGTCTCATAACCTTTTTGGAGCAAAAAATATGATGAACGTTTCCTTTTCCCGATGCATGCGCCAGGCCCTGTTTGTTTGCGCCCTGCTGACCACGGCAACCACAGGGTTCAGCGCACCCAAAACGCTTGCACCGCAGGATTACTATGGCGACATCGCCAAGAAGGTGGCGCGCATGTTGCAGGTCGGCCATGTCCGGCAGCTGAATTTCGACGATTCGATTTCGCAGAAGGCCTGGACCAACCTGATCACGCTGTTTGATCCGGATCGCTCCTATTTCCTGCAGAGCGACCTGAAGAGCTTTGACGACATGCAGCTCAAGATCGACGATGCCATCAAATCGGGCGATGTCTCGTTTGCCTACCGCGTGCACAGTCGCTTCTGCACGCGCCTCGAGGAGCGCTACGCCTTCACGACCAATCTCCTCGCGCAGGGCTTTTCCTTCACGAACACTGAAGTGTATGTCTGGAAGCGCAAAGATGCGCAGTGGCCCGCATCGATTGAGGAACAGAACGATCTCTGGCGCAAACGCATCAAAAACGAATACCTCGCGCACATTCTGGGCAAGGAACTGGATGCGCTGAACGCCTCGAACAAGCTCGCGCAAACGCGGAACGCCACGAATACTGTGGCTGCCACGACCAACACCGTCGTTTCGACCAACAGCATCGCATCGACCAGCAAGACCAATGCACCAGCCTTCAAACCCGAGGAGATCATCGCGAAGCGCTACAAGCAGTACATGATCATCTTCCAGGATATGGACGAGGAAGCCGTGCTCCAGCGTTACCTGAGCGCGCTCTGCACAGCCTATGATCCCCACTCCGACTACCTTTCGCCCATGCGCAAGGAGGATTTCGATATCGACATGAACCTGACGCTCTGCGGCATTGGAGCCACCCTGCAATCCGAGGATGGCATGGCCAAGATCACTGCGCTGATTCCTGGAGGCCCTGCGGAACGCGATACGCGCGATATCCGGCTCATGCAGGACGACAAGATCATCGGCGTGGCCCAAGGCGATGGTCCTGTCGAAGATATCGTTCACTGGCCGCTCAACAAGGCGGTGCGCAAGATCCGCGGCGCCAAGGGAACCAAGGTCGTGCTCGAAGTCATTCCCGCCACGGACCCCAGCGGAACGACCACCAAGCGCGTGGATCTGATCCGCGATGAGATCAAGCTGGAGGAGCAGGCCGCAACAGGCCGCGTTGAACGCGTCACGCTGTCCAACAAGACCACCATGGCCATCGGCTATGTGCGCCTCCCCGCATTTTACGGCACCATGGACAAGCGCCCGAATCAAGAGGGTTTCCGCAGCTCCACACTGGATGTGGCGAAGATCCTGGCGGAGATGAACAGCGAGAACGTCGAAGGGCTGATCCTCGATCTGCGCAACAACGGCGGCGGTTCCCTGCGCGAGGCGATTGACCTCACCGGACTCTTTATCCGCAGCGGCCCCGCCGTGCTGGTCCGCGAACCTTCGCGCCTGACCGCCCTGCCCGTCCCGAATGTCGATGCGGCCATGGCCTTCCGCAAGCCCATGATCGTCATGGTCAACCGGACCTCGGCCTCGGCCTCGGAAATCGTGGCCGGTGCGCTGCAGGACTATGGCCGCGCCATCATCGTGGGCGATAGTCAGTCGCACGGCAAAGGCACGGTGCAGACCGTCCTGCCGCTCGGTGCCGAAAAGCTCGGCTCGCTGAAGATCACGACCGCCAGCTTCTACCGCATCACCGGTTCGTCCACGCAGGCCAAGGGCATCACGGCGGACATCATCATCCCTTCGGTGCTGGACGGGCTCGACATCGGCGAGACCAAGCTGCCGGGCGCGCTGCCCTGGACCCAGATTGAATCCGCGAGCTACATCCCGGTCGCGGACATGACTACGTTCATTCCCCGCCTGCGCGAGGCATCAGCCAACCGCCTGGCGAACAATCCGAAGTATGCGACCTACTGCACGCTGGTGCGCCACACCAAGGAAATCAGCGAACAGAAGGATGTCCCGCTGGAGATCAACGCCCGCAGGCAGCAGATGCGCTCGGAAAATGAATTGCGCAAGATGGAAGAGGCTGAGATGGCCGAGCCGCTGGCGACCGGTACCGGCAAGAAGAAGAGCGACGACATCGTGCTCGATGAAACCATGAACATCTTGTCTGACTTGGTTCTGATGATGGGTCGTGGCGATATCCCCATGGAGACCGAAGGGGATTTGCGCACGCGCATGATGCGTATTTTCGGACAGTGAGAAAACCATGAAAATCAAATTCACAAAAATGCACGGGGCCGGCAATGACTTCGTGCTGATCGATGATCGCGAGGGACTCGTCCCCTGGGAAGATCATTTCCTCATGGCCGCCATCGCCAGCCGGCGCAACGGAATTGGCTGCGAAGGTGTTATTCTGGTTCAGCCTTCGGACAAGGCTGATTTCCGCATGCGCTTTCTCAATCCGGACGGTACCGAGGTCTCCATGTGCGGCAATGGTGCGCGCTGCGCCGCGGCCTTTGCGCACGCGATTGGCGCCAGCGGCACCGCGCTGACCATGGAAACCATGTGTGGACTCGTCGATGCCCAGATTCAGGAAAGCAATGGCAATGTCTGCGTCTGGATGCCGGAACCCAGCAAGCGCAACTACACCATCACGCTCGATGTGGATGGCGAGGCGATCACAGGCCATTTCATCGATACAGGCGTGCCTCACTTCGTTGTCCAGGTGCCGAACGTCAGCATGTTCAACATTGTTGACCTCGGACGCAAACTGCGCCTGCATCCCGCCTTTTCCCCGGATGGCGCGAACATTGATTTCGTCACGTTGCGTCCGCCCAACCGCATGACCATGCGCACCTACGAGCGCGGCGTCGAGGCGGAATCCGGAGCCTGCGGTACCGGCGCCGTTGCCTGCGTGGTCGTGGCCGTGGAGACGCAGGACTTCACGCTGCCAGCCAAGGTGAAGACCTCCTCTGGCTTCGAATTGATCGTCGACGGCGATTGGCGCCATAAGAAATGCACGGGCTTGACACTGACCGGCCCGACCAAATTCGTCTATACCGGCGAGATCGATCTCGATACCGTGGACATGGGCACGGAAATCGACAATGCATGAACCGCATCCTGTTCACGTCCGATGAATGCCGCGCCGATGGAACGGTCTGTCTGACCGATCACCGTGCGGAACATATCCGTACGGTACTGCGCGCGCAGGTCGGAGACGCCATCAAGACCGGCACACTCAACGGGCTATGCGGCACCTCTGAAATTCTCGCACTGGACAACGCGCTGGCAACACTCCGCCCGACGCATACGGAGTCCGCACTCGTGCCGTGGTTCGATCTCATCCTCGCGGCACCGCGGCCGAAAGTGCTGAAGCGGCTCTGGCCCCAGCTGAGCGCATGGGGTGCACGCAAGATCATTATCCTCAATGCGTTCAAAGTCGAAAAGTGCTACTTTTCCAGTCAATGGCTGGATCCCGCGCAGTTTACGCCCCTGCTCATTGAAGGCCTGATGCAGGCAGGCACCACGCAGCTACCGGAGGTGACGATCGCGCCGCGCTTCAAACCCTTTATCGAGGACCAGCTCGACAGCCTCTGTCCGTCGCGCCTCCGCCTGCTTGCGCACCCGGAGGAACGTGCGGAGAGTCCCTTCAGCGCAGACTGCGCCACGGAAGTCCCGGTGATCGCCGTCGGCCCTGAAGGCGGCTGGACCGCTTATGAGCTGACCTGCTTGCAGCAACGCGGATTCCACGCCTTCTCCCTCGGCGCGCGTACGCTGCGCACCGACACCGCCTGCATCGCTCTGATCGCAGTGCTGAACTACGCCAGAAGCCAGGCGCTGACGATGCAGACGAGTCCGACAAAGCGCGCCAGCGAAACGCCGTAGGCCAGCGCGCCGAGCACGCTGCCCGCGAGCAGAAGGATGCTCAGGGCGCATTCATGGCCCGTCGCATCGGGCTGCGTCCAGAGCCAGCCGCCAGCCAGGCCAGCGAGGAGCAGAAGCAGCGAAAGCCCGAGTGCACGCAACACGCAGCGAATCTGTTCGCGCAGCGATACGATCACCTCGCGTTCAAACGGTTCCGGGAAAAAGAGAGCCAGTGCGCCAGCTGCCACAAGATAGGCCGGAAAGCCGCGGAACGCGGCGATTGACGCCATGAACAGCTCCAGATCGTGCAGCAGAACCCACAGTGCGAGGAGCAGCACGCCCGCGCACACAACGGCGCGTCCCCAGCGGAACCAGCGGGGCAAGTAGACCCACTCCGCACAATAGGGACAGCTCGTCTGGCGAATGCCCACGGACCGGCCGCACGAGACGCACACGCCGAAGCGTACGCGCTGTTCCATCCGCATCTGTTTCCGTTTCCATGCCCACATGATGCGAAACAGTAACAAAAAAGAGAGACAGGTTCAACCTGTCTCTCTTTTTCCCGATGCTGAAAATCAGTAACCTTAGAATTCGACGCCGCAGCTCACACCGCCCCACAGAAGGTCGTTGTGCTCATAGTCGTTGTCGTGCAACGCGCTATCGACAAGCGCCGACCAAGCCAGACGTCCGCCGACGTAGAGGTTTTCCGTGATGTTATAGGTGCAGTACAGCGCAGCACAGGTATCCGTAAGCCAGAACTTGTTATCCAGCTCCTCGGTCACCTCGTCGCCAAGCGAATCCTCGTACGTGCGTGAGAAATAGGCCGACGTGTAGCGACGGTTACCGCCGCCCAGCGTTACTTCGGCGCCAGCCACGAACGCATCCGTCAGGCTGACTTCCTTGCGCAAACCGACTAGGGAATAGAGGCACTCGTACACGGAATAATCATAGTAGAGTTGCGCAAACGGCACCACGATGTCGTTGTTGTAGTCAACCGAGATAAAGGTTTCGCGTGTGGTTTCACCCCACTCGCCTTCATCTTCATACGGGAAGGTATACCAGATATGTCCGGCGCCCAGCGTGAAATCGCCGAGGTCCACTTCATATTGCACCGTGTAATCAATTTCATTCAAGCCGGCGAAGCGCGAGTGATCCGCACGACCGGTCGCATCGAAGTTGGCCCAGAAAATGGTCATCAGGCGGCCATATTCCTTCGCATCAAAACCAATCGTCGCTTCAGGTTGCCACGCAGGCTCATCGGTAAAGACCATGCCGCGCCAAACGTAAGCGGATGTGACATCCAGATTGAGACCAAAAAAAATCGGACACGACGCTTCTTCTTCCTCTTTGATATTCGCGTTCACTTCAGCGTTTTTCTCCGCAGGTTGCACAGCAACTTGTTGTGCAGAAGCGAGCGTGACTACCGACATAGCCGCAATGGCGGCCATCACCAGTTGTTTCATTGAACCCCTTTCTTTGCCTATTCGGGCGAATTTATGTGATCAACTCGCGAGCAACAACCTCTCGCAAGTTTCTGGTATGTTATGCGATTCACCCCCGCTTGTACAGAAAGAAGATGGCGCACGCGGGCTCCCGCATGCGCCATCTGCATCGGATCAAGGCCGAACGTTTTATTTCAACAGGTTCAAGGCTGCCGCATAGTTGGGTTCGTTCGTCACTTCGGACACGACCTCAACATAAGCGATGAGCCCCTGTTCATCCACGATCATGACCGCGCGCGACAAGAGACCGCGCAACGGTCCAGCCGCGATCTGCAGACCATACGCCGCGCCAAATCCCGGGGAACGGAAGGTCGAGAGCGTCTTAACGTTCTTGAGCCCTTCTGCACCGCAGAACCGCGCTTGCGCAAAGGGAAGATCCGCTGAAATGCAGAGCACAACCGCGTTTTTCATGGTCGAGGCATCGAGGTTAAAATGGCGAACCGACGCAGCGCAAACCGGCGTATCGATGCTCGGGAAGACCGAGATCACCACGCGTTTGCCTTTAAAGTCTGAAAGGGCAACATCGGCCAGATCTGTACCGGCTAAAGTAAATGCAGGGGCGACATCCCCCACCGCTGGAACGCATCCTGTCAGTTTGATCTCCGAACCTTTGAATGTGACATAAGCCATAATGGAACCTCCTTCAGTTTAATGAGAATGACGATGAGTGTAGCAGACAAGCCTGCGACCGTCAATCGGGACGCAGGGACTAGAGCGAGATTACCGCGTACTGCTCTTTTTCCGTGTCGGGCCACATGCAAAACAACGTGCGCCATGAATGCAACCTTGCGTAAACGCAGCGACTCGACTAAAATGGTATACTTATTTCTGAGCATGAGTTTGAGTTCGCATACGATCATGAATAGAGAAATCACATGCACGGTTTGCGGTGAAACCGCCTTAGCGCGTCCGGAACCCATCTACGAGGGGTTCAAGAAGACGGGCGAGGCCTTTGTCTGCACGGCCTGTGGCGCACGTTACGCCACAGCGGAGGAGACACCCTTTACCGCGGGCCCGCAAGCGTCCACGCTCTTTACCGATGCCGACCGACCAACTTTTGCCGCACTCTTTGACGACGCCGAACGCCAGCGCTCCTGCTGCTGGTGCAAGCATCTCGTCATCAACCCCTTCAAACAGCGTTGCGGCCTCTCCAACCGTCAGACCGAATCGACCGACCTGTGCGAGCACTTTGAAAAAAAATGAGTCACTTTCTCGATCTGATGGCCGAATGGCCTGCTTCACGCGTTCACGATTTGATCTACTCCAGCACGGAGGCTGATGTGGCAGCCGCGCTGGCTGCCACAGGAACCTACAGCGCGCGCACCGTCGCCGCGCTCGTCTCACCGGCCGCAGAGCCGCACCTTGAAGAGCTGGCGCAATGCGCCGCGCACTGGACGCGCCAGCGTTTCGGCCATGCGGTCCAGTTCTTCACGCCGCTCTATGTCTCCAACTTCTGCTGCAATGGCTGCAAATACTGCGGATTCAACACCAGCACCGTCAATACCGTGCGCCGTGCGCTGACGCTCGACGAGGCCGTCGCGGAGGCGGATTGCCTAGCGCTGCAGGGATTCAGTCATCTGCTGCTCGTTTCCGGCGAAGATCTGAAGAACACGCCGCCAGCCTATTTCGCGGAACTCGCCAAGCGTATCCGTCCGAAATTCGGTTCGCTCCAGGTTGAGATCTACGCGCTGAAGGATGAGGAGTACGCCCTGCTGGTGGAATCGGGTATTGACGGCATGACCATGTTCCAGGAGACCTACAATCCGGAAGTCTATGCCAACTATCACCCCTCCGGTCCCAAAAAGAATTACAGCTACCGCATCGATGCCTTTGAACGGGCGGCGCGTGCGGGCATGACCTTTGTCGGGCTGGGCGCGCTGCTCGGTCTCCATGACTGGCGCGAGGAGACCTTCTATCTGGCGTTGCACGCCAACTATCTCCAACGCAAATACTGGCGCACCTCGATCGCCATTTCATTTCCGCGCCTGCGGCCTGCGCACGGCGGATTCCAACCGCCGCATCCGGTCTCGGACGCCAACTTGGTTCAGCTGATGAGCGCACTGCGCACGCAGCTGCCGGATGTGACGCAGACGCTCTCCACGCGCGAACTTCCCGGCTTCCGCGAACAGCTCGTGCGCATCTCGGTCAACAAAATGTCCGCGGGTGCGAAAACCACGCCGGGCGGCTATACGCACAAGACGGATGCCGAGGCGCAGTTCGAAGTGGCGGACTCCCGTTCGCTGCACGAGGTCGCCGCGGCGCTGAAAGCGATCGGCTTTGATCCTGTCATGAAAGACTGGGATCGCGCCTACGTGAATTGATCCGCGCGCAAAAAAAATGCGGCAGGCGTTTGGCCTGCCGCATTTTTTTTGATCCATTCCGCTTATTTCACGTAGCGCTTCAGCCAGACCTCGGCCAAGCCGGTCCACGCATCCGAGCTCGTGTTGCGCTTGCGCATGCCATAGCCATGCCCGCCATCGGGGAAAAGGTGCATCTCCACCGGCACTTTGGCCTCCTTCAGCGCGATGTAATAGGCCACGGAGCTGTCGATGTAATGCTTATCGTCCGTGGACTGCACGAGAAAGGTCTTCGGCGTCTTCGCATCAACCGGCAGGCCCTCTGTCAGGCTGAAATCCGGTTTGGAGAGGTAGGCCGGATAGATCACCAGGGCAAAGTCAGGACGGCACGAGGCTTCATCCGTCGCATCGACCGGGGTGTAGAAACGATGGTCGCCATTCGTACTCGTGCGAACGCTCAGATGGGCACCGGCGGAAAATCCCATGATCCCGATCTTCTGCGGATTAACGCCATAGGTTGCGGCGCGCGAACGGATCAGCGAGATCGCGCGCTGCGCATCGCTGAACGCGGCATCGCGATTGCCCGGCACGCGATACTTCAGGACAAAGGCGGAGATCCCCTGCGCGTTGAGCCACGCCGCCACCTCGGTTCCCTCATGGTTCCAGGCCAAGATGGAGTAACCGCCGCCGGGACAGATCAGCACGGCTGGCGCCGGCTGCGTGGCCTGCGGTGCGCGAAAGAACGTCAGCGTCGGCACATTGACATCGGTTAGGCGGACAATATCGTCTTTCGACGGATTGATTTTCTCCGGCGCATTGCTCGTCTTGAGCGGAATTTTATCCTCCGGCCAAACGGGTATGATTTCCTGTGCCTGCGCCACCCATGTGGCAGCCGCGAGACCTGCCGCCAAACCCATACTTATCCCAGTCTTATGCATATTTCTCTTCCTTGTTCGTTGCGGAGCCCTGTGTGCCGCACGTCTTCACCGGCAAACAGTTCCCCGTTTTTAAAACGCGATCTAAAGCATCATTCGCCGTATAAATGGAGGCATCAAGCGTATCGAGGCCCAGCTGTTCCGGATGCTCACCTTCATCTAAAAAGCAGGTCACCAGGTCGCTATAGGTCAAGGTATCGCCATTGCAGCAGAGCAGATAGTCGCCAGGGCGGTCTTTGACCTCGGCCAAGACATTCCACCGGACCAGATCGTCGAGCACATCGCGGACGAAACGACGGGGAATCCGGCGTTCCTGCGCAAAGCGTTCCGCGGAAAACGGTCCTGCATTCTGCACGTGCACATGATGCCAGGCCGCTTTGCAAAACGCATAGGCAAACAGAATTTTGCTCCGCACTGAGGCCGCTTCCGAATAGCGTTCCATCAGCACGGTATCGCGATTCTGAAAACAGAAGGAAATCTCAGATCCCAGCAAGATGATCTGCCAACTGGTATAGACCCACATCAACAGAATCGGGACCAAGGCGAAACTGCCATAGAAAACACTGTACTTGGCAATGCCGATCTGCAGTACGGCGCACGCTTTCAACCAGAGTGAAAAGAGCACCATGGTCAGAAAGCCACCCACGCAAGCTGCGGAAACTTTAACCCGCTGATTGGGCATAAAACAGAGCAGGAAGGTAAAAAGAATCGTTCCCATGAGCAGCGTAATGCAGGTTTGTAAAACCGGCATTTCCAAGAAGAGCCGCGAGGTTTCCGTCATCTGGTGTCCCATGGTCTTGCTCATGACCTTCAGCACCATGGCCACAACCGGGACAGAGGATACAGCCAGAATCAGGAAGGGCAAGAGGATAATGACGCTGAGATAATCGGTACACATGCGGATCAGCGACCTCGGCTTCTCAACATTCCAGATCGCATTGAAACTCGATTCTATTTTCCCCAGCACGCCAATCACGGTCCAAAGCAGCAAAATAAAACCGACACCACCAAGTGTCGCAAAATTAATGCTGTTGACTTGCTCAAAAAGTTTATCCACGCCGTTGCGCATCTGTCCTGAAAAGGCTTGGGCCATGGCAGCTTGATCTTTTTTTTCGGTTTCGGACTCAGCCTGTTCTGACGTGTGTGCGACCTTCTGTTCAGCGGCCGCGCTCATCTGCACGAGCAGGCTATCGACCTGCGTATCGATCTTGCGTTTCAAAAGATCAGCGCCGCCCGTTGAACGGGCCAAGGCCAAGGCTAAAACCAAAACAGGCACCAGCGCCATCATGGAAAAAAAGGTGAGTGACGCGGCGCGCAGCGAGCATTGGTTGGCCTTAAAACCGATCAGGATGCTGCTGCAAAACTGGACCGTCTTAACCAGCATACGACGGCCCAGTGGCAGGCGATCCGCATGAACCAGCCATTGTCCATACGAAAAATAATCGATCACCTTTGCCAGGCGCGTTGTCGCTGTTTTCCGCTTTGCATGACGTTTCATGACGTTTTCTCCTTTCGTCCATCCAGGGAGGACTCCCATTGATGACACCGAACCAACCGATGCGCCCCTGCGGGCTGCACCTTCAAAGGAATTTGCGCACAGTTCGATCTCTGCCGTGGGCAGCGCGGTGCGAAGGCGCACCCCTGAGGCCAGTCGCGTGCGGCAGGCACGGTGCCGGGAATGTCCTGCAACGCCGCGCCGCGTGCAGCCGAGAGCCGCGGCACAGCCGCGAGCAGCCCCTGTGTATACGGATGGAACGGTTGCGTCAGCACATCCACCACTGGGCCCGACTCGACGATCTCACCGGCATACATCACATGGATCATATCCATGCGGCCGGCAACCAGTCCGAGATTGTGCGTAATCAACAAGATCGCCATATGATATTCTGCAGCCAGATCATCCATCAAATCGAGAACTTGACGCTGCATCGTCACATCCAGGGCCGTCGTGGGTTCATCCGCGACGAGCAGTTTCGGATGCGCGGCTAAGGCCATGGCCAGCATCACGCGCTGCTGCTGACCGCCGCTCAACTCACACGGATACGCGCGCGCGGCACGCACGGGGTCCGGCAATCCGACCCGCGCCAGCAAATCGTGACTGCGCTGCTGCTGCGCACTGCGCGGCACATCCACCATATTTTCCGCGATCTGCGCACCGATGCGCATAACCGGATTTAAGCTCGCCGAGGGATCCTGAAACACATAGGCAATGCCCTTGCCGCGGATCTGCTGCAAAACAGCGGCAGAGGCCTGCAGCACATCGCATCCTTCGAACAGAACGCGGCCTGAAAGGTGTGCGCGATCCGTCGGCGACAACCGCCCCAGCGACAGCGCCGTCAGGCTCTTCCCGCATCCGCTTTCGCCCACGAGCGCCACGCGTTCACCCGGTTTGATGGTAAACGAGACCGCGCGGACCGGCGTTGTTTCAACGCCATCCCGACGAAACGATACAGCAAGGTTTTCGACTGATAACATGCCAGACACAATCCATAATGCGCAGCGCGCCTGAGCGGGTTGCGCAGGCGCCGCAGCCCTTTTTATCCATCGGAGGAATCCATCTGCCGTGTCCCCCGCAGGAACGAGGGAACTATACCGCAAATCCGTGGAGGGGGTCAACTCTAACCTTGCACATGAGGCCTGTGGCACAGC
>CAZMLC010000033.1:16799-27765 GCA_964567125.1 uncultured Akkermansia sp.
GCCTGTGGCACAGCGTGCCGTTTGATTGACTTTCCCGCACGGCTGCTTTATTATTTAATTTTTATGAAAGGAGCAGCATATGGCGGAATCGGATCCCAAAATTTATGAGGCAATTCAATTTTTCGAACAGATGCTCCAGACCATGCCTGCGGATCGCAGCACGCTTGAATTTCTGGCGCTCGCCTATGAGCAGACCGACCAGCAAGACCGTCGGCGAGATATTTTGATTCGCCTGGCCGACACGCTGCTGGCGGAAGAGGATTTTGAAAACGCAACGATTATTGCGGCACATCTGAAGAGTTTCACGGATTACCCGCCGGCATGCCTCGCAGCAGAACGCGTGGACACCGTGGTCCAAGCGCATCGGACGCCGCAGGACGCCGAGCCGGAAAGCGCCGCCACTGTGCCGCAGGAGGAAAAAGTCGCTGTCTCGGACGTCGTTGCCCAACCCGCGCGGACATTTGACGATGATATCCATGCCTTGACGCATACGGCCTCTTCCGCGGAGATGGATCTCGTCTGGTTGTGGATCGACAACGAGATCATTCCCAAAGACATCTGCATGGATGTCCTGCATGTGCTGACGGACCGTCCGACGACCAATGAGCCGATGCTGGTCTCTGCGCTCGCCATCGTCGATGAACTCCATCCGGAACTCACCGATACGATCATGGAGGCGATGCAGCGTCTGGCAGAGGCGCCGATCATTCCGCTGGATCTCTTCGACATTATCCCGGATGTTCTCACGCTGCTGCCGCGCCCGTTCATGCAAATCCGCGGTGTGCTGCCCTTTGCAACCATGGCCAACGACATGCTGGTCGCAACGCTCAATCCGCTCAGTGCGGAACTTAAGCAGGAAATCGAAGCACGCTGCGCACGGCAATGCCACCTCTACCTCATCCATCCCAAGACGTGGAACGACCTGCGCGAGAAGCTTATCCCCAATGTGTAAACTTCTTGATGATCTGCACCAGTTCATCCCGCGTGTACGGTTTGGCGAGGAAGCCATCGAAATCCTGCGACTCGAACATCTGGCGCACATAACTCTCGTTGTGCCCTGAAACAATCACGACTGGAATATCGGCGCGTGAGCGCCGCAACGCGGCCAGCAAGCGCACATTGTCCAGATGTCCCATCTGCGCATCGAGCAAGACCAGCGCGATCTTTTCCGAAAAGCGATGAAACGCCGCCAAGGCATCGCGCTTGTTTGACGCTTCCAACGACTCCACTTTCATGGAGCGTAAAAGAATCTTCGTGGTCTGCATAATCGCCGGATCGTCTTCAACAATTAAGACCAGCGGAGGTTCGCTACGCTTCGCCTGAGGATCGGCGGGTGTCGCACTCAACGTGTTGGGCGTGGGCAATACCGCAGCCACAGCCTTCGCCGCAGGAATCCAGACCCGGAACGAGGTGCCTTTACCGACATCGGAAGAGATGGCAATGCCGCCGCTGTGCGCATCGACAATACCAAACACGGTTGCCAGGCCGAGTCCTCGGCCCACCGCCTTGGTGGAAAAGAACGGTTCAAACACGCGGCGCAACATGCGCGGCGGAATGCCGCTGCCCATATCGTCAATCTGGAAAACGACGCCGGAGCCTTCCTCCAGCGTATGCGTGCTGAAGAAATCCGCCATATTGGATTGATTTAACGTTAACGAATAGGTGCTCAGCGTAATTGCGCCGCCCATGCCATTCATCGCCTCCGAGGCGTTTTTGAGCAAATTGATAACGACCTTCCAGAACTGATGCGGGTCGAGTTCAACGCTTGGCAAGTTCTGTCCCAAGTTAAACTCTAAAATAATGTTGGCGGCGACAACGCCGCCCATCAATTTCTCAATGCCGCGGACAAACGTATTGGGATCTTCACGCTTAAACTGGATCTGGCTCTGTCCGGCATAGGTCATCAGCTCACGGGCCAGCTTTGCGCCTTTCTCCGTGGATTGCAGAATCGTGCGGATGGCATCCTGTTCAACCGGGCTCGGATTATCCCACGTCAGATCGATCGTGTTTTGAATGATGGTGAGGATATTGTTCACATCGTGCGCGATTCCGGCGGCCAACGTCCCCAGACTTTCCATCTTCTCAATGCGCATCAAATGCGTTTCGACCTGTTTGCGCACTTCGCTTTCATTCTGTTCGCGCGTCACATCGCGCAGCACCACCAGCGCGGTCTCATGATCCTTCTTACACACGCGCGTCTCAAAACTCCGCGGCATGCTGTCCTTCACGTTCACGGAAATCTGTACCGTCTGAACACCGCCCGCATAAGCCAGCCGGATCGCACGTTTGAGTTTTTCACAATCCGCAGCGGAGAAAAAGGGTGCGGACAAAGGACTGCCCGTGCGCAAACCGGGGATCGGCTCAACCGCATCGGGCTGTTTGTAGATTTCAACCAGCCGGCCTTCAAAATCAAAGGAACACAGACAGTCGGGCACACTGGCAATCATAGCCTGCTGCTGCTCTTTTTCGCGCTGGATCTTCTTGGTTTTCACAGCCAAAGCCGCCACCATCTCATTGACGCTTTTTACCAGCAGCCCGAACTCATCTTTCTTCGGCCACGGAATGACATCCATGTCGCCATCGAGATGGTGCGCGCCAATCTCTTGAATGCGGCTCGAGATTTCCGTCAGCGGATTGAGCACCATGCGCGATTGAGCCCAGAAGATCGGCACCACGAAGATGATACCAATACACGCCGTAAAGATGACCAGCCACAATTCGGCATTATGTGCAACCACAGAAATCGTACCGGGCAAGCTGATATCGATGGAAAAGATCTCATTCCCAAGCAAGTCGGTCAACGGCATTTCCACGCTGAAGTCATTGTCGCCAAAGTGCCACGTACCGCCTGAGGCGAATTTGCGATCGTGCATGAAAATCAGCGAAGACCCCAGCCGGGTGCGTTTCACATGCGCCGAATCGGCCCGCATTTTCTCCGGAATTGAAACCGAGATGCCGCGCGTAATCGTATTAAACCGTGCAATCATACTCGGGTTATCCAGCATTGTTCCCAGCACCAAATAACCAGTCAGCGTTCCCTGTGCGGTGCGGAGCACCTCAATCGCTGCATAAATCGGCTTGTTTCTGAAGAGCATCACTCCGGTAACATGGTTATTGTCGCGCACCATCTTCGCCATGGAGGACGTCGCACTGAAATAGTGATTCATTTCGTCAGCATCGATCGCATGCTGGCGGCTCCCTGGGACCTGGCAAACGCCAACTTTAAAGAGCGCCTGATCATCGAGCAGGATCGAAAGGTGCACAGGCACCTGAACCGTATCGGCATCCAAAAAACGCGGCAGATACTGACCATGCTGTTCCGGCGGAAGCGCCGCCAATTTCGTGGCGCACTGCGAGGTCCGTTTGCGCAGATTGGAGATCTCCTCGCAGATGATTTTCTTGATGTCGGTTGTAACCGTCTGAACATTGCCTTCCGCTTCGCGCACCAAATTGACGAGGATGTAGCGTCCGCCGACGTAAAAAGCACACAGCATCAGCAGAATCACCAGTCCTGTCAATAGGCCAAACCGTGTCCGGATACTGCTCAAAACGGATGCGCCTGTTTTTTCTTTCATTCTTTATTTTCCCCGCATTGACCTAACGCCTGTCGAACCGTCAGCAAGAGATTATCGCGCGAATAGGGCTTGGGCAAAAACGCGTAATGATTCGCCACCAGCGTCTGTTCATTCACACGATCCTGAGAAAAGCCACTGCACAGCACAATCGGAATCTGCGTGTTCACACGGCGGATACGATTGGCTAAATCGACACCATTGCCCTCATTGAGCACAATGTCGCTGAAGATCAGGCGAATCCGGTGATGGTTCTGGGTATACAACTCCCAGCCCGCCTCTTCGCTCGCCGCGGATAGCGCCACATACCCCTCGCGCTGCAACATTTTCACCGCAAGCATGCGGATCATGGGTTCATCCTCGACCACGAGCACCACAGCCCCGGCCCCACCGCCCAAATCAGCCTGGTTCGCCGCGGGATCATGCGGCTGCCGCGCACCTGCACCAGCGTGGGACGGCAATGCGGGCAAATAGATGCAAAAGGTCGTGCCCACATCCAAAACGCTCTCCACGTCAATCCATCCGCGATTTTGCTTAACAATACCGTAAACAACCGACAATCCCAGTCCCATGCCGTTGTCCGCGCTCTTCGTTGTGAAAAAAGGCTCGAAGATACGTTGCTGCGTCTCGGCGTTCATACCGATGCCATCGTCGGAAACTTCAAGTTTGACAAAATCACCCGCATAGGCATCAGGATTCGCACCTTCCGCTGGAACAGGCAGCGTGACATTCGAGGTCTTCACACGAATGGTCACCCGCGTCGTCTTCTTGCTGGCATCGCGCGCGTTTAGGACCAGATTCACGACGACCTGCTCCATCTGTCCGGGATCGGCGAAGATGGGATGCAGATGGGGTTCCAACTGGATATCCAGATGCGCATCAACATCCAGCACGCGCCGCAGCATCTTTTCAATCGTCAAAAAATGCTGATTTAAGTCCAGCACCACGGGATTGCTGATCTGCTTGCGTCCAAACAGCAGGAGCTGGCGCGTCAGATCGGCAGCACGCTTGGAAATCAGCTGGATCTCCTCAATGCCTTCGCGCAGATCCCGCAGTTCGTCCGGGATCCGGTCCATCAGCAATTCCGAATAGCCCAGGATTCCCTGCAGCATGTTGTTGAAATCGTGCGCGACCCCGCCGGCCAGACGTCCGACCGACTCCATTTTCTGCGACTTCTGTACCTGTTCCTGCAACAGGCGCTGCTGCGTCACATCCTGCCCCGACAAGCGCACGCCAAGTGAAGAGCCGTCCGTATCAAAGATGGTCTGCCATGAGAGGCTGAGCCAGAAGGGCGTTGAATCTTTGCGGACGCAGTGCAATTCAATATTCTTGGCGCTTTCGCCCGCCAAGGCGCGCGGCAGAAACTGCTCGAAACTTTCATTCGCATGGTTGCCGGACAAGACGCTCCAAAAGCGCGGCATGTTCATGATTTCGCGCGGGGTATACCCGGTAATCTGCTCAGCCGCCGGATTGACCCACAAAATACGTCCTTCGGTGGAAAGCCACACCTCCCAGTTGACGGTATAATCGGCAATCGCCCGGAAGGTTGCTTCGTTCTTGCGCAGGGAGGATGTCCGCAATTCGACAACGCGCTCCAGACGATCGCGCTCGGCGCGCATCGCATCTTCGGCAAGCTTGATGCGCAGCATGGCGCGAATCTGCGCAATCAATTCAATGATCTCGATCGGCTTCGACACAAAGGCGTCACCGCCGGCTTCAAGGGCGCGCACGCGACTGGCCGCATCAAGATTTGATGCCGTCAGAAAGATAATCGGGATGTGCTTGGTATCGGCCCCGCTCTTTAAGATCTGGCAGACTTGGACGCCATCCATCTCCGGCATCTGGATATCCAACACAATGACGTCCGGCTGCATTGTGCGCGCCTGAGCAATGCCTTCCATACCCCGCGTTGCCGTTGCAACAATGCTCTCTTTCAAGAAATTGCTGAGCATCATCTTCAGCGATGCTAAATTGTCAACCCCATCGTCAATGACCAGAATTTTCACATCTCACCATGCTTTCATTGCACCCCTGTGAACCACGCCATCTCCGCTGTATACCACCGTTTAACCGAGTTATTTTCACACGCTCCATCGTTTTCAAACGCAGACCACCCAAACGCCTGCATGCAGTGCGTCAACGCAGTTGCAATTCGAGTTTTAAACAAGCGCTATGGTACAATTCCAGAGTGACAAAGGCAAGTTTTCATTTGCACTCCAAAACCGCGACATGTCCCGCAGCCACCGTGAGTTCCAGCGTCGCGTTTTTCCACGAATATTCCGCGTTGGCAAGTAGCTCCTGCGCGGTCGGTGAAGCGCCCAGATACGCGACATTCCGCACGAGCTGCACGCACTGCGTGCGGTCGCCCGCGTTGTAGACCGTGATATACTGCGTCCCGCCGCTTTTGCCAAAACGTTCCACCCTGATCTTTTCCCCGCCAGCGACCTGCAGTCCGGTAATCGGTTCCCACCCCGCTTCCGCAACGCGTTTACACAGCGGCATATAGCGTTTGAAGAGCGGGCGATCCCGGTTGTACCAGGCCGGATTTTTGAAATAGTGATCCGTCGACGCATTGGCGCTGAAATAGCCGGGGAACATACCATACGCCAGACAGACGCGCATGAATTTCTCGGAATCCGCGTATGTCCACTGCGTAAAATCCGTATTCATCAGGAAACAGAAGGGCTTGCCTTTGCACAAGGCGCGGATGTACAGCAACGTGGCATCATCCATGGGGGTAAAGCGCTGGCTATGCTTCCAGTTGGTCTCAGTCCCCATCACATCCAGCAGCGGCGCGAGCCAGAACCAGGCATGCGGCGTCGAATTCGCCATCATGTAATAGCCCTTTGCATGCGTATCCTCGGCAAGCTTGCGCACATATTCGAAACCGATCATCCCCTTATAGAGCCCCACCTTGCGCGACCGAAGCGCGTAACACAGCGGCCGCTCCGCACCGGCAAAATGACTGCGCCGGAAATTAAGCGTCGCCGTGACATAGGCCTCCGCGGAATCAATGTATTCGCCGTCCACACCGATCCCCTGCCCACGCGGTTTTCCATACGTTTTCTGCACATAGTTGCTGGGCCAGCGCGTTGTAAAATCAGTCACGGTTCCCGTCACGCCGGGCGCGCAATTCATGCTCCAGACAACGCCGTTACACCAGGGCGTATCCAGGATGCGTCCCGGTGCATCGCCGCGCTCATCGTGAAACGCGCTCGACAACCACGCCTGCGCGCTTGGATTCCCGGCTTGCGCCAACCGCCGCACCTCGTCCACGCCCTGCACCAAGGTGCGCATTCCCTTCCCGTCTAAGCGCATCCACCACGTCATCGGCTCGGTATAGCGGAAGCTCAGGATGTTATGCGCGTCGTCAAAGGCCGGTTCATCGACACCCTCTTTGAATCTGAAACCAAAATCCTCAAACTGTTCGACCTTGCTAATCGGCGCAAACGCCATCCACTGCCCCTGCTCCTGAATGCGCGTCGCAAAGGCCTCAGGATAGAGCGCATAGTAGCGCGCGAACGCACCGCGCAGTCCATGCTGCGCCTCAAAGTCAAAGAGGCACAGACGGAAACGCGCCGTAGGTTTTTCCGGCGACAAACCGATATCACCCGCAAAATAAAGGGTCCGCAACGCCGGTTGCACCGCCACGCGATAGACGAGCGGTGTGGCAGGATCCAGCCCGATTGCAACGCCGCGGCCCTCTGCGGAAACAGCCGTAAACGGATAGCGTGAAAGCAAGCCGTTGGCACCGATCTCCTGTTGCGAGACCACCATTTTCTCGGCGCGCGCGGAGGTGATATCCTGCTGCGTGCGCAAGTCAGGGAACCACGTCAAGGCGTGCGCAGGGACCGGCAGCGTGTAATAGAGCGTCAAGGCGCGATCGCGGCCGGTCAGATCCGACACCGTCACGTCGATGGTCTTGTACCCGGCGCCCTGCTGCACATGCGTTGCGAGCCGGATGCCGCAGGCTTCGCGCGCAAGGCCCGTGAAATCGCCGGCAGCGGCAACATCGCGCACCAGAAAGCCCTCCTGCAGCGCGGCTTTCTTGGTCACGGCGAAGGTGTCGAAGGTTGAGGCTTGATCCAGTGAAAGCTCGTTGAATACAGGACGACGGAACTGTACGCGTCCCGCGCGATTGCGGAAGAGCAGATAGTAGTTGATGGATTTAATCGGACGTTCAGGAATCACCAACACGTCGCGCGTCTGCCATCCCAGCGCGGCATCCGGCGCAAAGGAGGCGGTCTGTCCATAGAGATACCCGCCATCGCAATAGGCGATATCCAGGTAGAGCGAAAAATCAGCAGACGTCTCCCCCGCCACCTTCTCGGCAAACGCTTCCGCCACGGCACGGACAGGCAACGCTTCGCGCTGATTGAGCAGAATGGAAAAGACGACGCCCAGCTTCTGCGTGACCGTATCGCCCGCATCGCAGACAAAGGTATCGCCAGTGCGGACGAACCCCGAACCATACGCCGCCGCGCGTTGCAGATCGAGCGCATGCGCCGCCTCAACGACAGGCTGAAGCATGCCTAGAACGGACTCGCCATCCCGATACCCCGTCTGCGCCCATACCCCTGTACAGCTCATCAGAGCAATACCCGCAAAAAACAATCGCCTGCGTTTCATCGCTCCTCCTGATGTGTCAGCAGTTGAATAAACCGCTAAGCGAGTTGACTCAGAAAACGCATATCGTTTTCGTAGAGCCAGCGAATATCGGGTATGCCATACTTGATCATGGCAATGCGCTCGACGCCAAAGCCGAACGCATACCCGTAGACCGCATTCGGATCATATCCCACGAACTGGAAGACGCGCGGATCGACCATACCGGCTCCCGCGATTTCAATCCAGCCGCTCATCTTGCACACGCGGCAGCCCTTGCCGCCGCAGACATGACACGAAAAATCGACTTCCACACTCGGCTCCGTGAACGGAAAGAAGTGCGGACGGAAACGGACTCCCGCCTTGGATCCCATCATCTCGCTTGCATAATAGGCCAGCGTGGACTTCAGATCAGCCAGGGAGACCGGTTTGGTATCCACGTAGAGCCCTTCAATCTGATGAAAGTTGGCACTATGCGTCGCATCGGTCGTATCGCGGCGATAGGTCCGCCCCGGAGTGATGATCCGCACAGGCGGCTGATGCTGGGTCATCATGCGGATCTGAACCGGCGAAGTCTGCGTGCGCAGCAACAGATCGTCCGTCATCCAGAAGGTGTCCGAAGCATCCATCGAAGGATGGTGTGCCGGCGTATTCAAGGCCGTGAAATTATTGAAGCGGTTCTCAATATCCGGACCGTCCGCCACGGTAAAGCCAAGGCGCGCGAAGATCGCCGCGGTCTCCTCCATGACCTGGGAGACCGGATGCTTGGTTCCAGGTGCAAACCACCGTCCAGGCAGCGTATGATCAAACACAGGGCCCTGCTCTTCCGAAACGTCCGCCGCAAATCCAGCCTGCTTTTCATTGAGCGCGGCCTCCAGCGCGGCACGCCACGCCTGCGCCTGCTTGCCAAATGCAGGACGTTCCTCTGCAGGAACATCCTTCATCTGCTTAATCACCGCCGGGATCTGCCCGTTTCGGCCCACGTAACGCACACGAATCGCTTCCAGCGCCGCACGATCCGTCGCCGCGGAAACTTCCTCCAAAGACTGCGCATGCAGTGCGCTCAATTCAGCAAGTGTCATAATAGAACCTTCCACAAATAACAATCGTTGATTAGTTTACTGCAAGCGCGCTCAGAAGGCAAATTCAAAGAAGACCGCTTCGCCGCGTCACCGTTCCCGTAAAGGCGTATTTTGGCTCTGTACTTTTTCCTGCCGAACACCGTATAATACGCGTTTTGTTCTGCGATTTAGGAGTATGAAGATGTCAAACAAACCAGTTACACGGGAAACCGTGCTCGAGTTCCATAAAGGCGGTAAAGTGGGTGTCCGTCTGAGCAAGCCACTCAAAACCCAAAACGATCTCTGTCTTGCGTATACGCCGGGCGTTGCCCATGCGGTGAAAGAAATCGCAGCGACACCGGATACCGTCTTCTCGACAACAGCCAAGCCCAACCTGGTTGCCGTAGTCTCGGATGGCACGGCGATCCTCGGCCTGGGCGATCTGGGCGCAGCCGCCTCCATTCCTGTGATGGAAGGCAAGGCCGTACTCTTCAAGGCCTTCGGCGACGTCGATGCCTGGCCTGTCCCGCTCGGCCATTGCCGTAAGGATGGCAAGGACACCGGCAAGACCGACCCCAAGAAGATCATTGAAATCGTACAGGCCTTGGCCCCCATGTATGGCGGCATTAACCTCGAAGATATCGCGGCACCGGCCTGTTTTGAAATCGAAGATACGCTCGATGCGCTGCTCGACATCCCTGTTTTCCACGACGATCAATGGGGCACGGCGGTCATTACGCTGGCCGGTGTTATGAACTACTCCATCCTGAGCAAGCGTTCGCTGGCGGAAATACGCGTCGTGATCAACGGCGCCGGCGCGGCCGGTATCCGCATCGCGGATATGTGCAAGGCCGCCGGCGTGATCGACCTGACGATCTGCGACACCAAGGGCATTGTCAGCGAAGATCGCACCGACCTGAACGACCACAAGCGCCGCCACGCGGTCAAACCCTCCGGCGCGAAGGTCCTCGCTGATGCGTTGAAGGGCGCACACGTCTTGATTGGCGTCTCCGCGGCCAACTGCGTCAGCAAGGAAGATGTGATGAATATGGCGGATTATCCCGCGATCTTCGCGATGTCGAACCCGGATCCTGAAATCCATCCGGATCGCGTGGCTGAAGCCATGAACGGCAAGCCCTACATCATGGCTACGGGCCGTTCGGACTTCCCGAACCAGATCAACAACGTGCTCGGCTTCCCCTTCCTCTTCCGCGGCGCGCTGGATGTGCGCGCACGGACGATCAATACCGCCATGAAGGTTGCCGCCTCCAAAGCGCTGGCCGAATTGGCGCGCAGCCCGGCACCTGCGGATGTCCAGGCGCTCTATCCGAACGAAACGCTGAAGTTCGGTCCCACCTACATCATCCCCAAGCCGTTTGATCGCCGACTCTTCGTCGAGATCTCGTATGCCGTGGCCGCAGCCGCCGTCGAATCCGGTGCTGCGCCGGCCTGCGATTTGGCAGCGCTGCGCGCCTCGCTCGAAACGCGCAACGCCGCGCGCACGTAGGCCGATTGCACAGTATAAAAAAAACGTCCGCAGCATCCTGCGGGCGTTTTTTTTGATGTGCACGTTCCCTGTGGTTAGAACGCGTACCCCACCGTGACCCGCCACGTGCGTCCGTTCGCCGGGTAATAACTGTCAGAAAATCCTGCTCCATAATACCCCCTATTGGCATACCGGTGGTCGAAAATATTGTCGCACTGCATGAGCACATACGCGTGCTCAAG
>CAZMLC010000034.1:0-8066 GCA_964567125.1 uncultured Akkermansia sp.
ACGCAGACCGGTGCGGTCAGGCTGGCGTGACGGAATTCCTCCCGTTTATGCGTGTTGGAAAGGTGGACTTCGATGGTCGGCAGTCCGGCGGCGGAGATCGCATCGCGGATGGCCACGCTGGTATGGGTATACGCCGCGGGATTGATGATGATGCCCGCATAGCGGGTACGCGCCTGGCCGATGGCGGTGACGAGATCCCCTTCGATGTTGCTTTGATAGGTCTCGATTTCCACACCGTGCGTTTTGCCCAGGTCAATGACGCGCCGCATGATGTCCTCCAGCGTGTCCGCGCCGTAAATCGTGGGTTCGCGCGTGCCCAGCAGGTTAAGGTTCGGACCATTCACGATCAGTATTTTCATGAGAATCTCCTTGTTTATCGCGAGGATGCCTGGGTGGGTTGCCCAGCGTGACATCGTGTGCGGGAAGCGTCAAATAGCGGCCGTCACTGGTGCGGACCGTCAGTCGGCCGCGCAGGATGTCCCGGCCGACGATCGTTCCCTCCACGGCTTCCGCGTTATACTGCACGCAGACGGGTGTGCCGCTTTCGGGTAAGTGGCGCGCAGCTTCGCAGTACTGCTTGTGTTCAAACGCGAGGCAGCACTTCAGCCTGCCGCACGTCCCGTTGATCGTCACCGGGTTCAGCGGGATATCCTGGTCGCGCGCATACTTGACCGTCAAATTCTGGAATTGACGTTGCCACGTACAGCAACAGGCTGAACGTCCGCATTGGCCAATGCATCCGACAAAGGCCGCTTCATCGCGCACGCCGACCTGCCACAGATCGACATGCGTGTTGTAGGTGCGCTGGATCTGACCGGTGAAGCGGCGTAAATCCACGGGCGATTGTGCGCCGTAACGGATAAAGAGGCGATCGCCATTGAACGAAAACCGGACGTGCACCACCTTGATGGGATTCTTTTCGAAACGGATCGCCTGTTCAAAGCTGTGCTTCGCTTTTTGCGCGCGCTCCGCCTGCTGTGCAATCTGCGCGACATCGTTCTCATCCGCGATTTTTACGACGTTGAAGGCGGGCTTCGCTTCGTTAGGCTCAATCGAAAAGAGCGCCACCAGCGTGCCGTAATCAATGCCATAGTCCAGCGAGCAGAGGCACTGCTGCCCCACCTGCATGTCGCTGGCGGTATCGGGGATCCAGAAGTTCAGTAAACCGCCTTCCGGCATCTGGATGCGTGCGAGTGTCTGCATCAGTGCCGTGCTCCTACGCCGTGATGGATGCGGTCCATGGTATACGCCAGAACCGTCTCCTCGTTCAGATTGCGTTCAAATTGGCGCGCCATCTCCTCGATGGCCTCCACGTTGTACAAGGCTTGCGCGAGTGTGATCCGCTCCGCGCGCTCTTTCAGGATATCGACTTTCTCCTTGAAGTAGACGACCTCGGCTGTGCCGCCTTTCACGATCAGCAGATCGCGGTACCAGCGCATGAGCATCAGCAGGAAATCGTCGCGCAGTTCGCGGTAACGCGCGCTGACCTTGGCGTTGAAGAGATCTTCGTCGTCCTCTTCCGTGTTTTTGGTCTGCTTGCTGTTTTCCTCCTTGACCCACTCCTCCGCCTTCGCCTTCATGTCCGCGAGCGTCTGGAAGAGCATGTTCGCGCTGACCATGCGGTCGATCACGCGCGTGTAATACGTGCCGGAAAGGGTCTCCAGGACGCTGCTGAACCAGGGTTCGGAAAGTTGTCGGAAGGCGGTCAGGTCAATGCGTTGGCAACGCGAGATAATCGTGGGCAGGAGCTGCTGAGGCGCATCGCTGAGCAGGAGAAAGAGCGTCTTGTCGGGCGGTTCCTCCAGCGTTTTTAAGAAGGCATTGGCCGATGCGTCGTTGAGGCGATCGGCTCCCACCAGAACCCCCACCTTCCAGCCGCCGCCGAACGACGTCTGCATGATCGGCGCAATCAGCTGTTCCCGGATCTGCTCCGCGCTGATGATGCGCGTCTTCTTCGCCGGATAGATCCAGTGGACATCAGGTTCGATATGCTCGCGCACCTTGCGGCAGCCCTCGCAGCTGCCACACGGTTTATTTTCAGAGGTGCAGAAAAGGGCCTGAAGAATCTTCAAGGCAAGCTCGAAGCCGACGCCGCGCACAGGCCCGACAATCAGATAACCGGTGGCTGGACGACCTGCATCCAAGGCGCGCTTCACCAGCTGGAATGTGTCGTTCAGTGTCATCGCGGCAAAAACTCCCTCTGTCGGATCAAAATCATGGCGCTAGTATAGCCTGTCGCGCAAAAATCAGCAATTGTCAATTTGAAAGGGCGCGCGAACAGTTCAGCCTCAATCAAAGGGATGTGAAAGACTGAAGCAGCCCTGGGAGGGGACAATCCGTTTCCCGAGCGGTGAAAGCGCGGCGAAGGCGATCTGCAGATGGGCTAATCCGAGCGGGATACCGATCAGGGTCGCGCATTCCGCAACCGCAAGCGACAGGTGCCCCAGAAAGAGCCAGAACCCGGAGAAGACGAACCAGAGTACATTCATGCATCCCGTTCCAGGGAGTGTGATTTCGCCTGCCTCCTGCGCCGGGACAAGCCGCCGTCCAAATGGCCACAGGACAAAGGCGCCGAAGCGGAAACAGGCGATGCCGATGGGCAAGCCCACAATGGTCAGGGACCAGAGTGCGCCATACAGAAACCAGAGGAGGCCCATGAAAAAGCCGCCGCAAACAAACCAGAGGATGTTGAGAATCAATGCAAGCATGTGCACGCTCCTTTTTTTATGACCTTAACATAGGTGCTGTGCGGAGAGAAGTCTGGATTTCCGCGCATGGAAACTCTTCTTGATCTCCCGCCAAAAGTCTGTACACTGATGAACGTATTCGAAATAAGGAGGAAACAATGTCGGCACATAGAAAAACAGGGGCATGGTTGATTGCGATTTTGGGGGCTTGCACGGTGTATGCTGGCGAACCGCGGCCGCTGGCACAGGCCATGGATGAGGCGTGGCGCGTGACGTGGCAACGTTTTTATCGTGACGATTCCGCCTTGCTGTATGATTATCTCAGCAGCTATCAAGCCGGACACGAACTCGATCATTTGCCGACCCGCCAGGAAATTGAGAGCAACGTGCCGAATCCGATGGGCTATGACACCGGCATGGAGGATGGCATGATCTCCGCAGGCGTCATGCTTTCCGCTGTTGTGGACCACTATGCGGTGACGGGCGATCAGCAGCTGCGCGCCAAAGCCGATGCGCTGCTGCGCGGTATTCGGCACTGCACGCTCGATCATGGCGCGACCGGGTTTGTCGCCCGCGCGGTATCGCGCGACTCTCCGCGCGTCGCCTATATCAACGCCTCGCGCGATCAGGTTTCGCATGCGGTTCACGGGCTCTGGCTCTATGCGCGCAGCCCGCTCTGCAGCGCGAGTAGCCGCAGGGAGATCGAGGTGCTGGTGCGGGCCATTGCGGACCGCATGCTCCGTCTCGTAACGCCGGAAAACAACTACGATTTCCTGACATTGCGCGGCACGCGCGATCCCAAAGCGAACAGCACGATGTGGAACGTGCAGGGCCACGAAGCTGCGCGGCTGCCCATGATCTATGCTGTGGCGTGGTCGCTGACGCAGGATGCGCGGTATCGCGCCGCCTATGAGCAGTATGTCGATGCCGCGATTGAGCAGTCGAAGACGTTTAGTCCGAAGTCCGCGATGTGGGCGCTTTTGCAGATGCAGTGTTCGCTGGAAGTGATACTGGCGCTTGAAACGAACGCGGCGCGCAAAGCCGCGATTCAGACGATCATGCACGACGTGACAGTCTGTTGCGCAAAGCGGGCTCAGGGGCCTGATGCCCGCGCCGCAACGCTCGACTTGACGTTGCTTGCCGCGGATTGGCGCACGGGCGGGGGACTCAACGCGACCTACCGTCCCGTATGGTACTGTATCCGCGAGAGCGGCGAGATCCTGCTGACGGAGCTGATCGATACGTCAACGTCTTTCCCGGAGGAACAGCAGCGCTTTCTGATCCGCGCGATTGAGCGCCTCGACTTCAATCGCGTTTCCAGCTGCGGAATCTTTTATCTGCAGGCAGCCTATTGGAAATGGCAGCTGCGCGAAAAAACGGTGCGCTGATCAGCTATTCGTCGGTCAGCGCTTCAATCGCCTCCGCCAGTTTTGCACGATGCGCTTCCAGCAGGCGCGGATCGCGGGTAAAGGTGGTCATGGTGGCGGTGATCGTATCCGGCACTGTTAAGAGCGCGGCATACTTCGCGCGTTTCTTGGCGCTGAGCGACGTTCCCTTTTTCTCAAGCAGACGCTTCAACATGGCGAAATACTCGTAGTCGTCAATGCCGTCGCGCAGCAGTTCGAGACGGTAGCTGTCGACGGGATCCTCAAGCACGGGTGTTGTGTTGTGCGGATCGAGCGTCGCGAGCGGCGGATAGAGGAAGCGGCCGTCGCCATTGCCCCACGGCGCCCGCGTGCCGGGCTTGAGCGTGGAGTCGCTGACCCAGCTCATCGGGTCCAGATAGGGGTTTTGCAGCGTTCCTTTGTCGGGATAGGCGGCATCGCTGTGCCAGTAGGTGGTTTCCCAGATTAAGACGCCTGTTACGCATTCTTTCCAGGTTTGCCACAGCCAGAGCCGCATCTCCACGCCGGGATGGTCGATGAACTCGGTGATGTACGGCGCATGCGGGCCGCAGCAGACATACCACCAGAATTGATCGCCTGCCGCACGACGCGCCTCGGTGTGGGGCGTGTTCAGCGAGGGGGTCAGAGGACACCAGAGGTTCGGCCCGCCGATCAGTTCCTTTTCGATCTGCTCGGTCAGCATACGCCGCAACCCTGGTGCATAGGTCTTCAGGGTGTTGAACCCATTCATCACGAAGTCGTAATCTTTGGGATCGGGTTCGTCGAACCAATAGACGTAGGCTTTGTCGAGCCAGCTTTTCTCCTTCAGATGCGCCTCGATGCCGCCCAGGTATTTCTTCATGAGGATGGCATATTCGGGCGTGGAACCGTCGTGGCCGAGGAATTGCGGATCGTAGCGGCTCTGGAAGGTGCCACCGCCGAGGCCTGCCACATGCATCGAGAAGCTGTTGAAGTGATAATTCGTGAAGGCGTAGGCCATGGCTGCGTCCCAGCGCTGCCAATCAAAACGCGGTTCCATGCGGTTCACATCCGGGGGTGTAAGGGCATCCGCGGAGATCAAGGCCTTGCCGGTCGCGAGATCAACGAGGGTCAGCTCTTTGATCCGCAGCGAGCCGGTCGCACGGCCCGGTTCCTGATAACCGGCACCCCAGAAATTCAAACGGAAGTGCGTGGCCTCTTTCGGAAAATGCACGATGTCCTGTGTAAAGGACTTCCATGTTGTCGCCGGCTCTAAACGGATATCGTTGTTGTGGCCGGGCATCCAGGAACCATCCGGTCGCAGGTGGGTGAAGCTGAAGAGCCCGGGTTGCGCGGAATCCATTTGATACGTGAACTGGATGCGCACCCCTTTGTCGGAAATCGGCAGGGCGTCGCGATACGAGGCGCATTCGCTGGTTTTGTCGCTTTTATCCGTGATGACCAGTACGCCGGACGGTTCCATGCTGTAGGGGCCTGTCCAGGGCGGTTGGCCATCCCACGTCACGCTCCAGTTCTCGTAGGGCGCGGGATTGTAGGGTGAGATGTGATGTTCGGCAAGCGCACGCAAATAACGCGCCGCCACATCGCGCTGCTGTTGCGGATTTTTCAGCCGATGATAGCGATTGACCTGATGCAGCCCCAGCCCGAACGCGGTCTCGCACGCCATCACATCGGGCAGGGTGAACGCATAAACCTTGATGGCCAGCCGGACCTCTTCGCGCAAGCCATCGCCCTCGATGATCAGCTTCCCGGTATAGGATCCGCTATCACTGGTTTTTGGGGCTTTGACGCGAATCCAGATCGGATGGTTCGCATTGGCCTCCAGCGTGAGCGGCTCCGTGATCGGGAAGAGCGGGTCGGGCCACTCCGCGACGAGTCCTGTCTTATCCGTGATCTTCGTTACAGGGACATAGCCGACGCGCAGCAGCTCCACGCGCAGATCCTTCAATCCGTCCACGCGGAAACGCACGTTGCGGAGCGTCTGTTTCGGTGTCAGGACGAGCTGGGTGGCCTCCCACTCATTACGCGCCAGGCTCAGCGTCATGCGTCGTGTCTTTGCGTGCGGCAGTGCGCGGGTCTTGGGAATTTTCCAGCCGGAGGAGGCGCACCAGAGCGCCACGTCATCGGAGCGGCTGGGCAGGCGCTCGCCATAGTTGGCTTCATAGAAATCCGGTACAGTCACGGTGCTGCGCAGCGTGTAGGTGTCGTTGATGTTCACGGTCATCAGCCACGTTCCGCAACCCGGAGAATCGTATGGGATCGAGAGTGTATGTGCTCCGGCGGGAAGAGCGAGGCGCTGCCGTTGCGGTGCAGGCGGCGTGCGCAGCTCATTTTGCATCGGCGTAAAGGCGATGTGCGCCTCAATGGTCGTAGCCTGCGCGTTCTTGACCGCGAACGTCATGACGTTCGCGGCTCCGGGAAGTCCGGAACCCAGCGCCTGAACAACGAGGTCCAGGCCAGGCCGCGTCTGCTCGACTTCCACATAATGCGTTGCGCCGACCAGGGTCAAGGGCGCGCCTGTCAGCTGCGCGCGAAAGGCGTAATCGTAGATCTGCAGCGAGCAGCGCTTTTCGCCGCACAGGCGGACAAAGCGGACTGCGGGCGGGAGCGTGACCGCGACAGGACCTGTACCGGTGATCGCCCCGACGGTTTGCCAGGTTTGATTGTCGCTGGACCACTCAATGCGCGCCGACCCAGAGGAATAGTATCCGCAATTGACGGTCAGTTGCGCGGATTGAAATGTGCGCTGCGGCAGCGCATGGTTATAGATCACAACGCTGTTCGGGCCGAGGCACCAGCGCGTGGAGTTGTAATGCGCGGTGGCGGCGTGAAACGGGCGACTGTGACTCAGGCACTCCGATTGAAACGGCGCTTGGAAGGAATAGGTCAGATGTTCAATGCGTTCGCCCTCGCCGAGCGTCACATCGCTTGCCGTCGCGTAAACAGGCGTTACGGGAGTGAGGCGGACATCGTCAAAATAGAGTCTACCCTTAGACTCCCATTGGCCGAGACGAAGGGATGCGAGGGCTTCCGTTGTGTTCAGCGCCGCGATGATGCGCGAGCATTCAACCCAGTTCGTTTGCGCATGACTGTCGACGTTTAAAAACGTTGTCCCGCTGTTGACCAAGCCGTTCACCTCTTCGCCGCGGACGCGGTAGGTGAGCCGGTAGACCGAATTGGACGCAAAAGGCAGCGGCGGGGAGAGCCAGACGCAACTGGCCGTGTTTGTGGCGGCGATCATGAGGCATCCGCTCTGGTTGACGCCTCCGGTTGGACACCACGTTGTGGGTGCTGACGGATGCGATGGTTTCCAGCCTTGTGCATCCGTATCAAAGGTGAATACGGTAGAAGCAAATGATCCCCCGGCCATGCTCATAAGCAGCGTAAAGAAGAGTCCGTGTTTCATAAGTTATGTCCATTATGATTATTGTTGGACAAAACTATAGCAAAATGCGGAAGACGTGACAAAAGAAAATGCGGGATTACCCCGCATGGAGCGCCGCGCAGAGGCGATTCGACCACTCGGCCATGGCGCTTTCGCTGATCGGCGCTTGAGGGCAGATCGCGTCGAAACCGTGCATGGCTCCGGGAAACAGGTGGCATTCCGTGCGCACGGCGGCGCGATGGAGCATATCCGCCCAATTCAGCGTCGTGTCGCGCGAGGGATCGATCTGTCCAACGCAGGTATAGGTGGCGGGAAAGGCGTACCAATCGGTTTCGAGGTAGGGATCCATGTATTTGGAGTCGCCGGTAAAGGCCTGACGATAGTGTTTCCAGAAATTGCGCAGCTGGAGGGCATCCATCAAGGGCGGTTCAAAGGTGGCGTTGAGCGACGGGACGCTCATGGCTTCATCGAGCATGGGATAGATCGCGAGGAGGAACTTGATCGGATGGATCGCATGGTCGCGTAGGCGCAGCGTCAGGGCGATGGCCAGATTGGCGCCGGCGCTGGCGCCTCCCAGCGCGATGCGGTGCGGATCGATCGCCCACGATG
>CAZMLC010000034.1:8166-27682 GCA_964567125.1 uncultured Akkermansia sp.
CGGGATGCGATGCGCGTTTACGAATCGCTGCACCGAGGGCCAGCATTTTGCGAAATTCGAGGATAGCATCGAGCCCGCTGCTTTTTAAGGCAGGCATTCTGCGAATCAAACGGCTTAAGTCAGGATCAAGATGTTCAAGGGTATAGTGCATACGGTTTGTTCTATGGTGATCACTGATAAAGAGTATAGCATGCCGGGGCAGCGGGATAAAAACGAAAAGTGAGGGCGAACGTGTTGATAGAACCAAATATGTTTGGCCTTCTGTGAGCAACAGAAGCCGCAGTTCATTTTACCGCACTTTTAGAAGTGCGGTAAAGCGTGCGGAGGCTT
Organism: uncultured Akkermansia sp.; assembly: GCA_964567125.1. GTDB lineage: Bacteria > Verrucomicrobiota > Kiritimatiellia > RFP12 > UBA1067 > CAZMLC01. The sequence goes on from CAZMLC010000034.1 coordinate 8,497, forward strand.
GAAAATAGAGGGTGTTTTTGCTATTTCGAGCGAGGATTATGCGTTTCGGCGTGTGTCGATTTGCGCGTAAAAAGAGTGTAGCAAAGGGGCAGCACGGTGACAGTCAGAAGGCCAGCCACAATGACGCCGCCGACAGAGGCAATGCCGATGCCGATGCGGTTCTCGGAACCCAGCCCGCTGTCGAGCGCGAGTGGGATCATGCCGAGCCCGGATGCCAGCACGACCATCAGCACGGGCCGGAATTGATCAATCAGTGCCTCGAACATCGCTTCGCGTTTAGGACGTCCTTGCTGGATGAATTGCTGCATTTTATCCACAATCAAAATTGCGGCGTTCACCACGATGCCAATCAACATCAGGATGCCGAGCAGGACAAGGATATTAAAATTGTTTCCCGTAAGCACAAGCGCCAACAGGACGCCGATCAATCCCATGGGCAAGGTGATCAGGACGAGGAAGGGACGGCTCCATGACTCAAGGATCGCGCACAGCGTCAGGAAGGTGAGAAACGCCGCAAGCAGGATGGCTTCGGCGAAATCAACATTCGTATCGGCCATGCGTCGACCGTCACCGCCGACTTCGAACTGATACCCGTCGGGCAGCATGTTCTGCGCCTGAATTTTTGCGAGCAAGCGTTGCGCAACGCTGCTCATGGAAATGCCAGCCTGGATATCGCCCAGAATTTTTGCACCGCGCACTTTGTTGTAGCGATAAATTTGAAGAGGGGCTTTGGATTCTGTGACGGTGGCAACCGCCTCTAAAGGAATCGGTTTTCCAGGCTCCGCCGGCAGCAGGAATTGACGGATTTGTTCCTTGCCTGGCTCCTCTGCGAGTTTCACACGGATTTTATAGGTGCGGTCGCCGCGGCGGTAATCAGCGACTTGCAGGCCATCGATGTTGGCGCGCACTACCATGGCCAGATCAGAAGGCAGGACCTTTAGGTCAGACATCACAGGCCGGTTCGGCTGGATGCGGATCTCCGGTTTTAGATCGCGCATGGTGCTTTCAATTGAATCCATGCCGTGGATGCTCGAACCACTACGGACGATCGTTGATGAGACGGTTGCAAGCGTGTCAAGATCATCGCCGGTCAGGATGTATTCCAGACCATACGCGCGGAAACCTAAACTGTTTAAGACGCCTACATTGACGCGGCAATCGGTCTCCTGAGCGAGTAAGGCGCGGATTTCCGTGCAGCGCTGCAAGGTCGTCCAGTGTCGTGCGGATTTCGGCGTGAGGAAAAGCTCAATCTGGCTGAGATAAACGCCCGTGTCCGCCTGGCCCGTCGCCGCAAGGGCTTTGCCAACCGTGACGAGCGTCTTGACGTTTCCCTCCATGGAGCTGAGTTTTTGGGCAATGGTTTCTGTGCGTTGGATGGTGTTGTTGAGCGCGTAATACGGAGGCATTTCCAAGCGGACGGTAATGCGCGCCTGATCTTCAAGTTCTATAAAGTTGAATCCAATGCGCGATCCAGACCAGTAAAGGGTTGCCATGAAGGCCGCCGCAAACCCAGCTACAAGCAGTATGTTGACCGTGCGATACGCCGCAAGTCGACGCAACAGACGGGCGAGTCCCGTGCCGAAAGATTCGAGCAGACCGTCGACCTTTTTCGCGCTGCGCGACAAAAGCGTTTGACGGCGCTGGCTGGCAGGCTTGAGGAAGAGCGCGGAAAGAATCGGCGTTAAGGTGAAGCTGATGAAGATCGAGACCGCGTTGACGATCAAGGTGGTGACTGCGAACGGGACGAGAAAACGGCCGGCAATGCTGGTCATCATGGCAATCGGGAACATCACGACGACATTCGTTCCCGCAGAGGCAAGGACGGCAACCGTCATTTCCGACGTGCCAGTGCGCGCCGCTTCCCAGCGGTCATGCAGTGTTTCGAGTTTGGAGACGATGTTTTCCAGTACGACGATTGAGTTTGAGACCAGTACGCCGGTCGAGAGCCCGATCGCCATCAGGGTGACCATGTTGAGCGTCTGATCGAAGATTTTCATGAAAAAGAGGCTGATCACCATCGTGATCGGCATGGTGATGGCCACGATAAGGGTTGTCGGGACGTTGAACAAGAAGATGAAGAGAATGCCGGCACAAAGCAGGATCGCGAAGTAAACGCTCGTCAAGGTCGAGTCAATGACCTCCGTGATCATAATGGCATCATCGGAGACCCACTCGAGTTGCATGCCGCCGGGGAGATGGGGTTTGACTTCCATGAAGCGTTTGCGCGTCTCGTTGACGACCGCGACCGTGTTGCCCTCACCTTTTTTGACAACTTTCACAATGATGCCGGTTCGGCCATCCAGCGTCGCGCGTTCCCGGATCTCCTTGGCGGCTTGCCGCACCGTGCCAATGTCGCGCAATTTGATGCGTGCACCTTGCGCGCTGGCGATTTCAACGGCGCTGATTTCGTCGACGCTTTGGTACTCCGCATCGAAACGCACGGAGATCTCATTGCCCTGTTCGCGGACATTTCCCGAAGGCAGGTTCAGGATGCCGCCCTGCACCGCCTTGCAGACATCCATGGAGGAGAGCCCGGCCGCAGCGAGGCGCGCGCGATCAAGTTCAATCCAGATTTCGCGTTCATTGCCGCCAATGACACGGACTTCGCCCACACCGCTCACAGATGAAAACCGATCGGAAAGGCGGTTCTTGGCATATTCGTAGAGATCGTTGACGGGCAGGTCTCCCGTTAGGAAAAGCGTGACCACGGGCGCGGCATTGATGTTGATTTTCTGAATGACCGGGCGATCCGCGCCTTTGGGTAAGTTGGCGAGAATGGTGTCGACTTTCTCGCGGATATCCTGCGCGGCGATATCGATGTTAATGCCAAGGTTAAATTCCAGTTGAATGCGGCTGATATTCTCCATGCTGGACGATTCGAGGGTCTTGAGACCGTCGATGCCGGAAACGGCATCCTCGATGCGTTTCGTGATATCTTTTTCAATATCCTGGGAGGAGGCGCCAACCCATGTTGTGACAATCACCGCATAAGGAATGGAAACAGAGGGCATCTGTTCGACCGGTATTTTGCGATACGAATTCAGCCCCAGTGCAATCAGCGCAATGAGCAGGCAGGCCATGGCGATTGGACGTTTTGTAGATGCGTGTGCGAGAAACATAGTGTCAATCCCTCAAAATAGGGTTAACGAACAGAGACGTGCATGCCCTCTTCCAGCTGGGACTGGCCCTCGATAACGACGGCCTCGTTGGCTTGCAGCCCTTCGGTGATCTCGGTCCAACCTGAATTCTCGAGGCCTGTTTTAACTTTGCGCAGGCGCGCCTGCTGGCCGGCAACGGTAAAGACGCAGGATGCATTGTTGCGCAAAACAATGGCGGCGGTCGGAACTCCGATGCCTTTTTGCGTTGCGAAGACAACGGTGATATCGACCATGGCACCTGAAACAGCCTGGTCCGACTGCAGTATCCCGCGGATCTCAAAGGTACGCAAAAGCGGATTGATCGAGGGGTTGCGGCGCGTAATCGTGAAGAAGCCTGCGTCGCGTCCTGCAAGAAAGGCGCGCGCCTGCGTTTTTCCTTCCACGATGTCGCTGTAATAGTGTGCCGGCAGGTACGCGATCGCTTCGATGACGCGCGGGTCCTCAAGCGTGACGATGCGCGTGCCTGGTGTAACGAGTTCCCCCGGTTCATGGGCGCGCGCGGTAATGACGCCTGTCAGCGGTGCAATGCCGGTTGAATCGGCAAAATTCTTTTTGGCGATCGCAACCGAGGCAGTGGCCTGTCCGAGCTGGGCCTGTGCAAGCGCCAGCTGCGCAATGGCCTGCCGGCTCTTGGTCTGGTAGAGTTCAAACTCATTGTCGGTCACGCGCAGTTCATCGTGAAGCCGTTTGAAGCGCGCAGAGTCGCGCGTCGCCTTTTCCTCCGCAATGCGCGCAACCTCCACTGCGGCTTGGGCAACGGCTTCTTGCTGTTCGGCCGCCGTGAGCGCGTTTTTGAGTGTGACTGGATCGATTTGGAAGAGCACGGTCTTACCTGCTTCGACGCGATCACCCACATCGACAGGCAGAGCTGTGATGCGGCCTGCGACCTGCGCGGAGACGATCGCGAAGTGCTTCGCCTGCAGGGTGCCCTGCACCGTGATGCGGCGTTCAAAGGTGCGTGGAGCAGCACGCTCTGTTTTAATCGTCAGCGGTTTGGTCGCAGTCTCTGCTGTGTTTTCTTTTTGCTTATCGCACCCAGTGAGAAGGCCGGCGAGGAGCATCATTCGCACGATCTGTTTCATGAATCAAAACCTCCGCTTATTCGGGTAAGGCTGTTAAGCCCATGGCCAGTTCGAGATTGGAGAGTGCAATGCGTTCAAGATAGGACGCCTGCAGAAAACGGATTTGCGCGGCATCCATCTCCGCGCGCACATCCAGGGCATCGCTCAGTGGAATAAGACCCTCTTTAAGGCGGGCCTCATAATCCGCAAGTTTGTTTTGTGATACGGTAAAAGCCGCTTGCGCTAGGCGCGCAGTCTCCGTAGCGTCACGCCAGGCCGCGTCGGCCGCAACGACGCGGACAATCACAGAGAGGAAGGTCCGTTCGCGTTCGAGTTCACTGACCGTCTTCGCAGCCTTTGCCATGCGCAGCTTGTTGACATTTTCAAACCCTTTGAAAATGGTCCATGAGGCGGAAAAACCCGCCAGCCAGATTTGCGTGGGGACAAGCTGGTTGAGACTGTCGAGGTTCACCCAGTCATATTCGGCAACAGCACCCACAACCGGCAGAAAACGGGCAAAGGCCAGCCGGACCTGATTTTCGCGCATGACGATCATGCGGTCGGCGATTGCAAGTTCAGGGTGGATTTCCAATGCTTTCAATACGCGTGCTTCACAGTCGCCTTGCGGAATCTTTTGCGGCGGAAGATCCGGGGCGAGTGTCAACGGCGCAAGCGGGGAAAGCCCCATGGATTGCAGTAATTCCGCGCGCAACGTGCCGATCTTGCGTTGCGCCGAGTCGAGGTCATTCTTGTGTGAGAGGACGAGCAGGTGGGCGCGTTCCTGTTCCCAGGGGCGGATAAAGCCTTCGCGTGCCAATCCCTGTATACGGTTCGTCAACGCGATGGATGCTGCGAGCTGCGATTCCAGCGCGCGCACCAGCTCTGTTTGAACGAGCAGTTTATAGCCATTGACCGAGACCTGCAACGAGAGGTTCTGCCGCGTATAGGCGGAGACAAGCTTAGATGAGATATAGCCATCTTGGGCAGCGCCAAAGAGGAACCACGTGGTCGGAGCAAAGAGCGGCATGCTGATGCTGACAGCCTGCGCGTTGAACTGGTCTGCCAGCGGAGTACCAGCGGGAAGAGGTCCAAAGCCGACGATGCCAGCGGACGCTTTGACTTCTGGAAGAAAAGTTGAAAACGTTGTGTCGCGGTTGAGCCGGGCCAACTTCTGCTCTAAGTCGGACTTGCGCACGGTATAACTGTTCGTCATAGCGATGTGTATGCACTCATCAAGCGTCAACGGGTTCTTGAGAAACTGCTGTTCAAGATGGGCGAGGTGGTTGGTAAAGGATTGCGTCTGTTCACGACGCTCCTTCTCGGGATCGATGGAGGCACAGCCGGAAAAGAGGCTGATCGCCAGCAGTCCCGCGAACAAAAGAGAACGCGTGCGGCTCATCGATCACCTCCTTGGGTGTCCAGTAGGGTGATAGCTGTCATTAATTTTGTGAGCAGCGTGCGAAGCGTTTGGAATTCCTCCTGCGTAAACGCAGCAAAAGCCTGCGCTTCGAAATGCAGCAGATCGTCGAGAATGTTTTTTGCCTGTTTGCGCCCTTTTGCTGTGAGCACGATGATTTTTTTGCGGCGATCATTTGGATGGGGTTGACGCGTTGCCAGGGTATCGCGTTCAAGGGCGTCGAGCGTAAAGGTCATGCTTTGCCGGGGAATGAAAAGCGCATCAGCCAGTTGGGCGGGTTCAGTCAGCTCAGGATGGATGTAGAGATGGACCAGCGATGCAGCGATGGAAAATGGCATGCCTTTGCGTGAGAGGTGCTGGACGACCGCTTGGTCAATCGTGCGCCAGGTTTTGAGTAGGCTGTCGGGTGGAATAGATGGCGTTTTGAGCGTTGACATGCTAAATCCTCGTGTTGTTCGGAATCAGATAATACTAAATGGGACTATCTGAAAGCAATCGTAAACGAACGACGAAATAACGATGCCTATTTATGCAGTAGATCTGCGCTGCTGCGTTAGCGTGAACGCAAACGACGGCCCCATTTGATGAGTTCGACCCAGAGGACTGCGCCAGCGGCCAGCAGTACGGCGCTGAGGCCCTCCGTGAGCGTAAGCGGTGCAAGCTTTAAGAATTTTCCCAGGGGCGAAAAGAGCAGCGTTAGCAGGCCTGCGCAGATGCAAAGATTAACGGCCCAGATGACGCGATCATGCATCAGACGGCGGAAGGTGATCAGGATGGAATCGCGCTCGGAGCTGTTGACATAAACCAGCAGCAGGTTGGCGACAAGTAAGGTTGCCAGCGCAATGGAGCGCGCTTCGGCGGCATTCCCTGTTTTCGTCAACGTGACATAATAGAGTCCGAACGACGCGATAAACAGGGCCACACCCTGCAGGATGTTGCGCCAGACCAAAGCCGTCGTGATGATCGGGGTGTCCGGGTGCCGCGGTGGGTGCGCCATGAGATCGCGTTCGGCGGGTTGACGCTCGAAAACGATGGAGCAGGTCGGATCAATGATGAACTCCAGCAGGACAACGTGGACCGGAAGGAAGAGTAGATTGCTCGGCGCAATGTGTAAAAGCGGCGCGATGAAAGCAGCCAAGGCAATCGGGACGTGGATGGTAAAGACGTAGCAGGCCGCTTTGCGGATGTTGTCATAGATGCGCCGCGCGTCGCGTACGGTGTTGACAATCGTCGAGAAATTATCATCCATTAAAATCAGGTCAGCGGCTTCGCGCGAAACTTCGCTGCCCCGTTTACCCATGGCAATGCCGATATCCGCGTTTTTCAATGCGGGCGCGTCGTTGACGCCATCGCCGGTCATGGCGACAATGTGGCCATTAGCCTTGAACGCCTGAACGATGCGCATTTTGTGCTCGGGGATCACGCGGGAGAATATATTGGTCTCTTTGACAGCCTCTTGAAGTTCGGCATCGGACAGGGAGTTCAAATGATCACCGGTCAGCACGTTGCCTGTGGTGGAGATGCCAACTTGCCGTGCGATATGCGCTGCGGTCTGTCCGTTATCTCCGGTAATCATAACGACCCGGATGCCGGCATTGTGGCAGGTTTCGATATCGTATTTAACTGAATCGCGGGGGGGGTCGGCGAGGGCGACAAGACCTGAAAGCGTTAAGCGGCATGCCTGCAAATCGTCGGGGACTTCCGAAGGCGCAGCAAAGGTTTGCTGCGCGACTGCGATGACGCGGAACCCTTGCTGCGTCAGACGGTTCATGGCACTTTCCGCTACGAGGTGCTCTTCGTCGGAGAGGACGCACAGAGGCAAAAGTCGCTCCGGGGATCCTTTTGCTGTCAAAAGGATATGATCAGGCATCTTCCAGATATGCCCCATCATCTTTAATTCGTTGGTAAAGGGATACTCTTTAATTAGGGGATAACCGAACAAGGTGTCGCGGCGAATGCCATGGCTGTCGCAGTAGGCAAGCATGGCTTTTTCCATGGGGTCGTACGTTTCCGTTTCGCAGGCCATGCCCATGATGATGGCTGTTTCCTCTACAGGCTTGTTCGCGGACCAAAGTTCATGGACCGTCATCTGATTCAGGGTAATGGTGCCGGTCTTGTCAACGCACAGGATGGAGACCGCTCCGAGCGTTTCAACTGCGGGCAACTTGCGGATAAGCGAGTTTTGTTTGGCGAGCCGCCAGGCGCCCATGGAGAGAAACACGGCAAGGACAACTGGGAGTTCTTCAGGGATCAGCGAAAGCGCGAGGGCGATGCCTGAGAGAATACTTTCAATCAGGCGGTCGGTGAACACATGATCAGGGATATTGAACCACGTGGTGATCACAACCAGGCAAAAGAAGGAAAGCGCAACAATGCCGCTGATTTTGACGAGTTTCGCGATTTGCTTCTCAAGCGGGGTGGGGCGTTCATCGGCATTGGCGATACCCAATCCGATTTTTCCATATTCGGTGGCGCTTCCAATGCGATCTACCAGAATGCGGGCGGAACCTTGGATTACGAGCGTGCCGGCATAGCAGTAGTCGAGCCGCCACGGCCCCTCCTTGGTTGCTGTTGACGCGGTTGGCGTCTTCCACACGCCGTGCGGTTCGCCGGTCAGTGACGATTCATCCACGCAAAGATCGTTGCACTGCAAAATCGTGCCGTCAGCCGGGATCTTGATGCCCTCATGGATCAGCATCACGTCGCCCGGGACGAGCTCAGTGCTGAGAATGATTTGCTCCTGACCGTCGCGCAACACCGTTATTTTAGGCGTTGAGAGGTCTTTGAGCGCATTCAATGTCCGATCTGTCTTCCATTCCTGGATCACCTCGATGCTGATCATGGCGACGATAAAAGTCAGCATGACGAACGCATCGCGCGGTTCTCCTAGAATAAGATAGATGCCTGCAGCGCCGAGCAAGAGCAGAAACATCGGCTCAAGGAGGACGTGCAGGATATGGGAGAGAATTCCGGATTTCTTCGAGGCGGCCAATTCATTGCGGCCAAATCGCTGTTGACGTTGACGTGCCTCTTCTGAAGTTAATCCGCGTTCAGAAGCCAGTGCAGATTCGTTCATGACGAATGTGTACGTATTGCTGAACGATGCGCAGATGAAAAGCGGAATGGAACTCGATTCCATTTGCCGTTAATCGCCGATCCCTCTAATCACACATCACCCTTTCAGCAGCAGAGTGCGGCTTATTATCGGGCCATGATGGCGTTCTGTCAACTGGTTTGCGGATGAATTGTTATTTTTATGATTTGAACTGGTTTTTTTGCACATGATGGTTTATGGTGAGAGGGACAATAATGGAAGGGACGGTTATGAGGTTGATAAAACCAATAGGAATTTTCGTGTGCGCGGTCGTGTGTGCGCACGCAGCGCAAGATGAATATGAGAGGGAATACCGGGTGCTGGAGACGCAGATCCGCGTGCCGCCGGTTACGGTCAAGGGAGCTGATTCGGAGGAGGTGCGGCGCGGACAGGCCTTTCATCCGGCTGCCGTGATCCAGTCGAGTGATCGCGATCCGCTCGATAGTGTTTTGCGGCGCGGCGATGCGTTGCTGGCGGATTTGGGGCAGACCTCGCCCGCGTGGGATGCGATCAAGCAGGAGGCCCAGACCGCAACGGACCGCAAGGCGCTCTACCGGAAAGCGTGCGCAGTGCGACGCGGCATTGCGTTTTCAAATCCGCTGCTGAAGGCAATTCCGCGGCTTCTCTTCATCACGCGCGAAGCGTTGCTGACCGATGAAACGCAGTATGGCAACCACATTATTGACCAGTATTTCGGGTTCAATGCGACGCGCGGCCGGACCTTGAGCGGGAATGGGCTCTTTGTTTTGGAGAATCCGTTCAGCGATCATCCCCAGGTGCGCGATCTGTTGAACGGGGCGCTCTCCGATCGCGGCGGTTTCCTGGCACCCGAAATCTCCTTTGATGGTCAAGATATCCTCTTCTGTTATACCGATGGCGAGCGGCCGGATCGTGTCTGGACGGAGAAAAGTTGCTTCCATATCTTCCGCGTGAAGGCGGATGGAACAGGGTTGCAGCAGATCACGCGCGGGGCGGTGAACGATCTCTTTCCTTGCTGGCTGCCAAGCGGGCGGATCATGTTCGTTTCCGAGCGTCGCGGCGGTTTCGGCCGGTGCCATCCGGTCGCAAAACCCAGCTTCACACTCTTCTCCATGTTGCCCGATGGCAGCGATATCACCCGGCTGAGTCCGCATGAGACCAACGAGTGGATGCCGAGCGTGGACCACGCGGGCATGGTGATTTACACGCGCTGGGACTATGTGGACCGCGGTGCGCTGCAGGCGCACCATCCCTGGATTGTCTATCCGGATGGCCGCGATGCGCGGGCGATTGGCGGAAATACGCACGCCTCGATCCACAACTATCCGAATGCGGTGATGGACATGCGCGCGATTCCAGGATCGCGTCTCTATTCCGGGCTGGCGATCGCGCACCATTCGGAGTCGCGCGGATCGATCATCGTGTATGATCCGCGCATCCCGGATGACGACCAGATGGCGCAGGTGAAACGGGTGACGCCGGATCAGCTTTTTGTCGAGGCCGAGATCGGCTTGGGTCAGCGCACGGCCAAATACGCCTCACCGTATCCGCTCTCGGAAAAGTACTACCTCTGCGTGTACGATGGCGAGGCTTCGGATCAGTATGGAAAGCCCGTGGATATGGCTGCGCGCAACTATGCGATTGTGCTGCTGGACGTGTTTGGCAACCGCGAGGTGCTCTACCGCAATCCGCGCATCTCCTGCCTGAGCCCGCAGCCGCTCATGGCGCGCCCCAAGCCGCCGCTGTTGCCGCATGGGACGCTGGTGGGGTTGCCGCCGGATGCGCAGGGGAATCCGCAGAAGCAGGTGCCGCCGGACCAGCTGCCGAAGACCGCGCTTGTCGGGGTGCGCAACGTCTACAACAGCCGCCGCCCCTTGCCTGCGGGCGAGCGGATTACCCATTTACGCATCTGGCAGGTGTTGCCGAAGACGGAGCCGCTTGAGTCGCGTCCGCGCATCAGCGCGGGGCATCAGAAAGGCGCTAAGGCGTGTCTGGGAACCGTGCCGGTCGAGGCGGATGGCAGCGCCTATTTCCGCGTGCCCGTGAATGTGCCGATCCTCTTTCAGTCGCTGACCGCGGATGGAGCGGCCTTGCAGGGCATGCGCAGCGTGACCTATACGGCACCGGGGGAACAGCTGATGTGCAATGGCTGCCACGATCAGCGCGTCGGTGCGCCGCTGCCGAGCGGCCAGCCGCTGGCTATGAAGCGCGCGCCCTCCGCGATTACGCCAGGGCCGGATGGAACGTATCCCTTCAGCTATCCGCGCTTGGTCCAGCCGATTTTTGACACCACGTGCGTGAACTGCCACACCACCGCGCGGGCCGCGAACAAAAAGGCGCCGGACCTGCGTGCCGGGGAATGGCAGAAGGATAAGAATCATTTTTACACCTCCTTCAACGCCTTGCGCCCCTATGTCCACTTTTACGACAACTACTACTGGGTCGAGTCTTACACCGTGCCGGGGCAGTTCGGTGCGCGGGCCTCAAAGCTCTATCGTATGCTCAAGGCCGGCCATCACGATGTGACGCTGAGCGATGACGCGTGGCGCCGTCTGATCATCTGGATGGATTCCAACATGCTGTTTTTCGGGCATGATGCCGAGATCCTGCGCCAGGCCGCCGGGGAGATTGTTCCGATTCCCATGATGTGATATACTGCGCGCCATCAAGGGAGAAGCAGATGAAACGGATGCGAATTGCGGCGATGCTGGCGACAGACCAGCGGAATGTGCAGATCAAAATAGCAGGATGGGTGCGGACGCGTCGGGATTCAAAAGGAGGATTTTCCTTTCTTGAGCTGAACGATGGTTCCTGCCTGGCCAATATCCAGGTCATTGCGCCGGATCGCTTGCCCAACTACAAAGAGGTGGTCAGCAAACTGCATCCGGGCGCTTCGATCACGGTTGAGGGTCTGCTGGTCGCTTCATCCGGGAGCGGACAGTCGGTCGAGGTCCAAGCTTCGGCGCTCCACGTGCATGGTTTTTCCGATCCGCTGGTCTATCCCCTGGGAAAACAGAAAGTCACCTTTGAGCGGCTGCGCGAACTGCCCCATCTGCGGGCGCGCACCAACACCTTTGGCGCGGTAACGCGCGTGCGGAACCAGCTGGCCTATCAGGTGCATCGCTTCTTTCAGGAGCGCGGCTTTCTCTATGTGCACACGCCGATCATCACGGCCAACGACTGCGAAGGCGCCGGCGCGATGTTTCAGGTGACGACCTTCAATCTGGAACAGCCTGCCCAGTTGCCCTATGCTGCCAACGGGGCGGTCGATCACTCCAAGGATTTTTTTGGGGCCAAGACCGCGTTGACGGTGAGTGGTCAGCTGGAGGGGGAGACCTATGCCTGCGCCTTGGGCGATATTTATACGTTTGGGCCGACCTTCCGGGCGGAAAATTCCAATACGCGGCGCCATCTTTCCGAATTCTGGATGATTGAGCCGGAGATGGCCTTTGCTGATCTGGACGACGATGCTGCGCTGGCGCAGGATTTTCTGCGCCATCTCTTCCGTTCCGTGCTGGAGACCTGCTCGGAGGACCTGGGTTTCTTTGAAAAACGGGTTCTGCCGGGCGTGATCGGACGGTTGACGCGGCTGGCTGAAGCAACCTTTGGACGCGTCACCTACACCGAGGCGGTCCGGTTGCTGGAACAGTCGGGCAAAACCTTCGATTATCCGGTTCAATGGGGTATGGATTTGCAGTCCGAACACGAGCGTTACCTGGCAGAGGAGGTTTTCAATGGCCCGGTTATCGTGACCGACTATCCTGCTGAAATCAAAGCCTTCTACATGCGGCGCAATGATGATGGTAAGACGGTCGCTGCGATGGACGTACTGTTGCCCGAGGTGGGTGAGATCATCGGGGGTAGCCAGCGCGAGGAACGGCTCGATGTGCTGGAAGCCACGATGCGTGCGGCAGGACTCGAGCCTTCCGCCTATAGCCAGTATTTGGATCTGCGGCGCTACGGCAGCGTTCCACATGCGGGTTTTGGTCTTGGTTTTGAACGCCTTGTGCAGTTTTGTACGGGGATGCACAACATCCGCGATGTCATTCCCTATCCGCGTGCTCCAGGGTCTCTTGCGAATCGGGAGGAATAACCCGTTCCGCGGTTCTTGTCGGGGAGACATTCCGTGCATTTTAGGCAACGGGGTAGCCTTGGCGGAACTCTTCTTGGCGGTGGCGTTTTCTTTATCGAAAAAGTCCTTTTTCAAATTGACGTTTTGTTAAAAAAGACGTATAACTGTATACAACTATGGATACGAAGTATTGCTTTGAATTTTTAAGGCTGGGGCGTGTTTGGCTCATGGGTTGTGCGGTCGCATGGACCGTCAGTTCAGCTTTTGCGCAGGCCCCGGGGGGCTCGGATTTTGACCAAGAGGAGCGCTTCATTGAAGCGTTGCAGCAGGCGCGTATGCCGGATATCGCCGAAGATGTCATTGCCGAGGCGCGTAAACGGTTTACGGAGGCCACGCATCCTGGCGTGGTGGCGCGGTTGAAAGTCTGTGAGATCCGCGGTCAGCTTTCGCTCGGTAAATTTGACGATGTGAAGAAGATCATTGCCGCGATTTCGGATAAGAATGGCACAGAGTATTGGGCCTTAACGTTGGCTCTGGCGGATTCCTATTACGCGTTTGAAAAGTATCCGGATGCGGATAAACTCTACTTGGAATTCTTCAAGAAAGTCACGAAACCGAACGATGCGCTGTTGAAGTTTTATCGTGAGTCGGCAGGTAAATATGTGATGATGCTGCTGCGCCTCAATCGTGAGAAGGATGCGTTGCAGGCCTATCGATATCTGCTGAGCGTGCCGCTGGAAGAGGATTTGCAGCGTCGTGCGATGGCTGAGATGGCGGAACTGATGCTGAAGTTGGCCCCGACTGTGACGAAGGCGGAAGAGCGTACCGCGTTTCTGAAGGAAGCGGAAGCGCTGACCGACAAGTTGTTGTGGAAGCAGGATATCTGGTTCGGAAAAGCGGTGGTGATGAAGGCGCACATCGCGTTGTTGCGCAACGATACGGCTGGCGCTAAGGCCTTGGTCGAGAACTACATGCCCCAGCTCAAAACGATTCACGATGCGTTAAAGGAAGAGGATCCGGATGGCACTCTTGACTATCTGCGTCTGAGCCCGATGCCGCAGTGCCGTTACTTGCTGGCGAAGATGTTGTTGGAAACGGCGGTTGCGGAAACAAAGGTGGATAAGCCGAACGAAGACAAGATCAAGGATCTGTTGCTGGGCGAGCGCGACCCTCAAACCAAGAAACGCAAAGGCGATGGTGCGTTTAACCATTTCCTGAATGTCTTTATCCGCTTCCCGGAGAGTCAGTGGGCCGCTGATGCTGGCGAGCAGACCGAAAAGATTCGTAAATTGATCAAGGATCGCTATCAGGCGGATCTGCCGACCCAAGTCACGCAGGAGCAGCTGGCCAAGGTGCGTCAGCAGCAGTATCAGAATGCGCGTCTGGCCTTTAGCAATAACGATTTCAAGTCTGCGATTAAGCGGTATTTGCCGGTGTTGAATCAATTTCCTGAAACCATCGAATCGATTGGTGCGCTGGGCGATCTGGGCGTCAGTTACATTAATGAATCCAGCTCCGATCCTTCCAGTATCATTTATGCCGATACCGTGATCCAGCACATTGCGGAGCGTTTTTCGCCGCACGAGAAATTTATCCGTACGGCAGGCGATCAGGTACGCCGTCTGGCGGATTATTACGGTGAAGTCCAGAAGCCGGATAAGCGGCGTGAGGCCTATGCCGCGTTCTTTGCAAACTTCCCGACACACTATGCTGCGGGAAACCTGATTATGAATTTCGGCGAGCGTGACTATCAGGCGAAAAATTATGCGTCGGCGATGGCCTATTTCAAGCAGATTGCCGCGACCTACACCAATTCGATCTACTATTTCAATGCGCTTAACCGCATCGCGATGATCGAGGCGGAACAGGGCAATCACACGGGTGAAATCCAGGCGTTGGAGTTTATGCTCGAACGCTATGATGCGACCAAGACTGTAGCGCAGGGACTGATTACGGCCAAATACCGTTTGGCCTGTGCGCAGCGCGATTATGCCGCATTGCAGTCCAAGGAGTTCGCAACCAACGCTGCGCCTGAAACGGTTGAAGCGTTTCAGAAGGAGATGACGGTGTTGCGCTTGAAAGCGGTCAAAGGCTTTGATGATGTCATTAAGCGTCTGACCGAAAATCAGGCGGCCTATCAGACGAAAGACGATGAAAAGGCGGCTAACGAAACGATCAAGGAGGCTGCTTACTTCACGAAGGCTTCGGTTTTGGCGCAGATGAATTACCCGGTTGACCGGATTCCTGTTTTCCGCAAAATGGCGATCGCCGCGTACGAAGATTACGTCAAAGTCTTCCCCAAGGGCAGATTTGCGGCGCGGGCGCAACTGCAAGTCGGCACGATTTACACCAGCATGCAGGACATGGAAAAAGCCCAGGTTGCTTTGGAAAAATTGAATCGCGAGTACGGTTCGAGCGATGAGGCGAAGAACTCTGTGCCGATGCTGGCTGCGAGTTTGATTGACATGGGCCTTCGCGCAGAGGGTGTCGCGAAATATCGTCAGATGTTCTCCGCAGGCGGTAACTATACGGACAGTCAGTTCCTGGCCGCAGCTTCTGCCTTGGAAGATGCCAAGGAATATGAGATGGCGCTACAGGCGTATGAGCGTGTGGTGGGGGCAGCGAAGGATGAAACTACGGTTGCGCATGCGAAATTGGGCCGTGCCCGTATTCTGGTTAAGCAGAAAAAGTATGCTGAGGCGCGCAAGCAACTGGATGAGTTCATCAAGAAATATGACAAGATGATGATCGTTGTGGATGCCAATCTCTTGCTGGTGGATGCGGCCAGCGAAGAGGGAAAGACCGAACGCAACGACATTGAGCGTACGAAGCTTTTCAATATCGCAGTGGATGCGCTCAAGATGGTGAAGAACTATCGCAAGGACGAGGTCCTGCAGAAGGAACTTGATCTTGCTGCGGGTGACATTTTGATCCGCAAGATGGATGCTGAAAATAAGCTGGGCCTTAAGGAAAAGGCGGCGGATACGCGCGGTAAGGCGATCGTCATGTTCCAGGGCCTGATCTTTTCAATCAATACCAAGAACGAAAAGCTTGCGCCGGTTTTGGAATCCGCCTATTTTAAGTGTTTGCCACTGATGTTGGAGCACAAAAAGTACAAGGAGACCGAGGATGACTGCAATTCCTACTTGCAGCTCTTCCCGGAAGGACGTTACCGTACGGATGTGCAGAACTGGTTGAATCAGGCCAAGATTGGTCAATAACGCGATGCGATTTTAAGGAGTGAAGCATGAAGAGAAACCTGTATACAGAACTGATGGCTGCTGTTGTTGTGATGACAACAGTCGGACTGACATGGGGTCAGGTCGTCGGCGCCATTGTGACGGATGAAGGCAAAGAGTTAAAAGGCGAAATCCGCTTTAAGGCGCGTGAGAAGGCCTATGCTATTAAAACGGGCAACATGGAGGTTGAGTGGCCTGCGAACCGCGTACAGGAGTTTAATATTCCGCGTCCGAAAGAGATGGACGCCGCTGAGCAGCAGATCTTTGGCGGTAATCCTGCAGCAGCGATCCCTACGTTAGAAAAAATCGTTGCCGGGTACACGATGTTGAAATGGGATGAAGAGGCGACGCGTCTGCTGGCGAGCGCGTATCTGCGTTCGGGCGACACCGAGAAGGCCTTGCGCGCCTGTGATAGCATCATCAAGACCAAGCCGGAAGCGGCGTATCTGGGTGTGATGGCACCGATTTACTGGGAAGCACTGATCAAGGCGAATCGCATGACTAAGGTGGAAGAATTGCTCGTAAAGGCGATCAAGGAAGGGGATCGTGAAGCCTCGGCTTTTGCCTTGATCCGGCGTGGCGATATTGTTTTGGCTGCGGGTGAAAATGCGGATAACGCGAAGAAGGCGTTGCGCGATGGCTATCTGCGCGTGACGCTGCTGTACAGCGAGTGCAAAGCTGCATTGCCGGAGGCACTCTACAAGTCGGCGAAATGTTTTGATCGTCTGGGGCAGACTGGTCGCTCAGATGCTGCGCGTTCGCAGTTGAAATCGGAATTTCCCAATTCAGAATGGGCGCGTAAGCCATAATTGGGGTGAGAGTGTTGGTTTATTAAGAAAAGGTTGTTGAATTACGAAAAAATTCTTCTGTCAGAAAACAGAAGGATTCACAGAAGAAAGAGAGTACAATGATGAAGAAGTTGTTAGTGATTGCAATGATGGCTTTGAGCATGGTCGGCGCAGCAATGGCGCAAAACGCCGCAGCACCTGCTGCAGCAACTCCTGCAGTGGCACCCGCGGCAACCGCACCGGCAGCAGCAGGCGATGCAAAGTTAGAGGCGACGGATGCAGCGAAAAAGGCGCCTCAGAGTACAGGTTTTGTGGCTGTTGTGTTTGGTTCAGGCTGGCTGGGCGTGTTGCTTTGGGCGGGTCTCTTCGGTGTCGGCATTGCGGCGATTTACTTCATCGTGGACTGTTCGATCATGATTCGTCCTCAGAAGATTATGTCGCAGACGCTCATCACGAATGTGAAGGGTGCGATGGCCGAGGGCGATGTGATGAAGGCGTTGAAGTCATGCGAAACAGAGCCCGGCCCGATGGCGAATATCCTGAGCGCTGGATTCTCGCATGTGGAAGAGGGTTTTGATGTGATCCAGGAATCGATCGGTGCTGCTGCTGACCTTGAAACGGAACGCATCATGCAGCGCCTGACCTGGATTTCAGTCTGTGCGAACTTGGCTCCTATGTTGGGTCTGTTGGGTACGGTGCAAGGTATGATTATGTGCTTCCAGACATTGGCTACAGGCGCTCCGGACGTAGGTGCGTTGGCTTTGAGTATTTCCCAGGCCTTGTGGACGACCGCAGGTGGTCTGACCACGGCAATTCCTGCAATTACGTTTTATTACAGCATCCGCAACAACGCAAACCGCTTGATCCTGCGCATGCAGGCCATGACCATGGAGCTGATCAAGGATCTGCGCAATGTTGAAGTTGTGAACGATTAATCGTTGATGACCTGCGTTCATCGATGCACCATCAGGTGCATCCGTAACGTGGTGGTGCCTGTGTTTGGTATTTGATGTGCCAAGCATGCAACAAGGATTGACCCTTAAAGGGGTGGAATATGTCAAAGTTAAAAACTGAACAGTGCGAAATGGACATGACGCCGATGATTGACGTTGTGTTCCAGTTGATCATCTTCTTCGTGGTCACGTTGAAGATGACCTCAGACATCAATCAAGATATTATTCTTGAAGATGGCAAGCACGGTGTCACGATGACGCAGGAAAACACGCCGACCTCGACGATTGAAATCGAACTTGATCGTCGTGGGCGCATTTCGATTCACAATGCAACCCTGTCCGAGGGTATGTTGCGCGATATTCTGCGCAATCGTGTCAACCGCTTAGGAAACCAGTTTCCCTGTTTGATTCGCGCAGACCGGCGTACGAAACACGATCAAGTGAAGCGTGTGATGGATATTTGCACCGCTGTTGGCCTTTGGAAACTTTCCTTTGTTGCTATTCAGGAGCATAAGGGCAAAGGCAAGACCTTAATGGAAGGAAACTAAGATGGCTTACAAACGCAGAGCGAATAAGGGCGAAAGTCCAAAGTTGGATATGACGCCCATGATCGATGTCGTGTTTCAGCTCTTGATTTTCTTCGTCGTCACGTTGAAGCAGGAAGACATTATGGCTAAGTTGTCCGCCGCGAGGCCTCAGGCGGATCCGAGCGCAACAAAAGAAAATCAAGTTGAGCCCATGACGATCATTGTGGCTGCAGATGGCCTGTTTTTTAATGGGCAGCCGATGCGGCCTGCCGAGTTGGACCGCAAGTTGGAGCGTATGGCTGGCTTCAGTAAAACAGCGACGGTTCTCATTAAGTGCACGATGAATTCTCCGCATGGTCTGCTCGTGACGGCGTTGGATTTGTGTAATAAGCACCAATTGACCAATCTGTCTATTCTCAGCATGTAAGGGGATTTTCCTGATGAATCATCTCGACAACAAGATTGAGGAAGTCGTAGAGGCTCAGCTCAAAGAAATCGAAGCGATGTACTCTGAACAGACCTATTGGCAGCGTCTGAAAAAGATGATCGCTGGCTTAAAAAAGCCGCGTGACACCAAGGAGTATAAAGAGGCCATCATTGAGCTGCAACGTCTGGGTGCGCCTGCGACGGCTGTCCTTCTCCCTGTGATTATGATCGGCTTGATTATACTGATGTCCTCTGGGCAAAAAGAAAAGGATCGCGTGATTGAAACGCAGATCATGGAAGCCGAGGAAATGAAGGATCTCCAGGATATGAAAGAGCTGGAGACACCTCCTGAAATGAATCAGCCGGATGTGACCGTTGATGTCCCTACCGATAACGTTAATGTGCAGGTTGATACGCCGCAAAACAACATGGTTAGTCCTCAGCCGCAGCAGTTTGATGCCGTGCAGATGAC
>CAZMLC010000035.1:0-19851 GCA_964567125.1 uncultured Akkermansia sp.
GCGCGCCGCCCGTCAAGGTCCACGTCCCAGCCAGCGCAGGATAGAATGTCAGATGGCCGACCGACGTCACGCTTTGCGTCGGCAAGGAGACCACGCCCGGCGTCACGTTGGTGAAAAAGACCGTATCGCCGGCCTGCGGCAACGTCCCGTTACGCCAATTCGCCGTATCGTTCCACGCGCCGCCGCCATTGGCAACCCAGACGCAGTCAGCAGCCACCACACTGCCCGCAAGGAATCCACTCAACACAAAGCCACAAGCATATTTCAAATTCATTACACAAACTCCTCGTAAATACTCAACACCCAAACGTATAAAATGTATCATCGTCCCAACGGAAGTTCTAGCCCTTTTTCAAAAAAAGAGGCCCTGATTGCTCAGGGCCTCCAAATCCGCCATCCGTACCGTTTAACGCACCAGCAGCAAGGTCGCCTTGCCGCTGACGACCGCGTAGAGCGTCGTATCGACAACTTCGAGACGCGCGCTGAAGATGTTTTGATCCACGCCGTGAATCGTCCAGCCGCTGACGTGCGCAGCGCCTGAAACCGACTGCGCGGAAACCAGCGCGAAATGACCCTTCTGCGCCACCTCCGGCTGGAACGTCAGTACGCCAGTGCCCTCGATGCTCAAGCTTCCCGCCACGTCGAGCGTCTGCGTACCATCCAGCGTCACACGGACCCCATCGCCCCAGGCCAGGCTGTCCACGCGCAACGATGAGGCAGGCGTGAACGATTCCGTGACGCGCAACGTTCCATTGCTGATCGCACCAGCACCGGAGACATTCTTGATCGTGTGCGTATGGCCGCCCATGTCCAGCACACCGGGTCCGCCGACCTGGACCGTGTCAATCCCGACGTCCGCCACATATTCACCGTAGCGCGTTTTGCCGAACCATTTGCTTTGCAGATAGAGCTCAACCTGTTGACGCTCGTCTTCGCTCAGCATTCTGTCATATAGCAAATATTCCGCAATACGCTGTCCACCGAAACGCCACGTGCGGTCTCGCGCCAGCGTTTCCGCCACAAGTACATCGTTCCCGGTCATCTGCACCCCCAAGGTCTGGTACCCGCCACTCATCCCTTGCACCGTCGGGATGACCACGGTTCCATCAACATAAACCGGGGAACTACCGTTCTTGAGCGAGTCAGGCACTTCAGCGCGTTCAACACCGACAATCGGATCGCCCGCCAACGCGCCCGTCTGGCCACCGCGATGCAACGGTGCCTTGTTGGGATCCGTTGTGCAGATCAGGAAGTTTCCACCCTCCTGCGTACCGATAACCAGAAACGCCGACTTGACTGCAGCAAAGCTGGTGCTGAAATCAAGGAAACGGCTCTTGCTCTTGTCCGCCGTGCGATAAAAGGGTCCAAAGTCGACAACGGGCAGACCGTTCAGCTCGTTGGTCAGCAGAACAGGATAGTATGTGGCCTCCGTATTGGTCGCCCAGGCATTGCCGAGCAGGCTCGTCCATCCCGCGACGTAATTGGTGCCATTCTGCTGCACGAGCGCGAGACTATCAGCCGCGCTCGCATCCAGATGGAAAAGTTTGCCGGCTGCGGGAAGCTCGGCTGGCAAGTCCTGCCCCTTTAGGGCGACAATTCCGTTCGAAACAACCAATGAGCGCGCCGCATCAGCATACGTGTAGAGCCCGACCGTCGTGGCATCATTCTTCACCCACGTATTCGAGACCACGACCTGATCGCAGACAATCACCGGTGCCGCATTTGAAGCAAACGCCAGCGTACCGCCTGCAAGCGCAAGCTGCCCAACCTTGGCCTCGCTGCCCACATAACCGCCGGGGAGACGATTGAACCATTTGCGTTGCAAATAGGCCTCGACATCGCGCCGTTCCTGATCCGTCAGTACGCGATTGTAGATCAACACTTCACCTAACCGCTGTCCTCCCGTCAGATTGAGGACACCGGGTTCATAGCGATCGACAGCGAAGGCGGACGCACTGCCGCTGCCGGACGAGTAGATCGTGACATTGTCCGGCGCTGTCACAAGGCTGACAACCTGATATCCGCCATTCAGCCGTGCCAACCCCGCATCAACAAGCGTGCCGTCAATACGCGTCGCACCATTCGCCACGCGCGGATTGAAATTGTCTTTCCACGGGAAGTGATTGTCAATCGCCGGACGGTAGAAGATATTGCCATCGGCTTTTTTGCTACCCAGCATCACGCCGCCGAAATTCTGCGAACCGATCACCCAGAACACCGTGCGGATGGTATTCACCGCCGTGTCCCACAGCAGACACTGCTTGCTGTTCCGCGCACCGAAATCGATCACCGGCAGACCGTTCAAGGCATTCGGCAGCACCGTCGGCGCCACGCCATCCGCAGGCGGCACAGCATAGCGCGGCCCGCCCGAGGCATCGCTGACCTTCTCAATGGTCACACCATCGCCGGCAACCTGGATGCTGTCCGCCTTGGACGCATCCACGTGAAACTCCAAGCCGCCCGGCAGCACAAAGGGATCGGGCAGTTCGCGGTTCGCAATCTGAACGACGCCCTCCTCCAGCTGCAGTTTTCCACTCAGCGTATCCAGCTGCTCAACCAGCAATGTGCCCGCGCCTTTTTTAACGAGTGTTCCCGGCCCGCTCAACGCGCCCACCCGGACCGCATTGGTGGAAATCACCGCGACCGCAGCAGCCTGTCCGTTGGCCGCGCCAGCGCGCACTTCGCCAATAATCTCGTCCGACGCGGAGGCCTGATATCCCGCCGCAGGCTTGGGCAGCCACTTCTTCATCAGCCAATTCTGCACAGCGGTACGTTCCTCCCACATGAGCATGCGATCATAAATCACCACTTCGCAGATTTTCTGTCCACCCGTACGCGAGGTCTTGCCGAGCTCCCAGCGATCCGTGGCAAACGCGGAGGCGCGCGCCAGATTGTTTGAGCTCAACGCATAGGTAATCACAACCGGTTCACAGTTGAGCGTCGTGCGCTCCGGATCGACAAACAATCCGTTCACATAGACCAGTCCCCCTTTGATGCCTGACGCCTCATAGCCCGGATACGCCATCAGCCCGTAGGCTCCGCGATGGAAGTGCGCGCTGTTGCCCGCATTCTTCACATCGCCCAACAGGAAGTTTTCACCATTGTTTCCCGGATCGGCAAAGACCAGAAACGCGGTCTGAATCGTCGTGTTCGTGTGGTTCCACAGCATACACTGTCCGGAACCCGTCGTCGCGAAATCAATGTAGGGTAGTCCGTTGAGCGCATTCGTGACATAGAGCGGCAGCGGCGCGCCTGGCGCTGCAACCGCGGCACGTCCGTTCCCCGTGCAATCCGCCCACACGCTGACGCGGTTTGTCGCATCGCGTGTCAGCGTCTCGGCGACGCTCGCATCAACGTGGAAGAACGTATTGGAAATCGGCGATGTCGCCGGTGCCGCAGGCAGAGCCATGCCGTCCGCGCTCAGCGCCAGCGTCCCATTGACAACCTGTAGAGGGTGAACAGGGGCATGCGCTGTACGGGCGAGTTGCAATGTGCCGCCGCCGCTCACACCATTGCCGGCGCGCGCGCCAACATAGCGCTCAGCAGCGACGGTTGCCTGCGGCTCGACGACCAGAGGCGTGGTCGAATTTTCTGCATAAATCTCGCGCGCCTCAAGGTCCACCGGAACGATCGTTGCCGGAATGTTTTTCCACTTTTGCAAGAGGTATTGCTCCGTCTGCTTGAATTCAGCCTCTGAAAGTGTCCGCGTATAAACAATCAGTTCCGCAATCTTGGCGCCTCCATAGCGATAGGCGCGATCGAGAGCCAAAGAGCCAATCGTCGCCGTTGTCGGGCCTGTCCGCACCGCCAGCACATCATAGTTGTCCTTTCCGCTGAGCAAAGTTGAAGGCAGATTCGTTACGCGCGTTCCGTTCTTTGAAAAGTAGAAATCGCCGACCTTAAACGTCCACAAGGGTTCATCTTTGCGTGCCACCTCGACAAGCCCGATATTCCAGTTGTTTCCGCCATTACTTGAACCGACTGCATGAAAATGCGCGGCGGTTGTATCCGTGAAGACAAAATTCAGCGAACAGAGCACCACGAACGCGCTCTTCGCATTGATGCGCGTTGCGAACCGCA
Organism: uncultured Akkermansia sp.; assembly: GCA_964567125.1. Taxonomy (GTDB): domain Bacteria; phylum Verrucomicrobiota; class Kiritimatiellia; order RFP12; family UBA1067; genus CAZMLC01. The sequence goes on from CAZMLC010000035.1 coordinate 4,081, forward strand.
TATACGCATTGCTCGTGGACGAAGCGGTCATCAGGCCAAAGTCAACAATCGGCAACCCGTTCAACGCGCGCTCCTGCAAGACCGGATACTTCTGCCCGCTGAGTTGACAATAGGCATAATTGTCGCCGTAGACGCTGTTCCAGCGCGTCACATAATTCGTCCCGTCCTGCGCGACGATCACCATGGTGTTCGTCTGCGAAGCATCAAGATGCATGTCCGGCATCGAGGCCGGCATCAACCGTTTGTTCGGATGCGCGCCGACCGTAAGCGGCGTTGAGGAAAACCGCAACGATCCTTCATAGCGATCAGCCCCCTCAACCCGGACAGAGCCCATCCCAGCCATACGCAGCATTCCGCTGCCGGCCAACTGACCTAAATTGATATCGACCGTGCCACTTCCGCTCGGCACGGCATTAATACCGCCGATCTGCTGCTTGAGCCATGTACGCGTGAAATCCTGGGAAAGATTAACGCCGTTCTTGGTCGTGAAGGTGAGATTAATCGTCTGTGTCATGTCAAAGATAAGCTCAAGCGGTTCGCTCGACAGCGCATTGATATAGGCAGCAGGGCCTGTGTAATCCGACGTCTCCACATTGACCGCCAAATCCCCCAAAATGAGCTGCGAGGCTATCGCATTCTGTCGATAGAATTTCACCTGCGACGACGAGAGCATGCGTACCCCGCCTGGCGCCTGGACAGGCAGGTAGAAATGCGCAACGCAACTTCCGCTTCCGATCTCAATGCGCGGAGTGGTGCCCGCCAACGTCAGCGGTCCTGCACCGCGGAAATACCACTGATACACACCCGTATTGTACATGCGAATGCGCTCAACGGAAACCGCTTCATCCACCTCGATCCAGACGTTGGTCATCAGTGCATTGGTGAAATGCGCCGTGCTTCCCGCAGTCGGCTTCACACCATTTGCCCAGTTGTTGGTATCGCTCCAGAGTCCGCCTTGATCAGCAGACCAATACCCGTCCACACCCCAGGCCTGCATTCCCGCAAACAATACCACCATCCCGAAACAGAACATGCGCAACATAACCATGACCAGCTCCTCAAAAACTTTTCAACATGAATTGGTCTATGCTACCTCTTTTTAAACCATTATTCGAGTATTTTTCTGTTTTTCCGCGTGTTTTTCCAAAATCTCAGGAGCATCGGATGTCTCACATGGAGCATGTGCATAAACAAAAACGAGGCCCAGCCCTACGCTGGACCTCGCTGTTGCCTCCTTTCGTTCGGCTTACTCGGTTGTAATTGCAACGCGTTTGCGTTCGACCTTGGCCTGTTCAGTCTTGGGCAAGGTCAGCGTCAAAACACCTTTCTTGAACTGAGCCTGTACTTTCTCACGATCCACAGTTTCGGGCAATGGAATGAGCCGACTGAATTGCCCGTAACTCATTTCGGAGATGTAGTAGTTGCGCTTTTTCTCCTCCTGCTCGCGCCGCTTTTCGCCTTTGATGAGAACACCTTCACGGTCGACCTCGACCTCAATGTCCTTCTCGTCTAAGCCCGGCAGCTCGGCTTTGATCCGGAACTCCTCCTCGGTCTCCGAAACCTCGAACCTGGGCGCTTCAATGAGCGGCTGCTCAAGAATCCGCATTAACGGACGCGGCTGAACACCCCAAAAGCCATCCATGTCAGCAAAGAAATCCTCCAACAACGTATTCATTCGATGCTGCAGGGAATTGACCGGATACTGGCCGCGAGCGCGCTCCATGTTCTCTTCTCTCTTTCTCCACGGAATCAGGTCTTTCATGGTACACTCCTTTCCCTTTTGATAGGTTGTTTTTCTGCCTCTTGATATGCAGAGTGCGTGCCAAGTCCACTGAAAGGCGCTTATCTCTTTGATAATCAATGACGTATAAAATTTATTGTCCCAGCGTTGCCCACCAGAAATGTTTCAAAATGTCTCACCGCGTGTGACATGCTTGTGTCAGAGTGACTCGGACTTTTAGAGATCGGCTCGCGCCTTAGGGAACGTCGCCGTAAAAGGCGCTGTTGCCGCCTGTACCAAGCCAGAGACGTGCAGGCCGAAAGGGATCCTGCGCAATCCATGTCACGGCGGTATTGTGGAGTGTCGCATCGGTCACGCTCTGCCACGTTATTCCGCAGTCGCTGCTCATCATCACCCCGCCGCCACGACATTGATCGTGGTAGGGATGATCGTGCAGGCTGATATACAGCCGCGCGGGGTTGTGCGCATCCACAGTCAGTGCTTCGCAGAAGCGGCTCGTATAGATCCGCGTCCACGTCCCGTTCGCAAGTTCGCAACGATACGCTCCGCCTGCGGCATAATTTTTCCCCGCCATGCTGCCACGCAAGGTACAATAGAGCCAACCCGCGTTGATGCGCATTTGCCGAACCTCGCCGAGCGTTCCCGGCGGAGTCACCAGCTGCCAGGTCAGACCGCGATCCTGACTCGTATAGATCGCGCCAGCCTCGCCCTGCGCAGGCTTTACCGCAACCGCGTAACGCTGCGCAGCCGCATCGACCGTAAAGGCGCAGAGGCGCTCCGCAGGCAATGTTCCGTTGCGCAGCTGCCACGTCTCCCCGCGATTGGTACTCACACAGATGCCCATCCCCACCGCGAGATAGGCCAACGCGTCGCGCGACACATAAAGGTCGCGCGGTCGCGCATTCACCATGCCGTTACCCGGCTTCTCCAGCGATATCCATGTGTGACCGCCATCTGCGCTCGTCATGACCAGTCCATGGTTGCTGCCCCATTCGCCAAACCCTGCATAGATACGCTGTTTGTCATCCGGATCAAACGCCACGCAGAAGCAGGAATTATCCCGTCCCTTGGGTACGCCCTGCATGCAACGTTCAAAACTTTTTCCACCGTCCTCGGAGAGCAGAAGCCCAATGTCGTAATACCCGAAATAGACGCGATCCTTGATTGTCGGGTGCGGCGTCACGCTGTGCAGACACGTCACCTCAAGCCCGGTTCCCGCCAGCTTGCCATCGTGGCGTTCCTGCGTGTAACGCTGTTCCCAGGTGGCAGCCCCGTTGGTGGTCGCATAGACCATGCCCGAGGTGCCAAAATAGAGCCGCTCGGGATCCAGCGGTGAGAGCGTCAGACACTCCGCGCAGGCCCCCCAGAAGGAGATCCAGCCCGGCATGACGACGTTGCCCTCTTTTCCGCTGCGATAGCTCCGCGTCCAATGCTGACCGCCATCGATGGTCTTGTAGATCGTACTGTCGGTCCACGGTGGTGAACCCGCATAGACGATGTCGGGATTCCGCGGATGGATGGCTAGCGTATCCAGCCACGTCGCAAACATGATTGACTGCCCCTCTTTGCCATTCCACTGCTTCAAGCCCGTATTGCGCGGCTGCCACGTCGCGCCGCCATCGTCGGAACGGTAGACCCCGGCCTGCCACGGCGTCTCGCCGCTCTTGCCCTCCAATGACACGTAGACGATCTCCGGATGCGAGGGCGACTGCGCCAGACGCCGCGTGCGCAGATGCGCCGGCAGCCCTTGACTCGAAAGCGTCCAATGCACACCGCTGTCGACGCTCGCGTAGACGCCCTTCGCGGTGGTGATCAACAGGCGCTGCGGCTGCTGCGCATGGATCGCGAGGTCGTAAATCGCGAGATCGCCGAGCTGCTTGTCCACCACGACCTGCTGCCAGGTCGCGCCGCTGTCACTGCTTTTATAAAGCGCGCCCTGTCCGCCGCGCCGTTCGCGCGGCTGGCCAATCGCGGCATAGATAATTTCCGGATGCTGCGGATCGAGCGCCAACCTGCTGACCATGGCGGAATAACCATGTTCCTGGACCGGCGGAAATCCCATACGCAGCCACTGGAAAGTGCGACCGCCATCCGTGCTCGTGTAGACGCCGCTCTTGCCGCCGACGTAGAGGATATCCGGATTATGCGGATGCTCAACCATGCACTCGATGAAATAACACTGCAACCCAGCCGTACTGACGCGATAGGTGCGTCCGCCGTCATCCGAGCGGTAAACGCCACCCACATCGCACCCGACGTAGAGCCGGTTCGGATCGTGACGGCTCGCAAGGATCGACTGGATCCATCCGCCGCCGCCCGGACCAACCATCTCCCATGCGCCTGCGCACGACCCCAAAAGAAGAATTCCGAACATGTAGGCAAAGGACGCTGTTTTCATAGCTTTTTTATGGCGTTGTGTTGCGCGGTTGCAGCAACCGCTGTTTGACCACCGCCGGATACGTTTCGCCCTCTGTGCTGCCGGCGCCCTTCACGTGCACACCAAAGGTCAGGCTGTCGCCATAGCAGACAATGCGATCGCCCGCCCGGACGTGCGGACGCAACGCCTCCGCCACGGCAGTGCCAAGCACAGCATAGCCGGCGCGCGTCAGATGAACGCCGTCCTTCGCGCCGCAATTCGCTTCGCAGCGCAGCAGCGCATTCGATGCGATCGTGGCACCCCCGAGGGCTGCCACGCGGGCATGCAGGTCGACGCAGGGCAGCTGATACTGCTGCGCCAGTTGGCGGATGCGGGCATTGTAGCGTTCCAGATGCGCCTGCAACGCCTGCCGCTGCGGATGGCGCGGATGGCGCGCCGCCACATACGCTTCAATGATCGGATTGCAGGTCACCAGCACCACGGTGCGCACGCGATTCGTCTGCAACCGCTGAGTCAGGGTTGCCATGTTGCGCGCATACGTTTCGAGCGGGCAGAGATTCTGCGAATTCATGGCATCGTTCATGCCGAAGTAGAGCACCACGTGCTGCGGCGCATGAACCAAGACATCCTGCTGCAGCCGGGCCACGGCCTGCGCAGAATTACGTCCGGGGAAACCGGCGTTAAAAAGTGTGACAGGCGCGACTTCCGCCGCGCCTGTCATCTGTGCAAGGAGACCAAGCCCCATGCATATCACTTTGAATCCGCGGATCATGTCTTAGACCACATAGGTGGACGCCGCGGTGTTGCCTCCGCTCTCGGTCCAGATGTGATGGAAGAATTCGCCGCGCGGTTTGTCCACGCGCTCGAAGGTGTGCGCGCCGAAGTAGTCGCGCTGCGCCTGCAAGAGATTGGCCGGCAACCGTGCACTGCGATAGGAATCGAAGTAATTCAGCGCCGTACTCATGGCTGGAACAGGAATACCCAGTTCGACCGCGGTCTTGATCACCTCGCGCCACGCTTGCTGCGCCTTGCTGACCACCTTCTTGAAGTAGGGGTCGAGCAGCAGGTTTGCGAGGTCGGGCTTCTTGTCGAACGCATCGCGGATGTTGCCGAGGAAGCGTGCACGGATGATGCAGCCCTGACGCCACACGAGTGCGATTTCGCCGTAATTCAGCGTCCAGTTGTACTCCTTCGCGGCAGCGCGCATCAGCTGATAACCCTGCGCATACGAGCAGATCTTCGATGCATACACCGCCTGCTCCAGCTGCTTGACAAAGAGCTTCTTGTCGATCTTTTTCGCTTTGGCCGGCGTATAGTCCAGCACCTTGGCTGCAGCCACGCGTTCTTCCTTGATCGCCGAGAGGCAGCGTGCGAAAACCGCTTCCGCGATCTGCGGAATACCGACTCCCAGATCGAGGCCGGCGGTGGAGGTCCACTTGCCCGTGCCCTTCTGCCCGGCGGCGTCGAGGATCACGTCGACCATGGGCTTCTTGGTTTCATCGTCATACTGCGAGAGAATATCCGCCGTGATGTCGATCAGGTAGCTGTCCAGCACGCCCTTGTTCCACTTCGCGAAAATCTTCTGCATCTCTTTGGCGGAGAGGCCGAGGCCGCGCGCCAGCAGATCGTAGGCTTCGCAGATGAGCTGCATGTCGCCATACTCGATGCCGTTGTGAACCATCTTCACAAAGTGGCCAGCGCCATCCGAACCGATCCATGCGCAGCACGGCTCGCCCTTTTCCGTCTTGGCGGCAGTAGCCTGGAAAATATCCTTCACGTGAGGCCACGCCTTGGCATCGCCGCCCGGCATGATCGCAGGTCCCTTCAGCGCGCCCTCTTCGCCGCCGGAGACGCCGGTACCGATGAAGCGCAGACCCTTCTCCGCGAGGTAGTTGCTCCGGCGGATCGTATCCGGGAAATGGCTGTTGCCGCCATCGATGATGATATCGCCCTTCTCCAGCACGGGCAGCAGCGATTCAATCGTCTGGTCCACGGCGGAACCGGCCTTCACCATGATCATCACGCGGCGCGGCTTCTTCAGCGCGGCGGAGAGTTCTTCGAGCGTGTGGCATCCGATAATGTTCTTCTGCTTACCGCGCCCCTGAACAAACGTATCGACCTTGGCAACCGTGCGGTTGTAACACGCCACGGTAAAGCCTTTGCTCGCCATATTCAAAACTAGATTCTCGCCCATCACGGCGAGACCGATCAACCCGATATCTGCTTTCTTTGCCATCGTTATAACCCTTTCATTCGTTCTGCCAAAATCAACGCGTGGCAGGCCCGCGGCCTGCCACGCAAACCTTTTTACACACCGCTGTATGCGGCAAACCCACCGTCAATCGGCACCACGACGCCGGTCACAAAGCCGGCGGCCTTGTCCGAGACCAGCCACAGCAGCGCGCCGATCAACTCATCGGCTTCGCCGAAGCGACCCATGGGCGTCTGGTTGAGAATCTTCTCCGAACGCGGCGTCAGCGAACCATCCGCATTGGTCAGCAGCGCGCGGTTCTGATCCGTCAGGAAGAAGCCCGGGGCGATCGCGTTCACGCGGATACCGGCCTTGGCCATATGCACCGCCATCCACTGCGTGAAGTTGCTCACAGCGGCCTTGGCGCCGCTGTAGGCCGGGATCTTGGTCAACGGACGGAACGCGTTCATGGACGAGACGTTGATAATCACGCCCGAGCGGTTGCGCGCCATTTTCTTCGTAAACGCCTGCGAGGGCAGCAACGTGCCGAGAAAGTTCAGATTGAAGACAAATTCGATACCTTTGGGGTCCAGGTCGTAGAACGTCACGATTTCGCGATGCTCGACCAGGAGGTCATCGGGATTGAGGTACTCCATCGAGGTTGTGCCCTTCGGATGGTTTCCGCCTGCGCCGTTGATCAGGATCGAAACCTCGCCGAGCGTCGCTTCGACTGTCGCATTGGCTGCTTCAAGGCTGGCTTTGTCCAGCGCATTGCAGGCGACGGCCATGGCCTTGCCGCCATTCTTCACGATTTCGTCAACAACGCGCTGCGCGGATTCGAGTTTCAGATCCGCGACCGCAACCGCGGCACCGCACTCCGCCAACGCCTTTGCAAAAGCACTGCACAAAACGCCGCCACCCCCTGTGACGACGGCTACCTTCCCGGTCAAATCGACCTTGAATGGAATTGTCATGTTTTCTCCTTGTCGTTTATGACTGAATCGTTATTCAAATCGTTCGCGTACGGCCCAGAGGCCGATCGCCGGATTGCTGATAAAGAAGATCTCCTCGCCGTCCGGCAAGGTCTGATACCCGTCCTTCAGCTGCTGCGGATTATAGCGCTGCAGCAGCGGCTGGATCTCCGCGTAGGCAAATCCGGCCTGTTCAATTTCCTGGCGCGACAGCTCGCCTGCCGCGTAGGTGATGTTGAAGCGGCCTTCCGACGAACCGTGGATCAGATGCGCGGCCGCGCCCAGATTTTCCTGCAATTCAGGATTGGCCTTGACTGCGGCGAGCGTCTTCTCCGTGCCGAAATAGCCATACTTGCGAATCAGGCGGTCGATCTGCGGATCTTCCCCGAACTCCTTGACGCCCGGCGCAAGGATCAGCAGTTCGCCGCCATCCGCCATGGCCATGCGCGTGCGATAAATCGCCTTATTGCCGAGCCACGTGCTCTTAAACTCCGCAGGATCGAGGTAGACCACGCATTTCTTAAATGGGCGCGGCACCATTTCGAAGTTGACCTCAAGCGCCAAGGCCGCCGCGCGTTCAAAGACGGTCACATCGTCGCCGATAAAGAGTCCGCGCACCGCGAGCCCGCCGGTCTCCGCGCGGCCAACGACGGTCTGGGCATAGACGATCTGCGGCAGCAGGTGCCCGAAGTGATCGCTACCGTAATTGAACAATTTGCGGACCGGCGTATCCGCGCGGCCCATGATCCGTTCCATGCCGTAGACAGCGCCCACATAGTGGCTGCGGTTGATCGCGACCGAACCGCCGGTACCCACGAAGATGTTTTTGTTGTAATTGGCCATGCCGATCACTTCGTGCGGCACCACCTGCCCCAGCGAAAGGATCAAGTCGAAGCCGCCCTCTTTCAGCAACCGGTTCACCTGAACCGGCCAATCGAAATCGAGTTTTCCCTCTGTGATCGTCTTGACGTAATCCGGCGGCACCGTTCCCAGCGTAATCACATCGTTGCGCCAATCATGGACCTTAAAGAGATCGAGCGGCATGGAGCCGAACATCTCGCGCAGCTGCTTCTCCGACATGGGGGAATGCGTACCCAAAGCCGGCAGCACCGCCGCAAGTTTATCGCCGTAGTATTCGTAAACGAGCTGTGTCAACAGTCCGGCTTGCGAATGAAAGCGCGTGAAATCCGGCGGGATGACTAAAACGCGCTGACGAGGGCCGAGTTTTGCCAATGCCTCAAACAAACCACTTTTAATGTGTTCCGCCGCAAGACGTGTCGTAACCGAACCCTGACTGAAAAGTATCATACCGAACCTTTGCCAAATTACCCGTGTTAATGCTCGTTATTCTTACATACCTTTGAGTATAAATCAATCGGCAACTTCCAAGCCCGTACGCGCGGACATGGATCGACTTCCGCAGGTGAATCTGCTATGGTGAAGACCATCGTGTTTGCAGGAATACCACGGGAATAACGCATGCTCCATGGAATCACCATCACGCCCCTCTTACTGATCGCGACAGCTTACGCCATCGTCCGCGGCGAAGCGCGCTGTCGTTTTGGGTGGCTCGCGTGGCTCGGGCTCGCGGTAACGATGCTGGGTGACACCATCCCGAACATGCTCCCGGCTCCGTATCCATCGCGCGAACTCCTCGCCAGCGTCTTACGTTCGCTGCCGGCCTCCTTCTGCTGGATCCTCTTTTTGCGGCACCACGCGACCCTTAATTTCCGCCTTGCCGCTGGACTAGTTGCCAGCTTCGCCACGCTGTTCATCGTGCGGTTTTTACCCTCCATTCCATCGTATCCGCTCGCCGGGGCCATCGCGGTCTCGCTGGGCGCAACCGCGGTGTGCGTCGCCTATGCATGCGGACACCACGCGCTACCGCGCCTATGGCGCTACGGCTGCTGCGTCTTTGCCGGCGCGCATCTGATGACCCTTTTTGATTTTTTCGCACGCAGGCCTGAACGCATCCCGCTGTACGAAGGGATCCAGCTTCTCAGCCTCGCAGGCATCGCCATCGCGCTTGTTCAATGCACCGGCACATCCGCAGTCGCCGGTGCGCGTATTCGCGACCTGCGCCGTGCCCCCTTCATCGTGATGGTTGGCGGGGTTTGCGCAATGCTGCTCCTGCTATGGGCCATGCGCTGTTGCCCCAACACCGCGTACAATCCCTGCATGCGCATGCTGAGCTATCTGGGACGCACGCAGATCAACGGGGTGCACGCACCGCTGTGCCACGACCTTTTCATGGCCGCCCTCGCCATCAGCGCGGGCTGTCTGGCCCGCTTCTACCCTGCGCTCAGCTGCCTTGTGAAGAACCGATCGGCCAAAGCGCTCCTGCGCTGGGGAGGTGCGCTCAATGCGGCAGGATTGCTGACGATCGCCTTCATCCCCGAGAACGTATCCGGGACTGGCCACAACATCGGTTGCTTCGCTGCAGCCTGCGGCGGCGCCATCATCATCCTCCTCCTGACCTTTAAGCGCAACAACCCGACCGTATCGTCCGCAATCCGCTGGGGCTGGATGATCGGATGCGCAACTATCATTTCCATCTTTTCCGGTTGCTTACTTGCGCACCATTTTCACTATCTGCCCTTTGCACCGTATGTGCCAACGCTGCAAAAGATCGTGATCCTGAGCTTTGTCGCCTGGCTGCTCAATTATGCAGGTTTGCTTTTGATCCGCACGCGGCGCCCTGCGCGATGCCCGGATGAACGCACGTTTTAAGATGAAGCGTCACGCCTACTATTGAACTGCGCAGGCCGCCATGCTATGATGGCAACACATTATTGGAGGGTTTACGTATGAACATCGGTTTACTTGTCGCCGTAGGTATTCTTGCCGTCATCGCGCTCTGGCTGATCGGCCTTTACAACGGACTTGTCGTCCTGCGCAATCGCTTTAAGAACGCGTTTTCGCAGATTGATGTCCAACTCAAACGCCGCTATGACCTGATTCCGAACCTTGTTGAAACCGCAAAAGGATACATGCAGCACGAACGCGAAACGCTCGAGGCGGTCATCAAGGCCCGCAACATTGCCCAGGGCGCAGCCAACAGTGCACGCAATGCGCCAACGGATCCGCAGGCCTTACATGGCCTTATGCAGGCAGAAGGCGCCTTGACCGGCTCGATCGGGCGGTTGATGCTCGTCGTTGAACGTTATCCCGAGCTGAAGGCGGATCGCAACATGGCGGCGGTCATGGAAGAGCTGACCTCCACGGAAAACAAGATCGCCTTCACCCGTCAAGCCTATAACGATGCGGTGACGACCTACAACACCAAGCGCGAGATTTTTCCGACGAACCTGGCCGCCAGCCTGTTCGGATTTAAGGAAGCCGCGCTCTTTGAGGTCGCCAATACCACGGAACGCGAAGCCGTTAAGGTTTCGTTCTAAGCGCCCATGGATTTTTTTGAACAGCAAGATCAATCCCGGCGGAGCACGCGCATCCTGATAGTGTTATACGCGTTAGCCGTTGTCGCAACGGGCGTCGTTCTCCATCTTGCGCTCTGTCTGGCGTATGCCTGGGCAACATCGGAGGCGGATTCTGTTCTGCTGCACTTCAAGCAGACTGCGCGTGATCCACAGATCGCGCTTATCGTGCTCGGCTCCACCTTCAGTATTATTCTCCTTTCCTCGCTAATCAAGATCGTCTCATTGCGTGCAGGCGGCGCAACCGTGGCACACGCCATGGGCGGACGCGAAGCCCAGACCAATACGCACGATGCGCTGGAGCGGCGGTTGCTCAATGTCGTGGAGGAGATGTCGCTCGCAGCCGGCGTATCCATGCCGCGCGTCTTTATCCTCGACAACGAAGCGCGCATGAATGCTTTTGCCGCTGGCTTTTCCACGAAAGATGCTGCCGTCGCCGTGACGCGCGGATTACTGGAGACCGTGCGGCGCGATGAACTGCAAGCGATCATCGGCCACGAATTCAGCCATATACTCAATGGCGACATGCGGCTGAACATCCGCCTCATGGGGGTGCTGCACGGCATCTTTGCCCTTGTCATCCTCGGCTATCTTTGTTTCCGTGGCGCTGGACTCGTGATGCGAGCGGCTCGACCGCGTAAAAAGGGTGACAGCACCATGGGAATCGCGGTCGTGCTGCTTGTACTCGGCGTACTGTGCTGGCTGATCGGACAGATCGGCTACTTTTTCGGACGCCTGATCCAAAGTTCCGTTTCCCGTCAACGCGAATATCTGGCCGACGCCTCGGCTGTGCAATTCACGCGCAATCCGACCGCGCTGGCGAACGCATTGAAGCTGATCGGCGTTGAAGGCAGCGCCTTGCGCGCACCGCATGTCTCGGAAGTTTCACACATGCTGTTTGCCTCAGGCCTATCGAGTGTTTTTGCAACGCACCCCCCCTTACTGCAGCGGATCAAACGGCTTGACCCGCTCTTTGACGGCGACTTCGCAACGACTAAATGGACGCTCCAGCAGCGCCGCAAAGAGCAGCTTGAAGCGGATGATCAGCCTGCGTCTGCGGATGAGCCTCTGACCGGAACGAGCCTCGCGGCCATTCAACAGGCGTTGCGTTATACAGGACCTGTGCAGGAAACGCCGACGGAAGAGCATGCGCTCGCGCTCGATTGGCTCTCAGATGAAGCGCGCGCCATTTTGCGCGATCCGCTTTCCGCAACCTGCGCGATGTGCGGCGCGCTGCTCTCCGATGATCTGATTATCCGCACGCACCAGCTCGGACTGCTGCCGCATCGTTTCGAAAACGACACCGCCATGAATGAGGGGGCACTCGCGTGGCGGGAGTGGATGAAGAACCTCTCATCCGTGCAACGTCGCATGCTCTGCGAATTGGCGCTGAATGCTGTGCGCACAGAATCGACCTTGTCCAAAGAGCGCTTATGCAACAGCATCTTCAAGCTTTGCTCAGCAGACGGTGCGATTTCGCTTTTTGAATTTGTGCTCATCTGCATGATCCGCAGGCGCCTTCTTCCGCGTCAATCGACCGCGCAGGCACGTAAATCCATCGTCGCACCCACAACACTCCATGCTGAAATCAGTGCTGTCCTTTCCGTGTTGGCCGCACAGAGTGTTGCGCCGGAAGCGGCATTTTCAGCCGGCGCCAGCCACCTGGAATCCCTGACCGGACCTCTGACCTACCAGACAACCGCGGCGACACCCGACTACAAGCAGCTGGACAAAGCGCTTGCACGGCTCGAAAGGCTCTCAGGCATTCTGAAACGCGAAGTGATGAAAGCCTGCCAGATCGTGGTCGAATCGGATGGCACGCAGTCGGACGATGAGATCAATCTCCTTTACGCCATCGCTGATGCGATTGACGCGATCGGCTGGAACCACCGGAGCTCCTTAGTATGAACGTCTATTTTGTCAGCGGGATCGACACGGATATCGGCAAATCCATTGCGGTTGGCCTGATCGCGCGCCATTGTCACCGCAAAGGGATCAAGGTCATCACCGTGAAGCTGGTCCAGACCGGCAATATCGGATTTTCCGAGGACCTTCGCACGCATCGCACCCTCATGGGTATAAGCGCGTTTGACGAGGATCGGGAGGGACTCACAGCCCCACAGCTCTTTGCCTTCCCCGCGTCGCCGCATCTGGCGGCGCGCCTGGAAAACAGGTCGGTCGACCTCGAGAAAATCCGCGCAGCCGTTGCCACCTTGTCAGCGCGTTTTGATCTCGTGCTGGTGGAGGGCGCGGGAGGCCTTGCTGTGCCGCTCACGGACGACGTACTCACAATCGATTTCGTCCGCCAGATGCAGTGGCCCGTCATCCTCGTCACCTCGGGAAAACTCGGCAGTCTCAACCACACGATTCTCTCCTACGAGGCGCTCTTTGCGCGCAACATGATTCTTGCGGGGACCATCTACAATTACTGTCCGACAGCGCATCCGCGCATTGATGAAGATTCCCCGCGCATGCTCCAGCGCTATCTGCGCAGTCAGCACCAAAAAGAGACGCTGATCACGATTCCCGGAATCCACCCTGAAACACCGCCGGAAATCGATTTCAGCGCACTCTTTTCGGCGTGAGGATTTACCACGAACCACGGCGATGGGGCTTCAGTAGAAGATCCGCCTCAACATCGTTGACAAAGCGCGTGCGCGCCGCGTCCCACTTCAGCTGTGATTTTTCCTGACGCATGCCGATATGTGCCAGCACCGCAGGCAGCAGAGCTGTATACCCGGCGTCAATCGGCGAAAGCGTAGGACCTCCGGTATAGATGTTCTCGATAAAATTGCGTTCGTGATTGGCACTCTTCGTCAGGTGGATTTCATCGTCGCGCAACTTCTGGCGCATCAGTTCGGGCGGGCACGTCTCTAAGCGACCATTGGTCACATAAATCTGCTTCGTACCTTCGCCGAAGAAACGACAACCGTATTTGTAGTCTGAAGAGACAAAAACGCGCAACCCATCCGCATAGACGATTTCAAAACTAAAGGGCTCGGCAAGCGTATTGTAGAGATCAGTGCCGGGCGGTAACCGGCCTTTGATATTCTCGATCGCAACAGGGGCTTCGCCATCTTTATTGAGCGCCCACTGCATGATATCCAGCTGATGGGCCGCGAAATCGGTCAGCATGCCGCACGAATAATCGAGGTTATAGCGCCACTGCATCGGCAGATGAATCTTCGGCGTAAAGCCACGCTGCGGTGCAGGTCCCAGCCACAGGTCGAAATCGATATAGGACGGCGGTTTCGCCAGCGGCGTCTCGCTGAGTTGTTCAGGCGTTTTTCCAAAGACACTGTGGCCTTTGTTTAAACCCACTTCGATACGCGTCAGTTTGCCGATGCGTCCGTTGCGCACGAATTCCGCGGCCATGCGGAAATAGTCGTTTGAGCGCGACTGCGCCCCTACTTGATAGGTGATCCCGGCTGTTTTCACGGCATTCACCATTTCAACGCCTTCAGCGACGGCGAGAAAGAGCGGCTTCTGCCCATAGATATGTTTTCCCTTTTTTGCCGCATAGATCGTGTGCAACGCATGCCAATGATCCGGCGTACTGATGCACACCGCATCGAGATCGGGGTCATCCAACTGCTCACGGAAATCGACGAACGTTTTGCAGCCATTGTATGCGGGGACCTTGGTCTTTTCCGCATAGAAGGCATCGACCTTCCGTTTGCCCGGCAGATAGCCACCGAGACGCTCCGCTTTATACCCATAGAGCGGCGCTTCGCTGACCACATCGCAAACCGAAATAATCTGAACGCGATCGTTGTACAGGAAACTGCCGATATTATCCTGAGCCATGGTGCCGTATCCGATCATCCCCACATTGATCCGTTCAGACGGCGGCGGACGGCGTACCACACAGTTACGGCGCATCCCAACACATCCCGACGCAATAATTGTCGGCAGTGCAAGCGTAGTTCCCTGCACAAATTGACGGCGTGTGAATCCTTTCATCGTGCTCCCTTTCCGTTGCGTAATGTTTATTGATTGTGCTCTAGTTTACTCGACTGTCTTTGCGTTTGTCGATCTCAATTGACTGATCCGTCGCCTTGATTTGGCCTTTCTAACGCGCGAAAATCTGTTACAATGACGGCACAAGCAGAAACTATTCTGCTCTCACGACAAACAAACGAGGTGTCTTATGATCAAAACAGCCATTACCGACCATCCGGTCCAACCTCTCATCGCTAAACGTTGGAGCCCGTATGGGTTTGATTCGCGGCCTGTGCCTCAAGCGGAGCTCCGCGCACTGTTCGAGGCAGCACGCTGGGCTGCGTCAGCTTACAATGAGCAACCCTGGCGTTTTATCGTGGCCACTCAGGACGATGCCGCGCTTTATGCCAAGGTTCTTTCCTGTTTGTGGGATCTCAATCAGGCCTGGGCCAAACAGGCGCCCGTGCTCGTGCTCGGCGTGGCCAGCTTAAACTTTGCACTGAACAACACGGAGAATCGCACCGCATTTCACGATCTCGGGCTGGCCACAGGGAACCTCTCACTGGAGGCGACAGCCCGCGGAATCGCGGTCCATCCGATGAGCGGCATCCACCCCGAGCGCGTCCAGCAGCTCTTCGCGGTTCCTGATGGTTTCCGCGCCTTGACCGCACTGGCGATTGGCTATCGCGCAGATCCGGAAACGCTGATTCCGGAACTGAAACAGCGCGACACCACCGCGCGCACGCGGAAGCCGCTCGACCAGATCGTCTTCGGCGAATCGTGGAATAAACCATCCGCGCTCACAACGAAATAATCGCAACACGGCTACCTTAAAAAAAGAGCGGCATTCACGCAATGAATGCCGCTCTTTTTTTCGATCTCACACCGGACGTTACCGGATGATGAGCACCGAGCCCGGAATCTTCACAAGCAATGCGCCCGTACCGGTGATCCAGCTTGTGTTCGCCTGCGAATAACGTCCACCCGGCATCTCAACGCCGTTGCAGATCAGCGTCTTGGCCAGCTGCAGACCGCTAAAGTTCAGGGCCAACGCCGCACTGTTGGTCGTCGCCATCGACACTTCAACATCTGTCGACAGTGAGGGCGATGCCAAG
>CAZMLC010000035.1:19951-23649 GCA_964567125.1 uncultured Akkermansia sp.
GTTGGTCGTCGCCATCGACACTTCAACATCTGTCGACAGTGAGGGCGATGCCAAGGCCAGTGTGCCGCCCTGGACATCCACGGTATCCGCGTAGCCGCCGTACTGCAGCGTGCCGCCGCCCTTCTGGACCACCGCCGATCCGCCCGTCACGCTATCCAGCGCCAACGTCGTGCCGGTGTCCAGGGCAAACGTTGCGGTGTTGCCGAGCTGCGCGGTTACCGCGCGCAATTGTCCGCCCATCGCCGCCTTGAGCGCCACGGTCGCGGCATCGCCGAGACTGAGGCTGTTCACCAGGTTCTTCGTGTTCACCGTTGTCGTATCGATGGTGATGCTCCGCTCAGCAGCGGCGGGGATCTCGATGCCATTCAGCACCAGGCGTTCCGCCGTATCGACAACCGGCGCATCGTAGGTGAGGCGGAAATTGCGCACCAGCATATCGCCGTTCAGGCCGCCGGTACCGCCGTTAAAGACCAGATACGCATAGTCATCCTGAACATATTCGGGAATCGTCTGCGCCAGCTGCAAGACATTCGTCACCACCAGCGTACCATTGGTATTCAGCACCAAGGGGACGCCGTTCGTCGACATCGACATCGCGAAGGTCTTGGCTACTGGGTCATACTTCACCTGCACATCCGTCACCGCATAGCGGGAAATCGCTTTCGGCGTATAGGGCTGACACGGATTGGCAGGATCATAGGGCAGGTTCATGCCATAGCCATTCCAGACACCATTGGTGCCCCAGCGAATCGTATCGCGATCACCGTTGTTATTCCCCTGATAGAAATACCAATTCAAGCCCACGCTGCGTTGCACGTTATTGAACCCTGCACTTGAGGTGTTACCGCCACCGACAAAGACCCCGTTCGGATCATTGTGGAAATACATGGAAAAGGCATCGGCCGGATTGTCCGAAGATTTAGGACCGAACAGGAAAGTAAAGTTGATAGTAAACGGCTCTTTGATCCGAATCCGGCGCGCAGAGGTCACACCGCCATAACTATTGTTGATCGCCGGGCAGGCCAGCAAATCACCATTATCCAGCACCGTCGTATTCGTCCGCGTGATCCACTCGCCCATCTCGCGCAAGGCGGCTAAGGGTTCATTATTCACCCGCTGCAAACGCAACGCGCCTTCATCCAGACGGACGGTCACATTCGATGGGGTGCGATCAGAATCGCCGCGAATTGCCAGATCGGCATTGCCCTGCTTTTTCAAGAGACCGCTGCCCTGATACTGGTTAATGGCGAAATACGCCGGTTGCGTATTGTCCAGCGAGAGGCTCGGACTGGTCGGCGTAAAAATCAGATCGCGAATGATATTTTCCGTCCACTGTCCGCCGACCTGTCCAACAAAACCAAACTGTGCCATGGACCGGTTGCTTCCCAGCGCAGACACCACGTTGACATTGGTGAAGGTGTACGAGAACGAACCGCCGACGTTGTTCGAGATCGCCTGCACCATATCGACCTTCAACGATTGCTCAAGATGGCTATAGGTGATCGTAAAATCAATGGGAGCCCCCTTGGCGATGTCGACGGGCGCCGTATTGGTCATCGGGCTTGTGGGCACGAGCGTGCCACCGTTATACAAACGGAGCTGCGTATCGCGCCGATCGTTTTCATAATAACGGCACATAATCGAAAGCGTTCCCGGCTGCCCATAACCAGGATCAGTCAGCCCACGATTATGCAGCACAAAGGCCATCACATCCGCAGGCGCCCAGGAACTGATGCCGCGGCTGTAGGTGAAGCGGGTCACCCATGACCCGCCGACAAAGTACTTATTGGTGGTCGTACTGTATCCTGACCCATTGACTGCAGGTTTCGAGTTGGCGATGCCACCTTCAGGAAGAAAATAGGCATTCGTGCTCAAATACCAGATATTCGTATTGCTCATGGACGGGCTGATCATCCCCGCTGATGGTGCAGTGACCGAAATGGTTGCGCCATCCGCATAGCTCAGTTTCTCAAGCGCATACCCTGACTGCGCGGTAGCCAGATTGTCCAGCGTAACCGCCAGCGCTTCGCTCGCCCCCAGCGTTTTCGTTCCGCCATATTGGCAGACCATCGGACGGAGCAATTCGCCATTGTCAAAAATGAGGCCGCTGATCATCTGCTGAGCCTTTGCTCCGCCTGTCCCGCCTGCAAAACCCAGATAGGCATAGCTGTCGCCCACCTGAGCGGCAATATCCACAGGAATTGAAAACTGCACGCGTTGCTGATCCGTCTGGGTAAAGCTGATGTTCAGCAGGCCACTGCCATTGTAGGCAGCCTGCACGCGCAAATCGGCACGCCGGTTCGCGACCAAGGTCGGCACGTAATTCGTCGAAACCCACACGCCATTCGTTCCGAAAAGGATAAGGTTTCTGTAGATATCCACCCCGACGGCCACCGAGTTTTTCACCCGTGCAGTCGTCGCACTGTCATAGCCCAGATATTGCGCGCTATCGCCCATCGCATTGAATCCGCGCGTATCGTTTTGGATGATGAACGACAAACCATCCGCTAGCGTCGTTGACGCCGATTTCGCAGCATAATTGAACCAGACCGTCCACGGTCCTGAGACCTTCACTTTCTGTTTATAGAACGATGCCCCCGGACCGCCAAGCAAATCAGAAGTCACCTGCAAGACCCCTGCGCCGATGGGCATAGCCCCGCCTTGGTACGACCATGATGTCGGCTCAAAAAGAGACTCGGTTGCCGTAAGCTTGACGCTACCCGGCAAATCGAAGGCCGATCCCGCATTCGGCGATACCAGTTCCACAGCTGTTGCGTTCTGTACCGTAATCGCGCTTGTGGAAGCCTGATCTTTACCCTTCGCACCAAAGAGCGCAAGCGTTCCCTGCTCAACCGAGATCGGCAGCTTGGTCGTCGAAGAAATATACAACTGTCCAGGACCCGTCTTGCGAATCGCCGCACCCGTTGATCCGGACAAAGCCTGTGCTGGCGGATAAAAGACCGCCTGATTCGTCACATCCAGCGTCACGCCGCCTGAACCGACATAAAAACGCGGCAAATTCATAAACCAGCTTGCAGTGATAAAGGGCGACCGTTGACGCAAAATACCGTTGTCGACATTCACCGTGCCGTTCATGGAATCGTTAGCCAGGCCGTAAATCGCGGCATTGGTCGTGGTCGTATCGACTTCGAGCACGCTCGCGCCGCGCAAATTTAAAACGCCGCCTTTTTTGGCCTCAATCGAATAGGTGCGCACCATGCTGTTGGTGTCAACCGTGATCTCCGTACGGCTGTTTCCCGTACTTGCCGGGAACGAGAGCGCCCGACTCGCATTCAGCCGATCGCTCTGGAAAAGAGCGCCATTGACAACATCGACGCGCGACGTGCAATCGCCGTTCTCGCCGAGGAGACAATCCGCACGGACAAGAACAGTACCGTTGTCGATGAGCAAATAAGGATAACAGAGAAAGTTCGGTTTGCCGTTCCAGTTCGCCATCACGAACCCGTCCAGCAGCAGATACCCGCCGTTCTTCACGTAAACGCTTGGCGACTGCGGTGAAGCCTTTGTGCCTGTACCGCGGCCAATCGTCAGATAACCGCCGTCAAACTGTGCATAAGCGCCGTTTTCAACCGTCATATTCGGCGAATAATCAGCCCATTCACCAATCCAAGCGCTGCTCGAACGCAGATAGTTGGTCTGCCCTACACCGCTGAAGCGCACCTTCCCCTGGCGCACCG
>CAZMLC010000035.1:23749-25163 GCA_964567125.1 uncultured Akkermansia sp.
CGCAGATAGTTGGTCTGCCCTACACCGCTGAAGCGCACCTTCCCCTGGCGCACCGTAAACGAGGCAAAATTGTTGGTCCACGCGATACCATCCGCATCGTACATAATCGGACTCACCTCTCTGTTCGAGACATGATTCGCGTTCAGCGTATGCGTACCAACATAGGTGTAATCCAACATACCCGGGCCATCTTTGATAAAGGCCGCTGTAGCGCCGTTGACCTTGCCGGTCACCGTCACAACGGCGTCCGGCTGCGCAATATAAAACGCGGTCGCCCATCCCGTCAAACTCGGCTGGAGCGTGTAGCCCGGCAGGATCGCAGAAGGACCCGTATAGCGGAAAAATCCTTGGCCAAAGGTGGGGACACCAGTGCCCAATGCGGACATGGAGGCGATTTCAACGGTGCCTGTCTTATGAATCAGCGCGCCGGAATAGCTGCTCGCGCCCGTCAGCTTAACCACACCGCCGTGGACCGTGACGGTGCTGCTGCCGGAAAGCGCGCCGGAAAGTTCAAGAACCTTACCGCCGGGAGCCGCACGAAACGTCGCATCGCCCAGCAGCTGAATCGCATTCTGGACAACCTGCGTGCCGCTGTTTGCCACAATACTGCCCGCGCTGTCCAACGTCAGGCTACTTCCTGAAAGCACAAAGCTTTCAAGCGGAAACAGGAGCTGCGAAAGCGTCACCCCTGTCGTATCAACCGTGACCGCACCGCCGCTGGCACCCAAGGTGGCTGTATCCCCGGACTGATACGGAACAGCGCTATCCTGCCAGTTTTGCGTTTGACTCCACAGGCCATCGCCGGCACCGCCGGTCCAAACACCGCTCGTCGCCAGCGCACGCACAGCGACGAAACATAACAGTCCTAAACAGATACGTTTCATGATCACACTCCTTGCCTCGTTTCTCACCCGGACACGCAACACCAGGACTATACATGTATAAATACATAAACAGTCCATTGTTATTAAATTACCGAGAACCCCCAAAGGAGTCAAGACCTTGCTTTCAAAAATAATCACGCGCGTACGCGACACCCGCCGGAAGCGGGAAACGAATCTAGCGCACGGCAGTGCCCTGCGCGTTCCGTTTACAACGCGGTTGTCCGATAATCGCGCGTGCGGTCGCGGCGGCGGGCCCATTCGCTGGCATAGCGTCGCCCCAGTTGGTCGGCGTGCGCATGAATCCATTCACTGAGCCGCGTGGATCCTACAGGGGCGGCTCCTTCTACGGAGAGCTTATTCGCCATCATGTTTTGCACTTCATTCCACGTCATCATTCGATCGCGCAAAAACCATCCGAGCAGGCGCGTTACCGCATACCCGAAAGCAGGCGGAACGCACACCGTCCGGCGCGGACAGCCGATTGCCAGACCGAGCAGACGCACGAGCTCGCGATACGTCAGCGTCTCCGG
>CAZMLC010000035.1:25263-26949 GCA_964567125.1 uncultured Akkermansia sp.
TTCATCCGCATGCGTGATGCTGATGTGGACAATCCGGCGAACCCCGGCGGCTTGCGCCGCAAGAAAGAGCGTCTGCGTATGGCGAACCGCCTCTTCGTGTGTCGTTGTACGGCTGTTGAAGCGGACCCAATAGGTGTTGTAAAGCACGGATACACCCCGCAGCGCACTGACCAGCTTTCCCGGATCATTAAAATGAAAAGGCGTTGTTTCAATGCGCGGGCCGAACGGATTGGGCCGATGCGGCGAATCGGTGAGCGTGAGGACCTGTGCACCTTGCGCCAGCAAACGTGCCGCAATATACTTGCCCGTAAAGCCAAACGCCCCAGTGACCGCGCTACGTTCCTGCGTATCCATCGTCACCCCCTTTTTTGAACACCGTTACACCATGATGAGCAATCTTTTCTTCTGGAAGCGTACAAACTCGATATCGCGTTCATGCGGTGCACCGACCGTCGTATCTTTGCGAAAGAGCACGGGCGTTGTCAGCGTGCCTGAATAGCCCAGCCGCGTGGGCGCGGTGTGCATGATCCCCTTGTGAATCACCACAGGCTGTCCCTCGCGGACGATAAACACATCGCCGTCAAAATAGGGCAGTGACAGCCCCTGCTGCGCATCGCGCTGCGGCGTACGGTATGCAGAGACCGTCAAAACACAGGTGCGGTCCGGCACGAGCACCTCGTCCGTACGTTTGTGCGAATCGCACTGCTGCGCATAGAAGACACCGCCGGAACGGGTATCGGCCACCAAACGTCCCAACTCCCAGGTCTCGCCATCCCCGATCGTGACCTGCCCGCCGGTGTAATAGCGCTCTTTGGCCACAATCTCTTTAAACACCAGCTGATCTTCCAGCGATAACGAGGAGCCGTAGGGCGCAAAGGTCTCGTTGTTGAAGGCGCGGATACGCAGCGGACGCGGATGATCCGGCGTCTGCGCCCGACAGGACTCCGCATAGCGCTTCTGCGCCTCCCAGTAGTGATCCAAGGCCAGCGCGACCCGCTCCGAAAGCTGCCCGGTCGCATGCAGTCGGACCCCTTCGCGCAAATGGACGCCTTTGCCATCCGCCGTGATTTCATTCACGCTCCACCAAAACCAGACCTGCGCCGTGGCAAAACGGGAAAAATCATCCTCGGTGCGGTCAATCACCACATCCGCCATAGTCTGTTCAAGAAAGGCCTTTAATGCGCTGTAATAGCTGAGTTTCGGCAGGCCTTGCGCATCAAACCGGACCAGATTCAGATGTTCCTCCGCAAGCGCATGGATCAGCTGTTTTTTCGTCTGTAAAACCGTATAGAAAATCGGCACTTCCGGCATACTGCCATCGGCGGAACACACCATTTCGGACATTAAATCATTGGACATGGAAACCTCCTCGTTGTGCAGTCCCTGTCAGCGCGATTCACTTTAGGCCCGCCCTGCTGATTCGTCAAGCGTATTTCTGCGGTGCAGCGCGGTTACTGTTTACACGCGCGCACGCTTTAAACGGGAATCTAGTGGACTTTCCCTTGCGCGCTGAGGTAAAATAACCGTTACGTTCATGACAGCGCCTTCCACACAACGATCGGGTTTCACGCTGATTGAAATCATCATGTCCATCATGATCCTTGGTATCATGATGCTGATCTCTTTTTTCTGCTTTGACGCGGTTGTCCAAAGCTGGCAAGCCGGAACCGAAATGTCCGACTCCCT
>CAZMLC010000036.1:0-2425 GCA_964567125.1 uncultured Akkermansia sp.
CCAACTCAAGCGTCGCATGTCCGATCATCTCCTCATGCGTATAGCCATACCATTTCCCCACGCGCTCATTGGCTTCGAAGATCTTGCCGTCCTCACGGCCCACAATCAGCCAGGCGTCCGGACTCGTCTTAAAGGCAATACGCAAACGTTCATCGCTGGCATGTTGCCGCACCTCCGCTTGTCGTTCATTCGTGATATCCATCACCAAGCCAATCGCACCGCAAAAAACACCCTCTCTGAAGATGGGCGAAGAGGAGACGCGGAACCAAATCGGATCGCCATTCTTTTTCCGATAGGCGCTTTCATACACTTGCGCAATACCGGACAGATGTTTGGATCGGCGCTCCGCATGCGTGTGCCGATCATATTCAAAAATAAACGCGTCAATCGATTGCCCCACCATCTCCTCGCGGGTATATCCCAACAAGTCCGCCAACTGCTGGTTCACAAACACAAAACGCCAATCCGTGTCGTACATGTAGATCCCCTCTTGGGCGGTCTCCACGATACACCGATACTGCTCTTCGCTGGCACGCAACAACTCTTCCGCATGCTTGCGCTCGGCAATTTCAGCGCACAACTGTTGATTGGCCACGACCAGCCGCTCCGTGCGGTCAGCAACCATCTCCTCAAGATGTTGCCGATGCTGTTCCAGTTCACGTTCAACCTCTTTGCGCGCGGTGATATCGATCAATATAGCTAAAATCAGCGGCGGTTCCGTGGCTTGCAGTTCAATGGCCGACAAGGCAACGTAAAAACGCTCGCCTGTTTTCCGCCGCGCGACAACCTCATAGTTTTCGAGAACCTCGCCTTCATCCAGCGTGTAGTTCAGGCGTTGCCGCTCTTCAAGATTTTCATAGAGCCCCAGCTCGGCGGATGTGTGGCCAATCATCTCCTCGCGCGTATACCCAAAGAGTTCGGCCATGCGGGTGTTGACATCAAGCATGCGCCGACCGTCGCATTCGATAATCGAATAGGCAATCAGCTTGGAATTAAACGCCGCCCGCAAACGTTCATCACTGGCACGCTGCCGAGCTTCCGCTTGCGCGCGTTGCCACTCATGTTCAAATTTGTCCAATGCAAGCGTAATCGCCGCCGCCGCTTCATTAAAGAGCGTAATTTCCTTTTCACCGAACACGTTGCATTCGGACGCATACGCCGTCAACGCGCCAACAATCTGTCCGCCTTGACAGAAAGGAAGTGCGATCGATGCCCGGAAGCCATGCTGTGCCGCTGTGGCACGCCATGGCAGCGTACAGGGATCCGCGAAGAAATCATTGCACACATAGGTACGCGCCTCGCGTACGGCGATACCAGTAGGACCGCACCCTTCCGGACGTTCGTCGGCATAGACATGGATCGTCTTCAGATACTGGCCATCATCGCCGCAACTCGCCACGGATTCAATCTGCTGCGTCGCCAGGTTCTTCCACCCGACCCACGCCATTTAAAGAGGCTGGCTTCAACCAGGACTTTGCACACCGCCGTAAACAGCTCGTCGCGCGATTTTACAGCAACTACGGCAAGATTGATCTGACCGACCGCGGCATACAATCTATTGAAGCGCGCAATCTGCGCCTCGTGCTCTTTGCGCTGCGAGATGTCGCGAATCACGCTCAACCGGCACCGTTGGCCATCGATTTCAATCAACCGGCTGTTAACCTCAACAGGAAATACGACTCCGTCTTTACGCCGATGCCGCGTCTCGAAAACAGCGCCTTCCATTGTTCCAGCTGCTTTGAGAAACTCGGGGATGGTTGACCATGTTGAGGGATCGCGCAAATCGGCAATGGTCATGGCCTTTAATTCATCATACCGATAACCATACGCCTGAACCGCGCGATGGTTGGCTTCGAGGATGCATCCGTTCTCATCCATCATCAGGATCACATCGTTCGCATGCTCCATGACGCTCGCCATCCGCTTGAGCATCTCCGCCTGCTCGCGGAGCTGCTGCGCATGCCGCTCAATCGATGCGTTGGCCTCCTGCTGCTCCGTGATATCGCACAACATGCCTACCCGCACAGGATCGCCTGCGTCATTGGTGCGCAGCACCGATGCGGTGCGAATCCAGATCGCACGTCCATCGGCTCGGATAATCTGCGTATTCAACAAGAGCGGCTGATCATGTTTATACGCCTCCTCCGCTGTTTCGCTTGACAGCACATAACGTTCCGGCGCATAAAACCGTTCACGGTACACGTCCAGCGGCATCTGCAGAGGCCCTTCATCTATACCAAGCAACAGGGCCATTTCGCGCGAGATATAGAGCATGCGCGTCCGCAAATTAATCACATAGCTGCCAATACCGACCAGATCGTGAGCCAATTCAAGAAAATCAGTCGACAACCCAGCCGCTGACAACACATCGGTCCGCATGGGATTTGCACCAGGAGCACGCGCCGGACCGACCGCCGAAGCCGCA
>CAZMLC010000036.1:2525-10805 GCA_964567125.1 uncultured Akkermansia sp.
GGTCCGCATGGGATTTGCACCAGGAGCACGCGCCGGACCGACCGCCGAAGCCGCATCGTGCGCACAGCCATCACGCGATTGGTCCGCAGGCAACTCCTGATTCATATTCATCGATTGTTCCTCATCCATGAGTTCCCCTCGATCATGTATGAAAATCCGCAAGGAAGTGTTTAGACCCTTATACCCATACACAGTCCAACCACACACCCTGTGACCGTATATAACAGTCACAAATCACAACACATAAAGCAAGATGATTCGCGAAGCATGCACGCGTTTTGCGCACGATTTTTGTTTGCACGCCTGCACCGTTGTTCAGTTCGTTGACTGAACAAAAACCCTATTCACACGCGTAAACGCGAATATATCAACACCAAAACGCATCCGGGTGGTGCGCTTTGAAAATGTCTTTGCATCACGACGCAGCTTCATCGCTGCGCGTAGTGTCATGCGGCAGTACGCTTATTTGTCCGACCTGAACCAGCGTTCCAACAGCCGGGCGATGATCTGGCATCCGCGTTCGTTCGCATGAACCGCGTCGCCCATGAACCAGCCATACGTCTTCCCACTCTCTTGGATGTAGGCCCACCACGGTCCCGTCATGTCAAAAAAGGCGCACTTTTCCTCTGCCGCCACCTTCTGCATGTTGAACCGGAAGTTATTCGTAGTCGTATCGATCTCACGCGTAAAGGTGCGGATGTGTTCATCGCGCATCGCCCCGAAGACCGGCGTCAGCAAGAGCACCTCGGTATCCGGTTTCTTGGCGCGCACCTGCTGGATCACGGAGCGGACCGCCTCGGCGTCACCGCCGTTCGAGATGCCGCCGATCACCAAAAGATCCGGATTGTGCCTGAGCACATAATCCTGAACGCGGTTTTCCTCGCGATAATATTTGCATCCCGTTGAACTGCGCAACGAAGGGATCTTGATAATTTTGCAGCGCGGATAATCGCGCATGAGCAGCTGTTCAAACGCGGACGCTGATGTGTTGCCCATGATGCTATCGCCCAGCAGGACCATGCGCAGTTCGCCGCCGTTACGCAGCTTATCCATGGTCTTCGGAATATGTACAAAGCGCCCCTGCTGCGGCTGATAGTGCAGCGGATCCATGGCCGCGTAAATCGCATCGATGCGCTCCAGCGTGCTCTTGCCTGCAAACGGATCCGTCACTGTGCCGTTCAGCAGAAACCCGCCGATCCGCGCGCAGCCGGACGAGGCGATCGTGATAACGAGTTCGTGTTCCCGCGTGCGGTCAAGCCCTTTCGCCAGCGCAGTTGGCCGCATCATGGGTCCGGCAACATCCTTGGCCGCGACCAGTTTTTTGCCTGCAGCGCCGTCAATCGCGTAGTCCAGATCCGCGCTGTCTTTGTCGAGCACATCAAGCAGACCGATTTCAGAACCTTTGAATTTGAGCGTCAGCGTATCGCCCTGCTGGCTGGAGATCAGCAGATGGCGGAAGGGCGGAATCGGACTCGTCTGCCCGGGCTTCCAACTGCCCGTCTTTACGACCTGCTGATGCTCGTACGCAATGATACGGCCATTGTCGTCGGTCTGCGGAAAGAGCGGCGCAGGCAATTTGAAGGCCACCGGTTTTGCAGGAACCGGATAGGCGCTCATGAGGGCATCGCAGAAGGATGCCACAGCCTCCGCATAAACCTTAGCCCCGGCATCGGTCGGATTGATTCCGTCGGCGGAAAAAGCCTCCCATGAAATCGCGCCGGAGGCGATCTTATCCGCAGCATATTTGGCCAAGTTCAGACTCGGAACACCATAGTGCTGTGCAATCTGCTCGCAGACCTGGATATAGGCCGGCACCTTCCCCGCCTTGTAATCCTGCAGCATCTCAGGGGTCAGTGTGTAGACCAGGATGCGGCTATGCGTTGCGCGATAGAGCGTGATCTGACGGATCAATCCCTCTAGCGCGGTCTTGACCTGCTCCAGATCCGCAGTGCGGTCGCCCGCGGCAAAGTCCAGAATCGCCAGATGCCCGCTGCAGATCACCTCGCCGAAGACCGGCTGGCCGCGACTGCACCGGTAGAGACCGAACCAGCTGCCTCCGGGATACATGTGGCGCGTCTCATTCATGCCCGCCTTGGGGAAGTGCTTTTTAAACCCCTTCACCATCTGCGCGGAATAACGGAGCGAGGAATCCTTCAGCCCTGTCCCAGCCAGCACGGAGTCGCCGATAAAGAAGAGATATTGGTTGCCGACCTTGTCGTTTTGAAAAAAGTACTGGCTGTTGGGAATGCCGCCCCGAACCTGATAGTACTCCGCCGCAGTCGCTGTCCCCGCAATGACTAAAGCGCAAAGAACCATGCTTCTCAATACGCGTGATTTCACGTTTTGTGCCCCCTCTTTGATTGTTTTAAAGATACATCGGATGGCTTTTCATCCACAGCATAATCATACCGTTTAACACCCGACTCCGCAAGAAGAAGCCCTCAGTCGCAATTCATTCATCACGGCGCGACGCGTGGCCTTGCCGAATCTCACTGCGGCGTTTTTCCCCCGTGTAGAAGTGCGAAGAGTTCATCCATTGCAGACACCTTTGAGCCGTGGCCCACAAATGTGCAGTCCATGCCGTCCGCATCGCATATCTCCTTGAACTTGAGGCAGAAGACAGGCGAGTGGATGCTTTCGAACGGCGTTTCCTTTTCCTTTATCGCCGTGCCATTCACCACCCATATCTTTGGATTGCGTCCGGCTTTCTTTGCCACTGGCACAAGCTGCGCCGCGCTCCACCGATTGATTTCCGGCATCAGCGCGTCGCGCTGCGCCAGATAGTCCGTGTAGGTGCGGCAGTCGAAGGCATGCGGGCCGTACTCGATCGCTGGCAGCCATGAGCGAACTTGCTTCGGATCGAGTGATGTCTGCGGTGAATATGCCACCACACCCGCGACCGGCGGACATTCCGGAGAGAGCGCAGCCCAGAGAATCGAGGCTCCGCCAGCAGACCCTCCCGTCATCCCGACGCGGGATATGTCGAGATTCCACTCCTTCGCCTGTGCGGCGAGGAATCGCAGAAGCGATGCGCAGTCCTCAAGGCATGCCTTCACGGGCGGTTTCACGCCGTCCCTGCTGGCGTCCTGAATAAAGCGATATTGCAGGGTCACGAACGCCAGCCCCTCTCGGTCGCAGCGAGACACCAGCCCGTCGGCACCGGGTTCCACCATCCCCCCAGAAGTCCATCCCCCTCCATGGCAATTGATCAGTACGGGCAAAGGCTTGGTACCGCTCTGTTTAGGCGGCAGCCACAGGTTGAAACGCTGTTTCCAGTGGGGGCCGTAAGCGATGTCGGCGCGATCCGGCGCGCGCAGCGAGAACAGCTTGACGCTGGACCACTTACTGCCGTGCGAGACCAGCCGATCTTTCGGCTTGCGTCCGAATACCGCCGCCACGGCATCCAGCCACAGCTCTCCCGCGTCATTGAAGTCCTGAATGATCCACTTACCGTCGGCATAGCCGTTCCAGCCGTCGATGACGATGTCGCGTCCGTTGGCGGAACGCACGGCTGCGCGCAACGTCTTTTCGAATGTCACGGGAGTCTGAGCGCGGTCCTTGCGGTTGACCGTCACCACGACGGCGTTAGACGGTACGTTCTCCGAGAGACTGTCGATTCCGCAGTTCGTGGCCAGGGCGAGCTCGCGTTCCATGACGCCCGGATCCGTGGACTTGGTCCAGCCCATGATGGGATCCACGCCCGGGAACGTCTTCCCGTCCTGCGGGTAGTACGTTGCGATGACCTTGCCGAAGTTTTCCTTGGCCTCGGCGTTGAACCCCGAACAGACCGCGATTGCCGCGGTCAAAATGACAGTCAATGTTCTTCTCATGTGCATCTCATTTATGGTTCAATCCCCGTTTAGAGAGGATTTGTTATCAAAACGGATATGCGCAAACAAAAACGCCACGCATTGATCCGACGATCGGAAAAACACGTGGCGCATGAAGACGGTGAACCCTTTCGGCAATTACCCGCGCGCATCCGCGCGGCGCTGCTGACGCGTCTGGATCACCTCGACCTCCGGTTTGTGCGGATGGCTGACATTACGCCGCATCATCAGCATCTGGACAATTGAGAGCACCTGGCTGACCGTCCAGTAGAGCGAGAGCGCAGAGGGGAAGCTGTAGAACATGAAGAGCATCATGATCGGCATCATGATCATCATCATCTTCTGCTGCTGGGGATCGCCGGCGGAAGGGGTCAGGTAACTCTGGATCGCCATGGTGGCGGCCATCAGGACCGGCAGGATATTGAGTGCACCGACAAACGGGATCAGCCCCTTGAAGAGATTCTCCGGCTCGCTCAGATCGGCAATCCAGAGGAACGACGCATAGCGCAATTCAACGGCGCTGCGCAGCACGGTAAAGAGTGCGATGAAGACCGGAATCTGGACGAGCATCGGCAGGCAACTGGAGAGCGGATTGACCTTGTTGTCGCGATAGACAGCCCATGTCTCCTGCTGCATCTTCTGCGGATTATCCTTGTAGAGCGCCTGAATCTCTTTCAGCTTGGGCTGGATCTCCTGCATCTTCTTCATGCTCTTGGTACTGCTGTGCGTCAAGGGCCAGAAGATGATGCGCACGAGCACGGTCAGCAGCAGGATGGCCACGCCGTAATTCGGAATCAGGCTGTAGAAGAAATTGAGCGTCGGCAGCAGCAGCTTGCAGAACCAGCTGAAGAAACCGAATTCCATGACATCGTCCATCTTGTTGCCCATGGAACGCAGCAGCGACAGTTTCTTAGGGCCCAGATACATCGTATAGTTGCGGGTCACAACCTGGCCTTGCGCCAACACCTGTCCAGCATATTGAATGCGCGCCGCAACGGATTTGAGCGCGTAGGTCTGTTTCTGCGGATCGCGCACCGCAGTCATCTCGAAGCCACTATTGGGAACATCAGAGGACAGCGCTGCCACAAAGAAACGCGACTTCAGCGCCACCCACTTCTGCGCCGCAGCGATCGGCACTGAAATCTTCTCCGGCATGCCGGCTGCGGAGGTTGAACCGCCGCAGCCGCCCGGCGTCCCGCCGACCAAATAGGTCTTGGTCTGCTTTTCAGAGCCCCAGTAGACTGTCTTGGCATCGGGCGTAGCGGGCAGCGAATCCAGGGAGAGCATATCGTTGGCTGAAGCGCCCATGGCGAGCACGCCAAGGTTCATGCTGTTATCCGCCAAGGTGACGACCTCGGAGCTGACATTCTTGATCGTATCGGAAATCTTGATCTGATAATCCTTGAGCAATTCGATCCGGCGCGTCACCGTGAGGCCTTTCTGGGTGGCCACGGTCAACGTGACCGCCTGCTTGCCCGCATCGCGCTCCAGCGCATACGCCGCATTCGCGGCCAGACCGGGCAGGCCGTTCAGGGCCAATGCCGGAACATCGGTAAAGTCAAACGCCACGGCCGGATTTTTTTCGCTCTTCGGACCAGGATGGGTTGCAAACTGGCTCAACGTCGCGTGCGTCAGCACGGCACCATGGGAGGAGACCTTCACCTGCATCTCACCATCTTCAAGAACAGCGACGTCCTCGGGAACCGCGGGCTTTTCCACGACAGGTTCAGCAACAACCGGGGCGACAGGCGCTGCAGGAGCCGCAGGCGCGCCAAGTGAAGCGGCGGTGTTTGTCGCCGGTGCAGGTGCAGCGGCCGCGGTTTGCTTCGCCCGCTCCGCGGCTGCGGCAGCCTGCTTAGCCGCCTGCTGCTGACTGAAAAAGAGCCAACCGACCAACAGCAATCCTAAAAGTCCAGCAATGAGTTTCTCTTGCTTATTCATCTCTTCTCTCATCCTTTCTTATTCACGTTGCGCGGGGGCACCGGATCGTATCCGGAGGGACCCAGAGGGCGACAGCGGATCAGGCGCCGCAGGGTCAGCCAACTTCCCTTAAAAAAACCATGCGTCTTCAGCGCTTCAATGCAGTACGCTGAACAGGAGGGTTCAAAACGGCAGCAGTTGCCCAGCATGGGCGACAGAGTGACCTGATAGGCACGCACGCAGAGAATCAGCACCCAGCAGACGAGCTGACCTATGCCGGCGAAGAGGCGTCGCATGCCTTTCTCCTCCAGATCTTCGCGCGCTGGCACACCCGCTCAAAATCAAGGGCAACCTCCTGATACGTCTTGCCCTTTATGCCACTCCGGGCCACCAGCAGAATATCGACCTCTTCACACAGCGCGTCCCGGTTGAGGCGGAACGCCTCGCGCATCAAGCGCTTGGCCCGATTGCGTTCGACCGCCAGTGGAAGCGCCCTCTTAGAAACAACAACGCCGGCTTTGCGGCCGGCGTCTGGCAAACAAGCAACCCAAAGAACCAGCGTTCTTCCGTAAAATGAACGCTTTGCGGCAAAGACCGCACGGTATTTGGCTGACTCAAGTCGAAAAGGCCGGAACGGTTTCCGTATCCGACTTGTTGTTTGAACAGCATCATTCATGACGCCATCGGGCATCGATTACACCTGCGTCAAGCGCAGACGGCCCTTGCGACGACGCGCCGCCAAGACCTTGCGACCACCTTTGGTTGCCATGCGAGCGCGGAAACCAATCTTGCGGACACGTTTAAGCTTCGAGGGTTGCCAAGTCATCTTCATTGTAAAGGTTCTCCTAACGTTCTCTTAAAAATGAGTGTTTTAGATTATCACATCCGCGGCCTTCTGGTCAACCAGTCTTTCTCACTGCGGCGATTTTTCGGATACTGCCTTTTTCGCACGCATCCGCGCCTGCATGCGCTGGTTCGCCTCCCCGACCTGCTTGAGTATGTAGGCCCGGTTGTTGGAAAAGGTGATATTCCACGCTTTGTCCTGAGCGCTGTAATCAAAAACCCAGACCGCGGCGAGCGGGATCGTGTTCGTCTCGATCGCCGCCAGCATGGCGCTAAATGCAGCCCGGCCAGTCTCGGTCTCCGCATCCGGCACTCCGAATTCGCCGACGAAAAGCGGTTTTTTCGCTCCCTGCGCGATCTGCTGCATGCGCATCAGGATCTCTTGCGGATCTTTTGCAGCCAGCGGATAACCGCCCTTCTCCGAAGGATAGACATGCACGCAGAGTACGCCGAAGGGATCGGGATTGTCGCGCAGAAGCACGCTGCGCCACTCCTCGAATGAGTCGGCTTTCCAGCTCCGCTCATGCGTCGTATGGTAGGCGCACGCGCGCGGCATAGAGTTGCCGGTCACGATCAGCCGCTGCGGATCGTACTGCCGCACGGTCTGGGCCATCGCGTTGAAGGCGACCAGCATCGCCGTCGAAGTCAGTTCATCCCGGCTCGTGCGCTGTGCCGCTGTTTTGAGTGTGGGCCAGACCGGCGGCCGATGCTGCGCCGCATTGGGCAGATCAACGGCCAACGAATATTCGTTGCCGAATTCCCATGCCCAGATAGCAGGCGACTTCTGATAGCGTGTAACGATCTCCCGCGTATACTGGCAGATGAACGCGACTGTTTTGCTCTGCGGATCGCCGAGGCAGTCGATCGGCTCATGAACCAGATCGGGCACAGTCGCCATATTCCAAAACAGCGAGGGAATCAACCCCACGTTGCAGCGCTCAGCCGCTGCGACAACCGCATCGAGCCGCTGGAAATAGGTCTCCTTCTCGTTCAGGTAGAGATCCCAGTCCACGGGCCAGAACCCGCATGCCATGAAGCGGACAAAAGGAATGTGCGCCTCAGACAGCTGTTTCAGCCCGGCCTCATACGACAGATCCGCAGGATTTTTCAGCGTCCGGCTGAAGAGACTAAAATAGTTGACGCCGATGCCCTGATACGGCGCGCCCTGCCGCAGAAGCACCCCTTTGCAGACAGACAGCCCTTGGGCAGCATCCGCCCCGGGTTGTCCGCCCAGCGAAAAACCTGCGTAGGCTAACACCACACAGCATACCACATGCAGACAGCAATGATTCATCCCCGATCTCCTTCAGCAACCGACCTATTGACTTGACCACAGACATAACGTTATCCAGCATAGTGGCTTTTCTTTTTAAAAACAAGCCGAGGCCTTTTAAAAGAGGCTCCTGGACCGATTTTCATCTTGATATGCAGACCGCTTTTATGGCAAATTATGGGCGCTTTCACGTTATCGAAAGCCAGAGTGGTGAAATGGCAGACACACCGGACTTAAAATCCGGAGAGGCTTTATCTCCTCGTATGGGTTCGAGTCCCATCTCTGGCACCATATTTTATTGAAAAAGGCAAGCATCTCTACGGTGTTTGCCTTTTTCTTTTTATCCACAAAACAGCGATGGCAACGCGCAACTTCAACCACTACAGCCATGCGGCAACGTGCATCAACAACGGC
>CAZMLC010000036.1:10905-26603 GCA_964567125.1 uncultured Akkermansia sp.
GGCGAAACAACAGACAAGACCTTTCTCTTCTACCCTTCAACCAATCGCGCGGTTATTGACGGAGGGCTACAGGGAGGTGTCACATTCAATGGCGCATGGTCAACCTCCGGAGGCCGGCTTGTGCGACTTGCACTTCTGGGAACGAATGCAACGCCCTGCGTGTTCAACAGCGCCTACAATGAGCACTCCCAAAACGGCACGAATTATTCCACGTATATTGCCAAGGAAGGTCCTGGCACCTGGATCTTCAAGCACCACGCCAACCGGGGCAATCGCGGTGTCGTGGATGTCCGCCAAGGCACGCTCCAGTTTGACTCCATCGCCGAAACCGGCGTCATCTGTGCGCTCGGACGGTCCGACTTGCTCTTCGCCGATGCCGTCACCTCTATCACCAACGGACTGGGTGTTCCGTATGCCTTCAGTCTGGGCACCGCGACCACCACGGGGACACTGGAATACATCGGCACAAATGGTGCCATGTGCTCAACGCGCAAAGTGGCCCTGCAGGGCAACGGCCGCCTCAAATCAAGCGCTGCACCGCTGACCTTCACCAGCGGCATTCAAGCGCTCACCGCCGGCGCCAAGACCCTCTATCTGGCGGGATTGTCCACGAATGCTCTGGGCACGGTCGCAGATGGTGCCGGAACAGTCGGCATCACCAAGGAGGATTCCGGCACCTGGACGCTATCCAACACGAACACCTTCACGGGCCCGCTGGTGATCCAGTCCGGCCAGCTCATTCTGGACAAGCGCGGGTATTCCTATTATCGCTTCAGCGTGACACAGCGCAACTACGACATCACAGGCGGTGACACAAACATCGAGTTGACCGAATTGGCGCTCTATAGTGCTGACGGTATTCGCCGCAACCTCAATCTTACGCTGAACGGCACGAACAATGTGGGGAGGCTCAACCCCGGCGAATTCTGTCCCATGGGGACCTATTCTCCCTATCCGGGGCGGTACGAAATCAATCTGTTCGATAACAACGTCAATTCGCAATGGACGGGCAACTCGGCGAGTTTCCTTCCTGGGACACCCATGGTACTCGTCATGCGTTTACCGGATGAAACGCCGCCCATCGCGGGTTTTGATCTGCAATACTGGTTTGCCGCAACGAACCGGTATGTTTCGGGATGGACGCTCGATGGCAGCCGCGATGGTATCACCTGGGAGAACCTGTACAGTGTGAATAATTATACACCGATTCCTCCAGCAACATTGAACGCAGGCGTCAAGTGGTGGTACAGCACCGGCACGACAACCCCCGGCAATGGTTTTGCCATCGCCACGGGCGAACCGACCGCGCCACTGCTCCAATCCGGCGTCCCCCTCAGCGTTGCCACGGGTGCAACCCTGACACTACTGGGCGGAAGCGAGACATTTAGCACGCTGAATATCGACTGCGATGCGGGGGGCGGCACCATCAACGCGCTGACGCTGGCAGCGACCGGGCAAATCAACCTGACGGGCTCCGCCATCTACGGGCGTTCGTTTGCGATTCCCTTGACGATCGGCACCTTCAGCAATCCGAACGTCCTGCCGAACTGGACAGTCACGCTCAACGGACAGCCAGCGCGCGGCGTCGGCCTGCGCTGGGATACGGCGACCCAGGCGATCAGACTCTACACCCTCGGCACGCAGATCATCCTGCTTTAAGATGCGAAAAGCGCGGAACGTGCAAAGCCTTTGCCTGTTCCGCGCTGTACCCTGATTAACACGCCACGCCGAGCGCGCGGCTATTCTTCCATCTGCCCCAGTGAGCCGAAAATCGGCAGCAGGTGATGGTCATAGAGGTTCGCCATCACCTCCGGCTCGATCCACTCCTGATTGGCTTCGAGCTGAACCGTAAAGCGCGACCCCATCTTGGCCGCGATCTTATAGGCCACGTGCATGAATTGCCGGAAATGCCCGTTAAAAAGCGGATCCTCCGGCACGTGCCGCAGCGCGCGCGCAAACTGTTCCCCGGTCCACCGATTGACCGTCTCCGCCGTCGGCAGGAGCGCTTCATCGATCTCCAGCGACGTCTGATACGGCTGGCAGAGAAAATCGAACTGCAGCAGAGCGCGGCTATAAAGTTCCTTCGCGATCGCCAGCCCCTCGCCGCCCGACAGCGCTAAGCCGACAACCTCCGCCAGCCACGTTGTACCAGCGGTCTTGACATGGATTCCCGTACGATGCCGCTGAAGCGCTTCGGTAATGAAGGGATACAACGAAAATTTATCGCTGCCGTAATGCAGGCTGAGCTTGAGCGAGTCAGGCAGCTCATACCGCCGGATCGCATCGCGCAGCAGGCAGATGTTCGCATCCAGCTGGCGGGCAAAAACCTGCGGATCGCCGGCGTAGTCCATACCCTTTTTGAGGCGACCTGAAAATTTAGGTGCCAGGACCTGCACGGGAATGCGTTCCTCGCCAATGGCCGCGAGGATGACAAGCAAAACCTCGGGCGCCTGCGGCGTGGCGGTTTCGTCAACCGAAACCTCGACCACAAAATCATCGTGGCCCTTGATGCGGCGAATGTAGCGGTAAAGCTTGCCCGCTTCGCGGATGGCTGCCAGCGTCACATTGAGATAGACGCGCAGATGCTCTTTCGTCAGGCGGATGGGCCGTTCCAGCCCCTCGATCACGACCGGTTGCAGCAAATACGCATGCCGCGCCATGAAGTCCTCGATATCCAGATCGCTCGACGGACGGCCCATATACTCCGCGACATCCAAGGTAAAGAAATCGCTACTCGAAATAAATTTATCAACGTTCTGCTGCGAAACATGATCCGCATCGACAAAGTACGGCAAGGTCCAATCCAACGCCTGCGCCGTAATATCCGCCTCCAGACGCACGGACTGCGGGTGCGTACCCATGAACGTATGTTCACGGTTCGACTTGTTCCAAACCGGCGCGACAACAACGCCAGTCTGATCCCGCAATTTGATAAACGCGCGTAACTGGGCAAGGCCCTGACGTCCAAACCGATCGCCAATGCCTAACGAAAACCGTGGTAAACGTTTCATGTACTCCAGAAGAAAATGAATGTGGTAATAGGTAAGATACTGAATTGAATCATTGCTTGTAAAGCCTGAAAACAGGGCTGTCGATTTTTCGATTTGCATTGCGATTTAGTCACTGCGCACTTTTTATAATATATTTCATTCGATTACGACGGAAATACATTCAACCTAAATTTCCACTACAGTTCACCTCCCGTGTTTGGTATAGTGGATTCACTATGAACGGATTTGGACATTTCACAGAACGCGCACAGCGCGCCATTCAACTTGCAACCCGCGAAGCGGAGCGCTTCAACCATCCCTATATCGGCACGGAACACCTGCTGCTCGGCCTTGTCGCCCTCGGCGAAGGTGTCGCGGTTTTGATTCTCGAGGAGATGGGCGTTTCCCTTGACGATGTCCGCATTGCGGTTGAGCGTCTCGTTGGCGTTGGCGGCGAGACGAAGATTCGCGGCGAACTCCCCTACACCCCGCGCACCAAGAAAGTGCTGCAACTCGCGATCGCGGAGGCCCAGGCCATGAACCAGCCTCAGGCCGGAACCGAGCACATCCTGCTCGCGCTTATCCGCGAAGGAGAAGGCGTGGCCGCCCAGGTTTTAAACGCACTGAAGGTCGATCAGCAAACCGTGATCGATCACATCCGCCGGCTGTTCGAAAACCAGGACAGCGACGCCTCCGATGAGGATCAGGGCGAAGCCGAAGAATCCGCCGGACATGAACCTTTCGGCGAGACGCCGCAGGGCGAAGGGCAACCGCCCAAACGTCCGGCCAAACCGGAAAAGGGCAAGACCCCTGCACTCAACGCCTTTGGCCGCGACTTGACCGCGCTCGCGCGTAAAGGGGAACTGGATCCCATGATCGGCCGCCGTTCCGAATTGGAACGCGTGATCCAGATCCTCTGCCGCCGCTCGAAAAACAACGCTGTCCTCCTCGGCGAAGCAGGCGTCGGCAAGACCGCCGTGGTCGAAGGCCTTGCGCATGCGATCATCGCCGGCGATGTGCCTGAACTGATGCGCAACCGCCGCGTGGTGGCACTCGACATGGCGCTACTCGTGGCCGGCACGCAGTATCGCGGCCAGTTCGAGGAGCGCCTCAAAGCCGTGGTCGATGAAGTCACCCGCGAAAAGAACGTGATCCTCTTCCTCGATGAATTGCATACGATCGTCGGCGCGGGCAGCGCAGCCGGCTCCATGGATGCGGCCAACATCATCAAGCCGGCCCTGGCGCGCGGCGAGCTGCAATGCATCGGCGCCACCACGCTAAACGAATATCGCAAGAGCATTGAAAAGGATGCCGCCCTGGAACGCCGCTTCCAGACCGTGCGCGTGGATGAACCGAGCATCGATGAAACGATTGCGATCCTCCAAGGCATCGCCCCGCGCTACGAAGCCCATCACAACGTGGTCTACGATGTGGCAGCCCTCGAGGCTGCCGCGAAATTGACCGCGCGCTACCAGCCCGGACGCCAGCTGCCGGACAAGGCCATCGACGCCATCGACGAAACCGGCTCGCGCATCCGCATGCGCCGCATGGTGCGTCCGCCGGATCTGCGCGACTTTGATACGCGCCTGACCGACATCGAACAGCGCAAGAACGCCGCCATCAAGAACCAGCAGTTCGAAGAGGCCGCCAAGCTGCGCGACGAGGAACGTCAGGCCAAGGAGGACCGCGATGCAGCCCTGACCTCCTGGAAAGAAAAAGAGGGGGCGGATGTCGCAACCCGGGTGACGGTGGACGACGTGACCGAGACGGTCGCCCACATCACGGGCATCCCCATCAAACGCATGTCGGAGACCGAAGTGGCGCGCCTGCTCAACCTGGAAGCTGAACTCGAAAAACGCGTCGTCGGACAAAGTCCTGCGCTCAAGGCGATCGCACGCGCGCTCCGCCGTTCCAGCGCGGATTTGAAAGACCCCAAGCGGCCCATCGGCTCCTTCATCTTCCTCGGTCCCACCGGCGTCGGCAAGACGCTGCTGGCCAAGGCGCTCGCCAGCACCATGTTCGGCGACGAGAAGGCGCTGATTCAAATCGATATGTCCGAGTACATGGAGAAGTTCTCGACCTCGCGTCTCGTGGGGTCGCCGCCGGGATACGTCGGGCACGAAGAGGGTGGCCAGCTCACGGAACGCGTGCGGCGCAACCCCTACAGCGTCGTGCTCTTCGATGAAGTGGAAAAAGCCCATCCTGACGTGATGCACATGCTCTTGCAGATTCTGGAAGAGGGACGGCTCACCGACAGCTTAGGGCGTCAAGTCGACTTCCGCAACACGGTGATCATCCTGACCTCCAACTTGGGCTTTGACTACGAGAAACAGAGTTCCGGACTTGGCTTCATCCAGAAGACAGCCACTGAGGATTATGACCGCCTGAAAGAGCGCATGATCCAAAGCGCCAAGCAGGTTTTCAAGCCCGAGCTTCTGAACCGCTTTGACGACATCATTGTCTTCAAGAAACTCGACAAGGCTGATGTGATCAAGATCCTCGACATCGAGCTGACCAAAGTCCGCGAGCGCCTTGCCACCAAGACCATCGCGCTTGCGCTCAGCAGCGCGGCTACCGACTTCCTGATCAGCAAGGGCTTTGATCCCGCATTGGGCGCGCGGCCCTTACGCCGCACGGTGGAGCACTACCTTGAAGATCCCCTGGCGGAAGCGCTGCTGCGCAAGGAGGTCACGGCAGGACTGACCGACGTGGACGTCGCCGAAGACAATCAGCGGCTGCGTTTTCAGATGCATGCGGAACCAACGCCTGCACCTGAGGCAAAACCCGTCAAGGCGAAGAAACCGAGCGCACCGCGCAAAGGCACGAAAAAATCCGGCAAGGATTCTGCAGCAAAGGCCTAATCACTGTGATCGATCTGGAAACCAGAGGATGGGTTCATTCGATTGAATCCTTCGGCACGCTTGACGGGCCGGGGATTCGCTACGTCCTTTTTCTGCAAGGGTGCGCGCTGCGCTGCCTCTACTGTCATAATCCCGACACATGGGATATGTCCAGCGGCACCTGCACCACGGTGAAAGAGACGCTGGCCAACATCCTGAGTTACCGGACCTTCATCCGGAAGGGCGGCGTCACACTTTCCGGTGGCGAGCCCCTGCTCCAGCCTGACTTTGTCTGTGGCATCCTTGAGGGCTGCCACGCGCAGGGACTGCACACCGCCATCGACACCAGCGGCGCGATTCCGCTGGCGCGCGCCAAGCCTGTGCTCGACCGCGCCGACCTGATCCTGCTCGATATCAAGGCGCTCGACGATGCGCTCTGCACCCGGTTGACGGGCCAGAGCAACCGCGAAACGCTCGCCACGCTCGACTACTGCGAGGCCATGAAAATCCCAGTCTGGATCCGGCACGTCGTCGTGCCCGGTTATACGTACGACAAACACCTGCTAGCACAGTTGGCCGACTACCTGACGCGCTTTTCCGTGATTCGCAAAATCGAATTGTTGCCGTTTCACAAGATGGGCGAATACAAATGGAAGAAGCTCAATTGCGCGTATAGCCTTGAGCAGGTGCCCGCGCTATCGGATGGTGAAATAGAAACAGCCCGCGCGCTCTTTCGTGCGCGTGGGCTGCCTCTTTAATGAAACGGCGCAAATCGCTACTGCGTCTTACTTGATCGTATACCGCGTCGCCTTGTTCAAGGCTTTCCACAGCTGCTCCGCGCTCTCTGCCTGGAGAATCAATTCGCGGTTCTGTTCCTTCAGGAAGGTTTCGGTCAATCCCGCCATCAACCGCAAGTAGAAGGCGCTGACTGCTGTCGGGATCGTGATGAAGAAAATCAAGTTGGCCGTATTCTTATTATCGTCCCACGTGATGCCCTTCTTGGAGACACCCAGCGCTAACGTCAGTCCGCCGCCCTCAACGCCGCGCACGTGGGGAAAGGCCAGGCCATTCTCCATCGCCGTGCTGAGGACCGCTTCGCGCTCCAGCGCTGCCTGCACCAGTTTCTCAGAACCGGAAACGAAGTTCTTCTTCTCCATGGCCTGCGCCAATTCGAAGATCGCTTCCGCGACGGTCGTGGCCTGTACATTGTGAATCATCAGCGACTCCGCGGAAAAACGGGAAATGCCCGACTTGCGCGGCTCTGAACGGCTCGGCATCTCGCCGACCCAATGAGGCGCATCCGCCTCCTCGAAGAGGATACGTGCGCAGTTGGGGCAGTTCTGAACCTGCTTCAACATCCGCACCGCCTGAACCTGACTGATGGGAAGACGCATGCCACACGTCGAGCAGCAGCCATTGTACATCGGAGCCATGACGATATGGTCCTTCTTGTACAGGCGCTGATAGAGCGACTTGATATCCGGGGGAAGTTTATCCGTAAGCTGATCAATCGAGTCGTTCAAGCGATCCATGTGACGTCCGTCGCTTGTTGCCCGATGTTCATCGCGGATCAGGACGAGCTCCTGCAGCTGATTTAAATGGTTGATAAGACTTTGCATAGAAACCTTATGAAGCGTTCTGTAAGTAGTTTTAATGTTATTTTTTTATGCTTAAAAAGTCAAGAGTGGACTCGGGTTTTCGGGAAGAGTCCACAACTACCGCGCTAAAACACGGGAAACCAACGACTTCCATCTCTTCACGTGCCTTCTCAACCACCCTCTGCCCGATTTGAACAACCTGCACCTGCGCAACATAACACGCGCCTTTTTACAGCGCGCACGCATAAAAATCATCAGCGAGACGGTTCTCAGTTGCGCATAACCCGCTTGTTTTGATACAGTTTATTTTCCATTTGATGGAAGAAGAGGAGAATAGTATGTCGTTACTGATTGGTTTACTGTATTTCATTGAAATTGTGGTTTGTTTTTTGCTGGGCGGTGTGATCCTGCTGCAGAAGCCGAAAGAGGGCGGACTGGGTGTCAGCTTCGGCGGCGGTATGGGCGAAGCATTGTTTGGTGCGCAAGTCGGCAACGTGCTCGTTAAAGTCACGGTGATCCTCGGCATTATTTTCCTTACGAACACCATGATCCTTTCGCGCCTGACATCAACGGGGGCGAACACGGTGATGCAAGGTGTCACGACACCTCCTCCTGCAACCTCCCAGAGCGCATTGCCGCTCCCGGGTGCTCCCGCAGCAGGCGGCGCTGCGACGCAGGCCCCGGCTCCTGCACCTGCCGCAGCAAAATAAACGCGCATGGAAAATACCACGACAGACAAAACGGTTGGTATTGTTCAACCGCAGCTCGTGACACTCACTCTCCCTGCGGGTGGATTTCAATTAGAAAAAGGCGGTTTTTTACCTGAGGTCCGCGTCGCCTACGAACGCTGCGGCTTTTGCACGGCGACACAGGACAACGTCATTTTTGTCTGCCATGCTCTCACGGGTGATGCGCACGTTGCTGGACTTCGTCCGGGAGAGACAGAGCCCAGCGGCTGGTGGGAAGGTCTGATTGGACCAGGCAAGGCCATCAACACGGATCACTATCACGTGATCTGCGCCAACATCCTCGGCGGATGTAAAGGCACAACAGGTCCATCATCGATCAATCCCCTGACGGGCAAGCCCTATGGGTCCTCGTTTCCCAAAATCACGGTGCGCGACATCATCGAAGTGCACCGTCTGCTCCTCAAGCAATTGGGCATTCAGCGCCTTTATGCTGTGATCGGCGGAAGCTTCGGCGGCATGCAGATCATTGAATGGGTAGCCCGCTATTCCGCAGAGGTGGACCGCGCCATCATTGTCGCTTCCGCAGCCAATCTCAATTCGCAAGCGCTCGCCTTCGATATCGTCGGACGGCATGCGATCATCGCTGATCCGAACTGGAACAACGGCGACTACTACGATCAGGAAGAGCAGCCGCACAGCGGGTTGTCCAGCGCACGCAAGCTTGCGCACATCACCTATCTCTCGCAGGATTTGATGGATGAAAAATTCGGCCGCGAAAAACGGCGCGAATGGCTCGCCGCGGACAAAGAATTCAAAAACAAGATCGATCGCAATTTCGGCACGTATTTTCAAGTCGAGAGCTACCTCCAGTATCAGGGCGAGAAATTCATCCAGCGTTTCGATGCCAACTCCTATCTGCACATCACGTTGGCCATGGATGAATACGATGCCGTGGAACGTTACGGTTCGCTAGACAAGGCCTTCGAAAAGGTCCAGTCGCAAGTGCTGATCGTCGCGATGAGCGGCGACTGGCTCTTTATGCCCGAACAGTCCGAGGTGATGGTTTCGGCCCTCGTGCGGCAGCAGAAACGCGTTTCCTATTGCCTGCTGAAAACCGAAGCGGGGCACGACGCTTTTCTGACCCATATCTGCGATCTGTCGCGCATTGTGAACGCCTTTGTTGAACCCGCGACGGAAATGACATACCGTCCGGTTGACCGCGACGTGCGCACGCAGGCCTATCAGCGTCTGGTCGATCTTATTCCCAATCATGCGCGCGTGCTCGATCTCGGCTGCGGCGACGGGCTTCTGTTGGACATTCTCCGCCAACAGAAACAGGTGTCGGGCAACGGCATTGAAATCGATGTCGAAAAGGTGATTACCGCCATTACGTCCGGCGCTGATATCCTGCTGGAGGATATCGACGAAGGCCTAGGCATGATCCCCGACAAGAGCTACGACATGGTCATCCTCAGCGAAACGCTGCAAACCATCAAGAAGCCGCGCGAAATCCTGCGCCAGATCCTGCGCGTAGCCAATGAGGCGGTCATCTCATTCCCGAATTTCGCCAGTCTCCATGTACGCACACAACTGTTGTTCAGCGGACGGATGCCCAAAGGCAACGCCATTCCGTACGAATGGTACGATACGCCGAATATCCATCTCTTTACGCTGAAGGATTTCCTCACACTCTGCGAAGAGGAGAATTTCGTTGTCGCCAATTTAGTCTGTACGGCGTACCACCCCCTGGATCGACTCCTGCTGATGTTGGGTGTGAAGAACAGCGGGGCTGAAAACGTCACAGCACGCATTACGCGGAGGTAACACGATGCAAGAATGGTTAAGCAGCAATATCGATACGTTGACCGAAGCGCTTTCGCCATGCCACAACTGCCCGATTGCAAACACGGAGCGTGATATCAACCTGCCCGGCACAGGGGCTATTATCGCTGTGCTCGAAAAACTGCTGGGGGTGCTCTATCCAGGCTGTCATGGGCAAGCACCCATTGCGCATGAAAGCTGCAAACATCAGCTGCGCGACACGTTGAACCAGATCGGCACGGACCTTTATGATCAGTGCCATCGTTCGTTCAAGTATGCCTGCGAACGGGTCAAGTGCATCTCCTGCGACGACTGTGCCGCGCACGCCCATCGCGCGGTGGAGCAGCTGCTCAGCGGGCTGCCCGCGATTCGCGACACGCTGCAAGAGGATATCCAGGCCGCCTATGAAGGCGATCCCGCGGCGAAGACGACCATGGAGATCGTGATGAGCTATCCGGGCATCTACGCGGTCACCGTGCACCGGATTGCGCATGTCCTGTATCGGGCAGGTGTCCCGCTGATTCCACGCGTGATGAGCGAGCATGCCCACTCCAAGACCGGCATCGACATCCATCCCGGCGCAACGATCGGTCCTGGCTTCTTTATTGATCATGGAACCGGCGTCGTGATCGGTGAAACGTGCGTCATTGGCCGGCGCGTCAAGCTCTACCAAGGCGTCACGCTCGGCGCGCTCAGTTTCGCGAAAGATGCCTCCACCGGCATTCTTATCAAAGGCACCAAGCGTCACCCCAACGTCGAAGACGGCGTCATCATCTATGCTGGCGCAACGATTCTCGGCGGCGACACCGTGATTGGCTGCAACTCGGTGATCGGCGGAAATGTCTGGCTTCCCCATTCGGTGCCGCCGAATTCGCGGGTTTACAACCAAAGCCCAAGCCCGATCATTCACACATCCAGTTCAGAAAAAACAAAACCAGATTCAAAGCAATAAACAAAGGGGTTCCCATGATAGGCGTTGAAAACAAGGTCGGCGATCGCGTCAAAACCTACCGCGAGCGGTTGAATTTAACAGTTGAAGCATTGGCAGCTGAATCCGGAGTCAGCAAAGAAGTAATCGCCGCCATCGAATCGGGACAGGCTTATCCCGCCATCGGGCTCCTCGTACGCCTCTCACGGGCGCTCGGACAGCGCCTCGGCACCTTCATGGATGACCAGCACGTCCAAGACCCTGTCATTGTCCGCACCGCTGATCGCGTCTGCGAAGGCACCTGTCACAAAGCGGAAAGCACCACGCCCGGCCTGCGTTATGCGCCCCTTGGCCGCGGCAAACCTGACCGTCACATGGAGCCGTTTTTCATCGACGTGGAAGCCGGTGCCGCAGCGCCCCTCTCCTCGCACGAGGGCGAAGAGTTCCTCTACGTCCTGAACGGCGAAGCCCTGCTCGTCTATGGCAACGAGGAAACCCTCCTCAAGGCCGGCGACTCGGTCTATTACAACTCGCTGGTTCCCCATGCAGTGCGCTCAGCGGGTGACGCAGCTACGCTGGTTGCCACGGTCTTCATGCCCATGTAAAGGCCCTGTGCCGCGAAAGGAAGGACCTATGGAATTTAAATTGACCGATCCGTACAATACCGCGCCGTGTAAACCGCCTTTCACGCAAGCTGTCTCGCGCAGCCTGCCGTGGCATAACCTGCCTGTGACGCGCGACTACACGCTGGGACAGCTTTTA
The DNA here is from genome assembly GCA_964567125.1 of uncultured Akkermansia sp. Taxonomy (GTDB): domain Bacteria; phylum Verrucomicrobiota; class Kiritimatiellia; order RFP12; family UBA1067; genus CAZMLC01. Next base: position 22,534 of record CAZMLC010000036.1, read on the forward strand.
GATCAAACCATTGCCCGCTGCGGTGTGAACGATGCACTCGTCTACGCCGATCGCGATTTCCGCCTCACCTGGTATCAGTTCGGCGAACTCGTGGATGACCTGGCCTGCGGACTGATGTCCATGGGCGTCAAAAAAGGCGAGAAAGTCGCGCTGTGGGCCACGAACGTCCCCCTCTGGATTCCGCTGATGTTCGCCACGGCTAAAATCGGCGCAATCCTGCTCCCCATCAACACGAATTACAAGATCGCGGAAATCGAATTCGCGCTCAAGCAATCCGACACGGAGAACCTGGTCCTGATCAACGGGTTCCGCGATACGGATTATGTGCAGATCATCTACGAGTTGATCCCCGAGCTGCGCGAACAACCGCGCGGACGCCTCTGCTCCGAAAGATTTCCATTGCTGAAGCGCGTCATTTTTCTCGGACCTGAAAAGCATCGCGGTATGTACTCCATCAACGAAGTCATGTCGCTGGCCCCGCAGACGCCGCGTGAAGACTATCTGGCGCGTCAGAGCGAACTGACCTGCCACGATGTCGTCAACATGCAGTACACGTCAGGCACAACAGGATTCCCCAAGGGCGTGCAGCTGACCCATTCCAACATCGCGAACGATGGTTTCTGGATCGGAGCCTGTCAGAACCTCTCCGCGCGCGACCGCGTCTGCATCCCGGTTCCGCTTTTCCACTGCTTCGGCTGCGTGCTCGGTGTCATGTCGTGCATCAACCATGGCGCAACCATGGTCATGACGGAAAAGTACGACCCCGTGATCGTCATGATGTCGATTGAAAAAGAACAGTGCACCGCCACCTACGGCGTGCCGACGATGTACATCGCGATGATGGATCACCCGCTCTTCCCCAAGTTCAACTTCTCCTCGCTGCGGACCGGTATCATGTCGGGCTCGACCTGTCCCGAAAAGCGCATGCAGCAATGCGTAAACGAGATGTACATGAAGGAAGTGACCATCCCGTACGGACTCACCGAATCTGGTCCGGTGATGACCATGACGCGTTACTTCGAGACCAGTCTGCAGCGCAAGTGTTCTTCGATCGGCCAGGCGCTGCCCGGCATTGAAGTCGCCATCATCAATCCTGATTCGGGCGAAATCTGCGCCATCGACGAACCGGGCGAAATCTGCTGCCGCGGCTACAACTGCATGAAGGGCTACTACAAGATGCCCGAGCAGACCGCAGCCTGCATCGACAAGAATGGTTGGCTCCACTCAGGCGATATCGGACGTATGGACAAGGACGGATATTACTACATCACCGGACGGCTCAAAGATCTGATTATCCGCGGCGGCGAAAATATTTCGCCCAAGGAGGTCGAAGATTTCATCGGCCACATGCCCGGCATCAAGGATGTGCAGATCGTCGGCGTTCCCAGCAAGAAGTATGGCGAACAACCCGGCGCCTTCATCATCCGTTCCGACGGCGCGGACATCACCGAAGCCGACGTCGAAGATTTCTGCCGCAACAAGATCTCCTGGTTTAAGATCCCGAAGTATATCACCTTCGTGGATGCATACCCCATGACCGCGAGCGGGAAAATCCAGAAGTACAAGCTGCGCGAAGAGGCGACAAAGCTGTGGCCCAATGCATAGCAGAAAAAAGCGGCAACGTTGAACACGTTGCCGCTTTTTTTGTCCATTGCCCCAGCGACGTTTATTTCCAGCGGATCGCCATGGCACCCCAGGTCAGGCCAGCGCCAAAAGCGTCCAGAATGAAAAGATCACCCGATTGCAGGCGGCCCTGCTCAACGGCCTCGCACAATGCGATAGGAATCGAAGCCGACGATGTATTGCCGTATTTCTCAATGTTGATGAAGACCTTTTCGGCGGGTACACCCAAACGCGAAGCAATCGCATCAATAATGCGCGTATTGGCTTGGTGCGGAATGAAAAGCGCGATATCGTCCACCGTGGCATTGATTTTATTCAAGACCGCCGCCGCGCAGTTCTCCATGTTGCGTACCGCATGCTTGAAAACCTCATTGCCCTGCATCTTGACAAAACGTCCCGCGTATTCAGGATAAGGACGGCAGCCGCTGTTGGGCAGCTTCAGCAGATCCGCAAACGTACCATCACCGCCCAGCTCGACCGCCTGGACGCCGACCGCCGGATTGTCCCCTGCGCTGTATACCGCGGCGCCAGCACCGTCGCCGAAGAGAATGCAGGTGTCGCGATCCGTCCAGTCGACCGTCGAACTCAGCACCTCGCTCGAAACAACCAGCACGTGCTTCGCCATACCCGAGCGGATCAAGCTCCAGGCCACGCCGGAAGCATAGATAAAACCCGTGCACGCCGCGGAAACGTCAAGAACCCCCGCTTTTGTCGCGCCGAGCGCCGCCTGAATCAGGCAGGCCACGGACGGATACACGGTGTCCGGCGTTACCGTTGACACGATAATAAAATCAAGCTGGTCAGCATTAAGGCCCGCCATAGTTAACGCGTCTTTGGCTGCGCGCGTGCCGAGATGAGAGCACCATTCGCCCTCGGCAACAATGCGACGCTCTTTAATGCCAACGCGTTTGGAAATCCATTCGTCACTCGTCTCGACCATCTTCTCTAAATCGGCATTGGTCAGGCGGCGTTCGGGAACCGCCTTGCCAACACCGCTAATAAAAGCCGTGAAATTCTGCATGGTAAAACAACCCTCTACATTGGTTAACAGGGCTTCAGTATATACTATCTTTAAGGTTTTAAGCAACTTGAGTTTTGCGGCTCCAGTAATTTACAAAATTCACGTGAGCCGCGACTTGACTCTCTTTTAGCGAGGTGTTAAAGTAACACTATATTAATCAAAACTTCGTGATGAAGGTTAGGAGCTTGTATGACAAAGACGAATCAAGGTTTTACGTTGGTTGAGTTGTTGGTGGTTATCGGTATTTTGGGTATTCTTTCCGCAGCCCTCTTCCCTGCGATTTCCGGCGCGATGATGAAGGCGAACATGACTTCAGTGGGTGCCCGCGGCAAGGACATCTACGTTGCGATTACCGGTGCAAACACCGAACGCGAGCCGCTTGGCCTTGGCAACGTCTGGCCCAAGACCGTCCAGGAAGCAGGTGCTGACACCAGCTCTTCGGATATCGGCAACAAGACCTTCACATCGAGCACCGATTTCTTCTATGACCTGTACGACGGTGAAAACGTTGGTACGGATCAGCACAGCCCCTATGTTTCCGGTTTTGATTATTCCAAGCTGGCCGGTGGCGGCGTTCCTGCCAAGTCCGGTAGCGGCAAGCTCACCGCGGCTAACAACATGTGGGTGATTGCCGGCAATGTCCGCGACGAGATGGAAGACATCATTCCGATTCTCGTAACCCGCAATGTCGACTGCACCACGCTGCGCAAGGATCTGACCTCAGTCGATGACTCCAAGCTCCAGTGGTCATCCACCTATAAGGCTCCCTTCTCGAACAAGGGATTCGTCATGGTCCGCAAGGGTGGCGGTCTCTTCAACGGAACGGCGAAGTATGCCACCATTCGCGTGGTCTACCAGAACCAGTCCTTTAAGACCACGATCTCGGGCAGCAGCCAGGCGCCATTGACCTACTTGGGCCCAGACTCCCAGCAGTCCCCGCAGTAAGGTTTAACCAGCGTTTAGAACCACAAAAAGGAGCGGGATTTTCCGCTCCTTTTTTTATCCCTAAATTGCGTATGACGATTCGCGTCGCTACAGAATTCGCAGCTGACCGCCTCTTTGACTATACCGTCCCGGAAGCGCTTCAAGCACGCATCCGCATCGGACAGCGCGTGCGCATTCCCTTTGGCACACGCACGGTCGTCGGCTACGTTATTGAAATCCTTTCCGCCAAGGAGCACGGAGCGGCCTCTCCGCATCCCCCTGTCCGGCGGACCGGATCCGAAACGCTTTTCGAGCTTCCGGATGAGCCGCCGCGCACGCGCCTCAAATCGGTCCTCGACATTGAATCGGAGGCCGTCCTGCTCGCGCCGACGCTGATCGACATCGCCCGCTGGATGGCGGATTATTACTGCGCCCCCTTTGAAGTCACGCTGCGCTGCACGATGCCAGCCTCAATCCGCAACCTTGCGATCTCAACCAAGGA
>CAZMLC010000037.1:0-26146 GCA_964567125.1 uncultured Akkermansia sp.
AGTCGCACCTCGCATGAGGTGCGTGGATTGAAACGGGCGCAATCACACCGTCTGATCTGCAATTCAGGTCGCACCTCACACGAGGTGCGTGGATTGAAACCTCAATACGCATCCGTTCGGCTTCCGCAAGTTGAGTCGCACCTCACACGGGGTGCGTGGATTGAAACAACAAGATCCTTCTTCTCACCCGTCCATCCGGGTCGCACCTCACACGAGGTGCGACTTGGATTGAAACGCAGGTTTTGAGCGTTTTGACGCTATTGACTTCAGCCCTTATTTTTGGAAGAATTTTACCGAACTCTGGAACGCGCTGGTATCCATTCCAGTCTTGAACGCGTTCTAGAGTTTTTTCAATTTTGTGTGGATGATGTTTGCGTGTTTGCAAAACAACATTTTTACGCTGTTTTTCCACTTGCTTTTCGACCACTTTAAATGCTATAGTGTTGCCTCATTTATGGCGAATGTAGCTTAGCGGTAGAGCATCGGATTGTGGTTCCGAGTGTCGCGGGTTCGATCCCCGTCATTCGCCCCAAATTTTCTTTAAAGTCCCAATAAAACTCTGTTTTGTTGGGCTTTTTACTATGAATACGCCGCTACATATTCATCGGGATGTCTTTCCCGTACGCGCCTATGAATCAGGGGTCAACAATCGCGTGACGCTCCCCGCCTACTGTAACTATTTCCAGGAGCTGGCCGGCGAACATGCCAATCGCTTAGGGGTTGGGATTCATACGCTGCAGCAGGGACAACACACGTGGATGCTGGCGCGGCTGCGGTTGCGGATCCATCGCTATGCTGCATGGCAGGAGCATGTACATGTTACGACATGGCCTGCGGCGTTACGCGGGCGTTTGATCGCGTTGCGCGATGTCCAGATGTTCGATGAAGATCACGATCCTCTGGTCGAAGGAGTCAGTGAGTGGATGATTGTCGACCTCCGCACGCGACGGCTCACGCGCCTGCCACCGGATTTAGCCGAGCTCGCCCCCGAAGGGACGCCGCGCGTGAATCTGCCTGACGAGGGCGAAGCCTTTCCCGATTTTACCGCTGCGAACAGCGAAACAACGATTTTGGTGCGCAACAGCGATCATGACTTTAACAACCATGTCAACAATGTCCATTATGTAGAGTGGGGACTTGAAGCCGTGGATCCGGCCTGGTGCGGGGAACGCGCAATCGATTTCCTGGATATTGCGTTTAAAGCTGAGGCGCGCGCAGGTGAAACCATTCACTGTGAGATCCAGATTCTGGATGACCACCACCTGCTCCATCGCATGCAGCGCGTTGCCGGCCGTGAAACCGTTGCACTGATGCGAACCACATGGCGCTAACGTCCGAGGAGACAACCGATGCTGGAAATCCGTGACCTTGTAGTTGAATTTGAAAACGACGGCCACTTTGTCCGCGCGGTGGATGGAGTCTCCTTAACCCTCGCGCGCGGGGAAATCCTGGGGCTTGTCGGCGAATCAGGCTGCGGCAAGACGGCCACGGCCATGAGCATCCCGCGGTTGCTGCCGATGCCGCCGGCACGTATTGCGCGCGGCGAAATCCGCTTTGATAATTGCGATCTGCTGATCTTACCGCTCGCAGCCCTGCGCACCTACCGCGGAGCGAAAATCGGCGTCATCTTCCAAGATCCCCTTTCCGCACTCTCACCGTTGCATCGCATCGGCAAGCAGCTGGAAGAGGTTGTACGCCTTCACCGTGATCTCTCCACGCGCGCTGCGCGCGAAATGGCGCTGGACTGGTTGACGCGGGTAGGGATTCCCAATGCCAGCGAAAAGGCGCTGGCCTATCCGCACGAGCTTTCCGGGGGTATGCGGCAACGCGTCGTGATCGCCATGGGACTCATGCTGGAACCCGACCTGATCATCGCCGATGAACCGACCACGGCCCTTGATGTCACGATCCAGGCGCAGATTCTCATGCTGCTGCGCAAGTTACATCGCAAGAATTCAGGCGTCTTGCTGATCACACACGACATGGGTGTTGTCGCGCAGATGGCCTCACGCGTCGCGGTGATGTATGCAGGACAGATCGTCGAGGAAGCCGATGCGCCGCGATTCTTTGAATCAGGTCAGGGGAACGGTCCGCGCCATCCCTATGCGCGCGCGCTGCTCAAGGCCATGCCCTCTGCGACCACACGCGGACAACGGTTGGAAGCGATCTCAGGTCACGTCCCCAACGCCGGTGACTACCCGAACGGCTGTCGCTTTCATGATCGCTGCCCGGTTGCGCAGGCAACATGCGCCAGCACGATGCCTCAGCTCGAAACGGTCGCAGCGCGTAACACGGTGCGCTGCCCCTACTGGGATGCGCGGCTCACTCGCGAGGGGAATGCTTAGACGCCCAATCCGCCTGACGCGCAACGCCCATCATAATCGCGACATCATCTTCCGAATACGTGCCGCGTGAGAAAATGCGTTGAACGCCCTGCATCATGTGGTCGGCCTTGTCCTCTTTCATGAAACCGATTTGCAGCAGCATGGCACGCCATTTTTCAAGCAATTTGATTTTCGTCGCCATGCAGGCCGGCTGCGATTTTTCCTGCGGGGGTTCATACGTGCCCAGAGCGCCATAGAGTTCATACGCCATGATCAGCACGGCCTGGGACAAATTGAGCGAGGCATAGTCCGGATGCACGGGGATGCGCACCAGATGCGTGCAGATTCCGATCTCCTCATTGTTGAGTCCCTTATCCTCGCGACCAAACACGAGCGCGACGCGCCCGTTTTCCGCCAGCGATAAGAGCTCGGGAGCGAGTTCACGCGGTGTTTTGACATGCTGACGGTAGAGTCCGCCGCGTGCGGTTGTGCCGACAACCCATGAACAATCGGCAACCGCTTCAGCCAATGAGGCAGTGCGGCGATGGGTATCGAGGATCGTTGTCGCATGCACAGCCATGCGCGCAGCTTCACCCCACTCGTCACAGAGGCGCGGTTCAGCGAGCACAAGGTCCTTGAGCCCCATATTAGCCATCGCGCGGCAGACCGAACCGACATTACCACTGTAGAGCGTACCGACTAAAACGATTCGAATGTTATCTAAAGGATTCATACACATTGCGCAACCAGACTCGCCATACACACGCGCACTTATGCTTTCGACATCTCCGCCGAAGTTGCAATGCTGCCCGTCAGGACGTTCATGATGTTTTCCGTGGTGATGATGCCTAAAACCGCGCGCTGGCTGTTGCGAACCAGAACGAGATGCTGGCGCTTCTTGCGCATCAGGGGCAACAAATCATCGGCCGGCATCTGAGCATCGACAAAAATGGGGGGGCGCATCAGCGTACGCACCGCAACGTGTTCTGGATGCGGAGCAATCGCGAAGACATCCAAGGTTGAGAGTACGCCCACACAGGTTGAACCATCGTCACTGAAAACAGGAAACCGGATATGGCCGGAATCGCGCACCAGACGAAAACAATCCTGCATGGTGGACGAAGCGTGAATCCGCGCAACCTTTTCAATCGGTGTCATAATCTGTTCGGCTGTTTTATCGTGCAAGCCGAGGACGCGATGGATCATCGCGCGTTCGATGCTCGTAATCTGCGTACCGTCCTTCGGATCGCTGATCACATCCTCGATATATTCACGCGTAAAGAGCGCAAACGGATCATCCCCGCTTTTACCACGCGGAACAAAAAATGACGTGATATAGAGCGCCACCTGGGCCAGCGGATGGATGACGCGATCGACGACATCGAAAACGGCAATCACATGCAAGGTTCGCCGCAGCGGCCGACTTGAAAAGAACAGCTTGGGCAAGTATTCGGAGAAAACAACGACCATTGCAGCGGCCACGCACGCCCAGATGGTCTGAATCGTACTGTTCTGCGGAAAGACCAGCGTCGCTAACTTCGCCGAGAGCACGGAAATCATCACATTGGCCATGTTATTAGCAACCAAGATTGTCGCCATGAAGCGCTGCATATCTTGCAGATGGCGCATCATTTTCTTGGCAGCACGCACACCGCTGCGCACCAGATGCATGACACGCATGCGATTGACGCAGAGAATACCAGTTTCCGTTCCCGAAAAAAAGGCACTTGCGGCAAAGCAGAGCAGCAAAAGGAGGGCATGAATGTAAATTTCAGCATTCATGACAACAAGTCCTCCCCGTCGGATTCAGGCAGCAGCTCCTCCGTCCCCTCCAACGCCTCTTCTTCGAGCTCTTTAGGTTCAGGACGTTCCAGCACTTCAAGGTAGACGGTATCGATGCGACGCCGGCGAATATGGCGTACCGTCGCGCGGCAACCTTGCGCCTCAATCCGCTCGCCGGGCTGAGGAAAATGTTCCGCATGGAAGGTGACCCATCCGGAAATACGATCAGCATCATCGGCATCCAGATTGATATCCAGCGAACGATTGATCTCCTCCAGACTTGTCGTGCCATCGATAAGCCAGACATCGTCGTGCAAAGGCTGAATCATGGGGCGCTCTTTTTCAGCGGGACTGATGACCGGGTCAGCGACGAGTTCCATGATGTCACTGCGCGTGATCAGGCCTGCGGTGCCGCCATATTCATCCAGCACGCAGGCAATGTGTTTTCCGGTTGTCTGGAACTGGACGAGCAGATCATCGAGCGGCATATTTTCGGGAACGAATAGCGGCGGCACCATGGCCTTACGGACATCATGATCGGGATCCAGCAGGAAAAGCGCGGTATTGACGAATCCATCGATGGCATCAGGGGTACGTACATAGGCGGGCAGAAAACGGAAATGGGATGACGTTGCCACGCGCAGTTGCGTTTCGAGCGGCGTATCCAAATCAATGCCGATCATATCCACGCGCGGAATCATCTCGTCGCTCGCCTTCAGTTCAGACAGCCGCATGATGCCGTCCACCATTTCAACCTCTTCCGCATCAAGCTGCCCCTGCTCCTCGCTGACTTCAACCGCGGTGAGCAATTCTTTATCAGAGAGCGCGCGACGCTCACGCCGCATGGCGGTCTTGAAGATATCGGAACCGGTGGTCAAAACAAAACTCAGAGGTTTCAAGAACCAAATCCAAAAGGCGAGCATACGCGTACACATCGGCGCGAGCTGCGGCGCATACTGTAAAGCCAGACGTTTCGGCGTAATCTCGCCCAACACCAACAGCAGGAATGTCATGAGGGGAATCGCGATGGTCTCCGCGTATTTCGGCGTTGCCGTGCTAATGAGCATATAGCCTAGCGTGGCGATACCGAAATTGACCAGGGTATTTCCGACCAAGAGGGTAGAGAGAATCACCGCCGGTTTTTCCATCAGTTGCTCGACGCGAGTAGCAACCGCATGATTGCGTTCGCGCAGTTGTTGCAACTGTATCGGCGAAAGTGAAAACAGCACAGTTTCGCAGCCTGAAAAAAACGCCGACAAGCTGAACAGAAAGAGCAGAATACCCAAGAGAAAAATCAATAGCAACGTACTCATGACACCTTATGGTCTCTCCGCACTTTCAACATAGAGACGCGTCCGATGCCCGCTGTTCAACGTTTCAATTTCCATATCGCGAATCATCCAGCGTTCATCCATTTTTTTGACGCGTTGTACCCACATTTTGCGTACCGGTTTGCCCTCCATATCGAGCTGTTCCGCCTGCAGAATACAGCCAATCTGGCAATCGATCCAGATGCGCATCGCGGAACATCCCGGGATCGGCTCCGGCGGCGTTGCCAGCAGGATATAGCTTTCGCGCCCGTTCTGACTTGTTCCGCGGGAAACATCGTCAAAGCGCACCGTCTTCCACCAGAGAAAATCGAGCGTCAGATCGAGCCAGGTCATATCCGTTGTGCGAATGCGATCGGTAAACGCGGGCGCAGGTAATGGTTTCATCTCCGGTCCGGAAAAGAGACGGATTTTCGCCGACTGATTTGCTGGCCGCGTCAGGACAGCCCGTTCGACCAAGGTGGTCCCATTATCAGCATAGAGCATGCACTCCGCGTTCGGCGGCGTTGCGCCCCAATCCAGCAGCAAGGTATACGGACTTTCCGAAAGCGTAATGCCGCGGCGCTGCCGAATCGTCAAGGTTCCCTTCAGCATCAGTCGCTCGGTCGGGATAATGCGCGTACAGTCGGCCAGGATCTGTGCGGCTGAGCGCGTATCCGCGGCACGCTGCGGTGCCGGAGGCAAAACAAAGGCATCTTCCGCAAAGCCTAGCCAGGCGTTCAGACTGCAGAAGGCGAGGATGCAAATATGTATGCGCGTAAAATTCATAACTTCGTACGTTAGTGGATATCAAACAACCAGACAACGATACACCCCAGCAAAAGGCCGAGCGTCATGCCGGCAAAAACCTCGGTCCGCGTATGGCCGAGAAGTTCCTTCAGGCGCGTATGATTCAGCTTATGATCGCGGAAAAGCTCCTGGATCATAATATTCAGCACGCGCGCCTGATTCCCTGCTGCACGCCGCACAGAGGTGGCGTCAAACATGGTAATGATCGCGAACGTCATGGCAACCATCGTAATGGGCTGATCAAAACCTTCGGTTAATCCGACCGATGCAAACAGCGCGGAGACGGTTGCTGAATGGGCGCTCGGCATGCCGCCCGTGCTGATCAGATAGCGAAAATCCAACTTGCGCCCACGAAACACCGCAACCGTCATCTTGATAACCTGCGCAGTCACCCAGCCGGTAAATGCGGAAACAAACCACGGTGTAACGAATAAGGTAAACGGATTATTCATAGTATTCGGGTACTAATCAAGTATCCAAAGCGCCCCCGTTATGTGTAACAAGCATGTGCGTGTTGTCACAAACGCAGGATTCATGGAAAAACGCTCTTCTCCCATTGAAATAAGCGATACAATATCAAAAGCTTCTATCCTTTGGAAGTTTTGATTTGTCAATATGGACATGCAGCAAGCAAACACGCCTTGAGCACGCACGGACATTTGCCATGGACCTAAACTCAATTGTCCAGTTGACGATAATACAGAATCCGCGTGTCATGTTGTTTCGACTGTGTATTCACCTCGGGATCACGCCAAACAACCGCGATGGCACGTCCGCCAGCCAATGATTTGCCGCTCGATCCGACCGCCATACCCGTTGCCTCAGCCTGGATCACATACAAGAAGAGTTGTTGCCGATCCGAAAACGATTCCAAGGAAAACGAGTACAGCATCTTGCGGTCCACCTCGAACAAGTCGCCCCGCGACAAGGTCGCATTAAAGATACTCTTGGTATCGCCAGAATACCACGCCCAATTATAGGGCGACTGCGAACTACCATAAATTTCATACAGCAGTTTATTATTATACCGTCGCGTCATATCGACCAGATATTGCTGGTTCGCACGCATCCGCTCCAACCATGCGCGCGAGAAGTCAGTCCAGCCTGCATCAATACCGCCATTGCCAGTCGAGGCGTCAAACGTCTTTTTATCGTTGGACGTGCTCGTCCGATTTTGATAGGCATAGTAGTAATCAAGGGGCGTCTTGGCGATTGCAGCCGTCAACACCATGGGCAAGTCAGAGTGTGGATTGACGCGCACGCCATCGACGGAATCATCTTCATTCGCCGCGTAAAACCACTCATAAACAGGGTCTTGTAATTGTGTTGTCGGATCGGTTCCGCCATGATCATAAAGGCGGACAGTCCGATAGAACGCATCGTAATCCACCAATTGGCCAATCGTTGTACGATTCTTTAATGATTCGGATAACGACGTATAACGTGAACCGTTATTGTACGGACGAACAAGATATCCGAGTTCACCCGGAGACTGCAACACCCCTTGCCCCGAAGCGAACATAAACACATCGCTATCACGTCCATTTGCACCGAGCAAATTCGCCGAACGCAATTCCTGAAGCATGCCAGCACCGTCCGTAACACTCGACGCCGCGGAAGAGTACCAGTTTGCCGCTGCAAAGTTATACCGCGGGTCAGGACACGTCAGACTGTAATACTCCAGCGGCCAGTTCTTCTCGGCCAATTCATCCGAAACCTTAAACGCAGCAGATTGCTGAAAGTACAACTTCGGCACAGCCAATCTATTCCGGTCGCCTTCAACTCCGGGAACCATGCCCTTGCGATGCGGTACAGAGTCCAAATAGTTTCCGCCCTGACGCACGGTCACAAAAACAACCATCACAACGCGCACGGTCCTACCATCATATGCTGAGCCGGTCAATCTAACCTCCGGCACAGAAACAGGCAGTGAAACCGACTGAAAACAGTCTGCCTGATTCGCGATTGAAGAGGACACGGTCGTTGACCCACTGACCTTTACCGCTGGTAATAAGAGCGGGTTAATAGACGGAGTTAATTGTGGTGCCGACGCATCAGGATTGCCATCGAAGAGATAGATATTTAATTCGGCATCGACCGTAAACGAACGACTGACAAGTGCCGCTGAATTGCGGAACGGGAACATCAATCCGACCTGGATCACGCCGCCTTCACCGGCGGGCAAAACCGAGCAGATCTTAGTTTGATTGGGCGGCGCCCCTTCTGTGACGACGCGCGTCTTCGGATCCATCCGCGAAAGCGCGATCTGGTAGACCATGGGTGCCATTTTAACCGAGGGAATATCCAACCGTTTCGCACCAGCCCCCGGCATCGCGAGATACTCCGCCAGAATATCCTGAAAAATCGGTTCGTTATCAGTGTCGACAAAATTCTTCCATTGCGGGAAAGCGTACCCCATTGCCGTTGAGAACTCCGTATTCCACACCCCGCTGACCAGCGAAGCTGACACCGCACGTTTGCTGATATTGCAGGCGTCGTTATTCACTTCTTTCGTATTTTTCTTGCGCGGTTTTTGGACACGTGCGAATCCATCGGTTACAAACACATGATTGGTATCGCGCACCTGCAACGATTCAGCCATCTGCGCGCCCGAGGCCCACGCATGATAGGGACTATCGGGGAATTCGGTGGCACCAGCTTGATGCATACCGGCATAAAAATCGAGGATTGTCGGATAGGAGACATCGTCTCTGAACCGCGAGTCTAAATCCGAGAGTTTGTTGGGGCGCAGCAAATACCCAATACTCACACGATTGTCGCTGGTATTGCGCACATATAAATTGGTACACCGATTCACATTAAAGAGGTCAGACATATTGAGACAGGCAAACGCATAACGCCCCACAATGTTTGAACCACCGAAATAAAAGGTTGGAATGCCGTTGTTTACCGTCTGCGAGCGAACCCGTTCAGCCGGAGCTCCAAATTGAACCCAGCAGGCATCCGCACCATAATAACGCAGATCATTCATGAACAACGCCGGCACATAACCGAGTGCATCAAAAGAAACCACCCGGGCGAATCCATTACTCGCATTTCCACCAGACAGATAGAAGCGTCCGCCATCGCCCTCCCAGTTGGGCGAGTGCGACGGGAACCGGAAAATATCGCCACTTGTTTTATCGGTCCGCAGATCTCCATCGAGGTCGTGATCCACCTCAGCAATCGAACGGGCCAAAGCTGAATTCAGCAAATGACGCGCAACGATGGCATGCCGGTAATTCGAAGAAGCCTGGCGTTCAATGCGCATATAAATCGCAAATGAGACCGCACTGATCATCATAAACGAAAGGAAGCCCAATACAATGAGCAATGCTGAACCACGCGATGAAGAAGTAAAACTGTTTTTCATATTCATACCCTCGCGTTAGTTGCTCCGATTCCGATTGGGGAAGGCAATCACAGCCGTAAACGTCATGTTGCCGCTGTTTTGTCCCGTTGTGATTTCTTTAACCCGGAACTGATAGGGTTTCCCCCATGGATCGCGGAAGGCGGCCGGAGAGCCAGTCATGGGCGCATTCAAAAAAACGGTGTCGGTTGCGCCTTTGCCCAGCAGCTCTTTCAGATTGTCTTCGGTCGCCTCAATAATCGCTCCGCCGCCCGGGGGTGAAGCCGGCCAATCGTTGTAAACGGCGTCATAGGCCAACCAGGCACTCATTAATTGCCTTAACTCCGTGTTGGCTTTTGTAATTTTCGCCTGCCGGCGTGCAGAGGTCAGCCCCGAAAAGGAACTTGCCATTAAAATCGCCAGCATGCCTAAGACGATCAACATCTCGACCAGCGTAAATCCAGATTGTTGCGAACTCTGTTTCATGGTAAAACGCACTCTCATAACATCATCAGTTCGATTGTAGCCAAACATGTTGGCCATATTCCTTGACCTAGTCAACCCACGTTACAATGTCATCCTTCGAATTCCACTGCATATCAGGTCCTGCGGAACCGGCGCCGATTTCCATCGTTTTCCCGCGCCGCGGATTGACCGCAGCTTTCACGGTAATAAAAGCAGGGAAATCAGAACCGCTCACCCCGTTGCCGTTCCACGAAAAGGGTTGAATAGTCCCGACACTGATATCAGAAGCAATCGTCGCATTCACACTTTCCGTGCCCGTCACGCACAGCCGTTGCTCTCTGCGATTCAATCCGCTGTAGGTCACAAACGTGAGTGAACGCCGCGGATTCTGGGAAGAAACCTGGTTGTTGTAGAATCCGCTTCCGGATAGCGTATAGAACTGCAACTGCCCTGAAAAATTCTGGTTGCCACCGAGCAGCGTGCGCAAACGCTGAGGAATCGTCTTTTCATCAACAGCCGCCGCCGCATCGCGCTGGATCGCGCCAAAATAGCCGCGAATCTGCTCATACATATCGGCCCGACGCGTGCCGGTCCGCCAAGCCTGACTGGACTGCTGAAACAGCATGCCCAGCATCATCATAATCATCAGCAGAATCGTCGATGCAACCAAAACTTCAATCAACGAAAATCCCGCGTCCGCTGATTTTACGCAAAGTGTTGCACTGCCTTTTTTTATTCGCTTACACATCGAGACAACTCCCTACTGCACACCCTGAAAGAGCGCTTCCGCATAATAAACCTGCTGGTTCCCCAATAGCCGCTTCAAATCATCGGACGCCATCGAACGTGTATCCATATCGATGGAGTAAACGAGGAAGCCCATGATCGGCGAATCAATATCACCCGACCACCGCGGCACGCGAAAACAGTAGAGCTGATAATTCAGGTCTTTAACCATTTTAACGTCCGAATCGGCGTTGAAAACTGAGACCGCCCGATCAACAGCCCTTTGAACATCAACGGGAGGCTTTGTTTTTGCCGTTTGTCCGACCGCCGTACTCCCGTTTGCCAAAGCCACCTCATTTTGAAAGGTTGTCCACGTCATGTTCGAAGTGCTTGTTGCAGAGACCGCAGCGCCCAAAACAAGATCAGCAAACATCGACTGCTTCAAATCCGCCGTACTCTGAATGCTTTCCCGCAAACCAAGCGGATAGAGTGCCGCCATAGCGATAATGCCCACGGCCATCACAAAAACAGCCATGTTCACTTCGATTAACGAAAAACCGAACGTGCTGAACATCCGACTTCGCATCTGTCTTTGAGTACCCATTTTCAACCTCATTTCCATTCACATCCGGTGGCAAAATACGTGCTGCTCATCCGCCATGCATCAGTTCCATGACACGCGCCCTTCGGGCGAAATACTGCCATCGTTGTTCACTGTAAAGGAGCAGGATTTTTTTTGTTTCGTATCGGTCAACCGAATCGTACGGCCTTCAACACTTCCATCCGGGGAAAACCAAATACAGTTGCCATTGTTGATCTGTGCTGTTTCCTGCCCATCCGCCAACGACGCGAAAACAATCCCCTTCGGTAACGTGCGTGGCTCCGTTGACGCAACGCCATACACATCGCCTTCCCGCCACTGCCACGTACGACTGTTCGAATGCTGTCGTAACCCATAAAAGACAAAGTTATTTAACTGACCTGTTCCGCCTTTAACCTTGCTGTACGGGGAAGGCAAGGTCATGGATCCCATATAACTGACCGCGCGCGGAATAACAAGCGACATCGTACCCTGCGTCATATTAAAGAGACGCATGCCTTTGAGTTTGTTTACATCAATCCGCTGATCCGTGCTATTTTCCAGGCCGAACATCTCATTGAGCGGCGTGAACTCATCGTAAATTTCACTGCCGCTGATCTTGGAAATACGGCCAACCGCTTTACAGACGACGTATGTGGGCACGACATTGGTCCTGCTGCCATCCACGCTTTCATTAAACCAGATGACGCCCACGCGTGTTGCATCCATACACGCGCGCTGGCGAGCAACTGTCAAGGTCGACATCAGGTGATCGACCGCACTGCGCTGCGCCATACCGGCGATCGCCGCAAAATAGCTGACCGCGCCTAACGCCAACAACGACCCCATGATGGCCATGACGACAAGCAGCTCCATCAAGGAAAACCCACCTGATGGCTTATTTTTCGCTACGACATCCATGCTCTTGTGCATACAGTACGTTCCTCTTCAAAGCCTTATTAATTTTCCTCTTCAACGCTAACGGAATCTGTCGTGATGTTATAAACAACGCGGAAATAGTGGAATTTGGATGAATTATCAGGATCGACATAGCCAATAGGAATCGTTCCCGATGCCCCGTTTTCAGCGACATAATCGCGAATAGAACGCGATTTAGCCTTCTTCGCGATTCGGTCCGTCTGCAATGAGGCCAAATCCAAATAGGGCACGCCCTCTTGAGCCGTCTTCTGAATCAAGTCGCCAAACACCTTGGCATTATCCTTGCCTTTAAAGTAACGCAAATTCGCATCATCATTGACATCCACAGTCGGCAGCGATGTCCACGGCCAACGATTTTCCCGGGCACGGTAATTGGTCAATGCACTCTGCAAGGCATACCGCGTAACCTCAATCCGTTTTTTGCGGCCCTGTTTAATCGAATGCATCGCCGCTCCGGTCGCCAATGAAGCCACCAGTGCGATGACCACAATCACCATCATCAGTTCAACCAACGTAAAACCGAAATCTCTTCGCGTCTGCTTCATATCATTCCTTTCGTACCACGTATGAATGCCCTCACGCCATGACGAATGTCGCATTTATCGACCACCGGCAATCGGAAAACTCAAAACATCGTCCTTGGGATAGCGGCCGGTCGAAGATGAATCATCCTTGCCATCGAGTCCGCGTGACCACACCAGCGCAGCCGCCCGAATCTGCAAGCCATTCGGGGAGTTCTCGCTGGAATCCACCTTCCCATCCAAATTCAGATCCAAGCGGAACTGGATGCGATGTTGCTTGGCAATACTTTCAGACAAATCCGGATTGCTCTTCAACTTGCGCTGTCCCCATGCATCCAAGAGACCATAGCGATCAATGCTCGCAGAGGCCTTCGTATCGCTGGCTGATTTCACCGTGGAATCAAAAACACCCGCATTTTTGAGGATCAGGCAAACATCGCTGTCAAACTCGGTTTTGTTCTCCAACTCTCCCCAGCCACGCTCCTTTTGTAAATACAAAGTCAACGCGGTAGCGGCATTGCTCACAATCGTCTGCGACTGGTGTTTCCATGCCAGGCGTTGCACATAGGAAAATGAACTCATAAAAGCAACGGCCAGCATGGCGATGATGCCCATGACAACCAGCATTTCAACAAGCGTAAATCCAGCTTCTTTTTTCATAGCAATCACACACTCTTTCCTATCGATCAAACATCACCACATCATCCGCCATCCACTCACGGCACTTGGAGAATTTACCACTCCGATATTGATTGGTGTCAAGCCATGGCGGGAAGGTCGCGCCATCAGGCCCCGAAGACCACAGCCGATAACTCTGATACGGCGGTTCTGAATAATAATAGATTTCACGGCCCCAACCATCGCGGACCGAGGCCTTCATCATCACCGCAGCCCCGGAAGAACCCGTATATATGGTATAACAAGAATCGCCCACATCTTGGCGTTTCAGTTTAACACCCATCACGTTTCGGTCAAATGACAACGTCAAGCGTTTCTCGAAATTGGGAAGCCACTTGGCGCACGCATCATTTTCAGCAAGCAGCTGCTTTTCCAAAATACTGATCTTTTCCTGATTGCTGCTGCCGCGCGTCGGCGCAGGATTATTTTCAGCGGCCCACTGTTGTGCTTCAAGAAACTCAAACGGAACACCCATCGAATCCTGTTCATTCCAGCGGATCTGGTTCGACGAATCCTCACGGCTAACCATTAACTCAATACGCGGCAGCAAATAGGACATCAGACCAAATTTGAACAGTTTATTTTTCGTCCAGCGTATTTCAGTCCGATCGGGCGAACGCGTCGTCGCGGCAACACGCGGATTCATCTTACGGTTGATGTAGGACTCCTCTTCCTTGAGGTTGGGATACTCAAAAGCAATCGGTTGAGCGCGCGCAGCGAAATTCGCGTAATTCGCATTCGGAAGAACAACGCCATGTTGATCTTTTACCTCTTCACTGCTTTTTTCATCCCAATATTCATCAAAATCATTCGCATCAGGATCCAACGGCGCATAGCTGGTTTTGACAGGCGGATAACAGCCGTAGATCGCATAATACCCGGACAGCGCGTTTTTCACGCGCTCCAGCGTGGCAACCGTCTCCGAATACTTGGCTTTGCCGCTCGTGACGCCCATCAGTCGGAACATTCCCATAACGAGAATGCCCACGACCGCCAGGACGACCATCAATTCAATCATCGTGAAGCCCGCACACGGTTGCGTGCGTTGAACCATAGATTTACGCATAGACACCTCTCGTTTCGGTTAGGCTGCACCGCCCAGCGAACTGATGATCTGGATCATCGGCATGAACATGGCGATCACGATCGTACCGACCACGAGCGCCAGGATGATGATCATCAACGGTTCAATCACAGAGGTCAGGCCGGAAACAGCATTGTCGACTTCGTCATCATACGTATCCGCAATACGCGTAAGCATATCGGGCAACGCGCCCGTCTCCTCACCGACTTCGACCATCGAGACGACCATCGGAGGAAAGACACCGCTTGCCCCCATGGGCCCTGTCATGCTTTCACCTTCTTTGACCGCATCATGGACCTGCTGAATCGCCTTGGATACCACGGCGTTGCCCGTCGTATCGCGGACAATGACCAGCGCCTGCAGAACCGGCACGCCGGAAGAGAGCAAGGTACCCAATGTACGCGTCATGCGCGCAACGGCTGTACGCCGCACCAATGAGCCAAAGGCCGGCATGCGCAATTTCAGCACATCAATGATGAAGGAGCCGTTTTTCGTTTTAGCAAAGACCTTGAATAACACCACAAGCCCTGCGATCGACGCCACGAACATGACACCGTTGTGCATGACAAGATTACTGGCATCCATCACGAACTGGGTAATCGCCGGCAGAGGTTTGCCTTCCAGCAAGTCATTGAAAATATCCCGGAATTTCGGAATCACCGCGACCAGCAAGAAGCCCGTGATACCGCACGCCGCAAAAAGCACGACGATCGGGTAAACCATCGCGCCTTTAACTTTGTTTTTGATCTTTTCCGCCTTTTCCGCAAATTCGGCCAGACGGTTCAACACTACTTCGAGAACACCGCCGGCCTCACCGGCCTTAACCATGTTCACATACAGATTATTGAAGATCTTCGGATACGCCACCAGCGATTCCGAGAAGGTGCTGCCGCTTTCAACCGAATCGCACATCCCCTTCAGCGCTTCCTTCAGCGTCGGGTTGGGCGTTTGGCGTTCCAAAACATGCAAGCCGCGCAAGAGCGGCAAGCCTGCATCGACCAGCGTGGCCAACTGGCGCGTCAACGTCGTCAGGTCTTTCTGTTTGACCTTCGCGCGCAGGAACTTAGGCAATTTGATTGAAATATCTTTGGACTGTTTCTTCCGCGGAGCCGCACTCTTTTTCGCCGCAGCACCGGACGCAGCAGATGCAGTATCGCTCTCACCGCCCACAGCGCCGATGGCCGTCGGCATCAGCTTCATGCCGCGGACCTTGGCAACCGCTTGGGCTTGATTCGGGGCTTCAATGGTTCCGCGCGTCTCCTGACCCGCAGAATCGACTGCAATATAGGCAAATTTTGCCATAGCACGACTCCTCTTCAATTCTTGCTTCGACGTCTATCCATCACGTAGAAATTCACTGTTGGCCTGTCAGCCTAACCCGCTTCGAAAACCACTCCATTTTCGATGAAAGTAAAATACCATTTCTATGCATATGGCGCAAATGTTTATTTCATTTTCACGCTGCGATCATCCGCCCCATAAAAAAGGACACCTCGTATACGGTCTCCTTTGTCTAAAACAGCGTCGTCCACATTATTTCTTTTTGCGCGCCGCTTTTTTACCGGCAAACCGGTATTGCATCATATAGAAGCTCTCGGCAGGAACCAGATGGTTATAGGCGAAGGCCTGCATCATCTCCTCTGCCGGGATTACCTGCCGACGGATCGTCTGACCATTGACCTGCGCCTCCGCGTAAATTTTCGTCGGAACCGGATGCGCCGGCAGCTCGGCTTTCCGGTGGAAGGCAACCACCTTGTCGCTCAGATTCGTGCGGATCATCGGATCATCAACCGCAAAATCCTCGGCAACGATCTGCACGTCATTGGTGAACCCGTTCTTGCGATCGACATAGAATTTGATGCGCGCCCATCCGTCAGCGGAGAAGTTAATCGCCGACAGCGAGGAGTAAACCGTAAAATCAGGCTGCGGTCTGCCCACGCGGATCCAGTACTGGTACTCCTCACCGCTCTTCTGCGTCCGCTCGGTAAATACCACTTTATAGGTTCCGGTCACCGGCAATTCCAGTGCGATGTAGGGATCGACATACTGCACATATTCGCCGATGTGCAGCAACGAGGGCT
The DNA here is from genome assembly GCA_964567125.1 of uncultured Akkermansia sp. Taxonomy (GTDB): domain Bacteria; phylum Verrucomicrobiota; class Kiritimatiellia; order RFP12; family UBA1067; genus CAZMLC01. Next base: position 16,647 of record CAZMLC010000037.1, read on the forward strand.
GCCCCTCAGATTCAGCAATTTTCCCGCCATCCGGCGCATAGAGCCGCATAAATCCGTCCACCGGCGAACCGATCTGCCGTGCGACCACCTCCAGCGCCACAGCTTGCCCTGCTTTTCCGCTAAACGTAAACGTCCCGACCGTGTCCGGCCGGTCCAGTACGCCATGCAGGCAGCACTCCGCATCCGTGGAAACCGGTTTTTTCTCGGCCTCGGCGATTGCCACACACGGCAATTTCGGAAAGGGATTTTCAAACTGCTCGATCTCGGGCTTCTTCTCGTCAACGCCCACGATGTAGACAAAGTCCTCGCGTCCACGGAAGAGATTGTCCCTGATTTCCAGCGTATACACGCCATCAGTCTCCGGCGTAAAATACATGACCGGATCCGGATTAAAATACCAGTCGTCCACAAAGGCTAACTCGTTGTCCTCGGCATCCGCAATCCGCAATACCGCCTGGAAGTGGCCGGGCACGGCATCGCCGATAAAGGGCAGCAGCGTACGCGCATACGCCTTGAAACAGTATGAGATCCCCTTTTTCAGGTTGATTTTAAAACAATCGACCTCACCTGGCAGAATTTGTCCATCGAGCACAACCGGAACGCTCTTCACTGTTGGCGGCGGTTGCGGACGCGACTTCGCGATGTAGCGCGGTTCCGGCTGATGCGGAGCCGCAGTCACCAGGAAACGACGCGGCACCGAGACGCCCGCATTGGGCGACCACAGGCGGATCTCGCGCATGCCCGGCTCAGCATCCGGCGCGACTTCAAGCGTCACAATCGCCTTTTGCTGAATCGACGGCGCACGCTGCAACGCATTGCGCACCGCCAGCAGATCGCGCAAAACCAGATTGCGCTGGAAATCATCGAGCTCGCCTAAACGCTCCCACCATGGGTTGCGCCGCCACTCTGCGCGCTCTTTCTCGCTCGGAAGCGGCGCAACGCCGCCCTTACCCTTTTCGAGCGCCTCCAGCGAGCTCATCAACCAGCGCCGCTGCGTTTTTGACGCGTTCGGGAAGTTCGGCACCACCTCGACCCCGCGCACCTGCACACCGGTACCGCTGACGATGCCGAATTTGACGCCGCCCATACCCTGCCCGCCGACCAGCAGACGGATCGTCGTGCCCTGCTGCGCACTGGCGGGATAGACATAACCAATATACGGAGCCGCCCGCACCGTCAAAACCAGCGCGATAACCAGGCATCCAGCACGCATCCATTGCTTCATCATGTTCACCATCCTCTCAACGTTACACTCCGACACGACACCGCAGCATGCTAGGCTTTCGCGGCGCCCATGGGAACCGTATAGATTTCGCGCAAGCGGCCGGCCGGCGATTCCGGCGGCAGCACCGTCACATCGAAGTTGCGCGGATTGGGCAGCTTGGCATCCGGATCAATGCCGGCGAGTTCGTAGATGCTGCCCAGCAGATCCTGCGGCGCGACCGGCCGTTTGACCACCGTACTCGCGGTTTCGTCCGACTCGCCCACCACATGGCCGCCTTTAAAGCCGCCGCCCGCAACCACCGCATTGAAGCATTTGCTGTAGTGGTTGCGTCCGCCAAACCACGGCGCTTCCCGCTGAATCAGCGGTGTGCGGCCGAATTCGCCAGTCCACCAGACCAGCGTCGTGTCCAGAAGCCCCTGCTCGCTGAGGTCAGCCAGTAGCGCGGCAAAGGCCTGATCCATCTCCGCGGTCCGCTGCTGCATCGTCTCAAAATGCTTTTTGTGCGAATCCCAGCCCTGCGCATTGAGCGTGATGTACGGCACGCCGCGTTCAACCAGCCGACGGGCAACCAGACAGGATTGCGCAAAGGTATTCCGCCCGTAGCGATCGCGCATCGCGGGCGTCTCCTGCGACAAATCAAAGGCCGCAGCCGCATCGCCGAAGATAATGCGGCGCGCCGTCTCGCTCGACTGATCATACGTTTGCGTCGTCACGCTGTTCGTGAATGCGCGTCCGAAGGTATCGAAGGCCGCACTGCGCTCGAACCGCTTCTGCATCTCCGCGACGGTCAGATCGCCCGGCGGGATCACCCCGTCCACAATGAACTTGACCGCATTGGGATTCCCGCCCGTCACCAGCGGCGCATACTTTTCGCTCAGGAACCCGATTTCGGAAAAGCGGCCCTTGGGCACTGTCAGGATGATGTAGGGCGAAAGGTCGCCCTTGTACTCCTTGGATTTGTGCATCGCCATCACCGCGCCGATCGCGGGAAAGACCTTGCCGCCGCCCGGCTCGCGTCCGGTCTGCATCAGGTAGGTCGCAGTCTCATGACCGTTATGCGGATGCGTCATGGAACGGATGATCGAAAACTTATCGGCCTGCTTCGCCAACTTCGGCAACCACTCGCTGACGAAGATCCCGTCCACATTGGTTGGAATCGCCTTCAACCCATTCGCATACTCGACGGGAGCATGCGGCTTCGGATCAAAGGTCTCCAGCTGTGAGGGTCCGCCCCACACCCAGATTTCAATGACCGACTTCGCCACCTTACGCTGAACAGGCGCAGCCATCAGCCCGGGCATCGCATACAAAGCGGCCATACCGGTCAAAAATTGACGCCGTTTCACGTTTGCTCTCATGATTTTCTCCCTTTGAAACTTAGGACACCAACAAAAACTCTTTTGAGCTGAGCAAGGACCAGCACAAATCCAAAAAGGCCCGCCATTTCAGCCGTTTGTCGCGAATCGCCGTATATTCGGCGAAAAAGGCCTTGGACTCCTCATCCGTGGGCGGACGTGCGAAAAATTTCCAGTAGATATGCGCCAGCTTTTCGCGCGGCGGCAGATCACGTACATCCGACGCCTGGAAAATACTGCCGATCCGCCGGTAAATATCGCCTGAATTATAAAAATAGAGCAGCTGCTTTTCATTCAGCTGGTTGTTGCGCTCCTGCAGCAGACCGCTGTCGCGCGCCGGGCGGCCAAACAGAATCAGAAACTGGCTGCTGATCGAACCGTCGGCTAACGTCACGGTGCGGCTCTGATTGGGAATGAAGGTGAACGGTTCCGGGATCACGCTGGAATACTCAAACGTGGTTCCGGTCAGATCGCGAATGGAATCCTCAACGACCTCCGCATCCATGCGGTGTATTGGATAGAGCGCCGCATACTTGATCGCCAGCTCAGCGCGCGGTGCATCCAGCGCAATGGCTGACGCGCGCATCACGGCCGTGTTCGCAACCGCGCGGACCAAGCGCTTGAAGTCATACCCGCTCGCCACAAAATCCTCAGCCAGCAGCTCAATGACCTTCTCGTTGAGACAGGGCGTTGTGATATCGTCGGGATTCTCATAGAAGCTCTGGTAGAAAAGCCAATACCAGACGCGGTTGACCGCCGCCTTGGCAAAGTACTCACACTTTCCGGTCGTCAGATAATCAGCGAAGATGGCCCGGTAATCCTCCCCGGCCTTCGCGGTCTTGGATGCCCCGTTCGGAAAAACCAGTTTCTGCGCCACGTCCCCCGGCTTCCAATAGACGATCTCCTCTTTCCACTCCTGCGTCGTGGCGATCGTCACATTCTGGAAAAAGGCCGCCATGTTCGTCTGCGCCTGCGGTGCACGTCCCTCCAAATTAATCCCCATGAAGGTCTGCGCCACCGCCGCGGCGATCGGCAGGGGCGCACGCTCCGAGATCGCACGGTAGAAATTGACCTCCGCCACGCGGAAGTTGCTCCCCGAGGCCGTCAGCAAGGCGCGCACGAACTGGTCGTACGGTTCGTTGTTTTTCAGAAAAGAGCAGACGCGGTAGTGGTAGACATAGACCGCGTTCGGCCACAGATTAATCGGGAACTCGGATTTGACCCGCAGCGCATCGCACCATTTCAAGCTCCAGTAATCCACATAGTGCTCCGAGGCCAGCAGCGTATCCACCAGCTTTTCATATTTGTCGGCGGATTGATCGGCAAAGAACGCCTTGGCCTCCGCATCGGACGGCAGGCGACCGGCCAATGAGAGATAGAGCCGCCGGGCATAGACCGTATCCGCCGCCGCGTAGGGAACCGGCAGTCCCTGCTTCTGCCAGGATTCGAACAACGCGCGGTCGACCTTCGTGTGCGCCTCGACTTTCTTGTCCGTTTCATACGGCGCGATCGCGTCGCGTGCGAAACACGACAGGCAGAACAAACTCACGCAAAAAAGAACGCGTAAAATACCCATAAAACAGCCCTCGTTGAACGCTGGGAACAGCGTGCTTGAAGATGCGATAACAGTAGCTTTTCCAATGCATTATGGCAAGAGGAAAGCCATGACAAAACGATTAAAAAATTGTCATTTTACGCGCGCACAATCCGATTGAGCAAAAAGGCGCGATATGATACAGTTTTATTGATTTCAGTTCGCCCATTAAACAGGATTTCAGACCATAAGTAAAAGACGTATGAACGCGATTTCTTCTTTTTTCTCAAAGCAAACTCACGCTGCTAACACCACGGAACCCTCTGACACCAAGGCACCGCTCTTCAAACGCGAAGACTGGATCGCCGCGGCGGCAACCTTCCTCTTCTCCGGGTTCGTCTTTCTAAGGAATATGGCCCCGGAGGTCACGCTGCAAGACTCCGGTGAATTGGTCACCGGCGCCTTCACCTTCGGCGTCCCCCATCCTCCGGGCTATCCCCTCTGGGCTTTCCTCGGCTACATCTGGAGCCACTTCATCGTCCCCTTTGGCAACCCGGCCTGGCGCATCGGCTCAATGTCGGTCTTCACCGGCGCGCTGACCGTCGGCATCATGACGCTGATGATGACCTGTAGTACACGCATCCTGCTCAAAGCCCTGCCCTGGACTAAAGACGTCGACACCCGCATCAATCACTGGCTCGCGCTCTGCGTCGGATCCAGCGCCTCCCTGCTCTTCGGCTTTAACCGCGGCGTCTGGCTCTGGGCCAGCGTCTCGGAAATGCGCGTGCTCAACGCCTTTTCGTTTATCCTCATCACCTGCTTCTTCTTCGCCTGGATGATGCGCCCCCAGCGCAAAGGCTTTCTCTATGCGGCCCTGCTGACCTTCGGCTTGAGCATGACCAACCACCAGACCGTCGCCGTGATGGCAGCCGCGCTGGTTGTCGGCACCTTCGCGCTCGGCCTTGACCACTATTTCGATGAACGTGAACGTGCACAGCTGGCCCGCACGCGCGAAGGCGATTTCACGCTGATGATGCGCGCGCTCTCGACCTTCTGCGACCTGACGGTCGCGGTCTTGCTGAGCCTCGCCACGGTCTTCGCCCTGTTCGCCTGGCTGAAGAACACAGAGACCACGCTTCCCGGTGAACTCGGCATCGGTAAGATTGTTATGCTCGCCCTGGCCGGCATCGCGCTCCTCATTGTGGGCCGCTTCTACGGCTGGGTCAATCCCCGCTACACGCTGATCTACACGCTGCTCTTCATCTCCGGCTGCGCACTCTATTTTTATATGCCGCTCGCCTCGTCGACCAATCCGCCCATGAACTGGGGCTTTACCTCGACCAAAGAGGGCTTTTTGCACGCCATCACGCGCGGCCAGTATGAAAAACTGCAAGGCGCGGACCCCTTCAGCGACATCTTCCATATCCAGCTCTGGGTCTTTATCCGCGGTCTGATCCGCCAGTACTCGCTGCCGCTCGCCGGTTTCGGCCTCGTCACGCTGCTGGTCTCGACCTACTGGCTCTTTAAACACCTTCTGCAAAGCGCGCAGTCCTATCGCTGGATCGGTTACTCCTGGCTCGCGGCACTGCCCATGTCCATGATCAGCGTGATCGTCTTCCGCTCGGTCTTTCTGAAATTGCCCCCTGAGCTCACGCCTGCGCTCCTCATCTGGGGCTTTGGCTTGGCCACGCTCTTTATTTTAATTCTCGGCCTCTGGCTTTATCTCAACAAGTCAGGCCGCGCCTGGGCCATCTTTGTCTGGTCAGCCTTCCTGGCCTCAAGCCTCGGCCTCATCCTGATCATCAACCCGAAGCTCGATCGCCAGGAACAGGAAATCACGATCAAGTTCTTCGCACCAGCCCACGGCTTCTACGCCATGCTGATCGGCTATGGTATCGCGCTGACCTATTCGTTCGTGATCAGCTTCTGGACCCGCCTGCCGCGCAGCGTCGCCTACCTCGCCTGCGCCGCGCTGCTCGCCCTGCCGATCATCACCTACCGCACGAACTGGAGCCTCTGCGCGCTCGGCACGCACGACTTCGGCTATCAGTTCGGCTACCGCATGTTCTGCCCCGGCGACGGCTATCCCGACATGGAAAAAGATGCCGTGCTCTTCGGCGGCACAGACCCCGGGCGCTTTGTCCCCACCTACATGATCTTCTGCGAAAGTCAGGTCAACCCGAAAGATCGCTATCAGAGCCCCTTCCTGCCCGAATCCAAGGGTTCGGAGTTTGATCGCTCGGATGTCTACATCATTACCCAGAATGCGCTCGCGGACGGCACCTACATGAATTACATCCGCGACCATTACGATTTCTCGCGCCCCAATCCGAACGACCCCAAGACGCTGGAGAAATTCCTTCCGTGGCAGCGCTGGGTCTTCAAGACGGGCTGGACCCTGCTGGATCGCCAGAACGATTTTCCCAAACAGCCGATCCGCATTCCGAGCCCCGACGACAACTCGCGCGCCTTCCAGCAGTTCGTGACCGAAGTGCAGAACGGCACCCGTCCGAACCGCGGCGATATCGTGATCGAGAACGGACGCGTCCAGGTGACCGGCGCGCTGGCCGTCATGGAGATCAACGGCATCCTGGCCAAATACATCTTCGATTGGAACAAGGACAAGCACGCCTTCTATGTTGAAGAGAGCTACGTCATTCCCTGGATGTATCCCTACCTGCGTCCCTCGGGTGTGATCATGCGCATCGAAAAGGAGACGCTGCCATCACCCCAGGAGAATCAAGCCCTCTGGAAAGGCATCTTCGACAAGGATAAAGCCTACTGGGATAAGCTCGTGCGGGATTTCACCGCCCGCGAAGAGTTCCGCCGCAATGCCGATGCCAAGAAGTCGTTTTCTAAAATGCGCGTGGCCATTGCAGGACTCTACCTCTGGCGCAACATGCTGCCGGAAGCGGAATATGCCTTCAAGCAGTCGCTCGAACTCTGCCCGGAGAGCCCGGAATCGAGTTTCCGTCTCGCGGAACTCTACATGAGCCTGCGCCGCTTCGACGAGGCGCGCACGCTCATCAAGACCTATCTGACCTACGACGAATACAATAACAACGCGCACGCCTTCCTGAAGCAGATCGACGAAATCGCCGCAGCCACGACCCGCCGCGATGAACTGATCCGCAAACTGACGAACGCCCCGACTTTGCAGGACATGATGGAGCTGCTCTCCGTCTATCACAAGCTGAATGCGCGCAACGACATGCTCAACCTCTGCCGTCAGATGCTCGACATTAAAGAGCTCCCGCCGCAAGCCCTCTACGGCATCGGCCAGGCCCTCAGCGCCATTCAGCAGGCTGACATGGCGCTGCAAGCCTACCAGCGCTACACGCAGGTTCTGCCGCAGGATTTCCGCGGCTTCGTCGAAGTCGGCTGGATCGAACTGAGCCGCGGACAACACAACGCCGGTTATCAGGCCTGGCAGCGCGCCGTCGCAGTCGGCGGCGATGCCGCGCGCCAGATGCTCCGCGCGGATGCGCGCTTTGCGCAGTTGTGGCAGCAACCCAACCTGCCACGCCCCTTCTTCGACCTGATTCAGGGAGGCGGACGACGCAATAACGCCCTCGGTATCGGAGGATTTTAATCGGTGCGGTGCAGACTTTTCAATCTGCACCGCATTTTTTACACGACCGCGCAAACCATTCTGCTATACTATTTTCACCATGGACTACTACAGATTGTCAGCCTGTTCCCCCCGTCTGCGTGTGGGCGACACCCATTTTAATGTAGCGGAAATCGTGACTTCGCTGAAAGCCAGCGAGGCCGAAGGCGCTGTACTCTGCGCTTTTCCTGAGTTGAGCCTGACCGGATATACCTGCGGCGATCTCTTCTTCAACACCGCGCTGCTGGATGCCGCGCGCGTCGCGCTGATCGAGCTTGCGCACGCCACGGCCCAGTCCTCGACCATCGCGATCGTGGGCCTCCCCATCGCCTACGAAAGCCGCCTCTACAACTGCGCCGCAGTTGTGCAGCACGGCGCGATCCTCGGCATTGTGCCCAAATCCGTCCTGCCCACCTACCGTGAATTTTACGAGAACCGCTGGTTCAGCTCCGGCGAGGATATCGTGGCCTCGGAACTCCAATGGCCCGAGATCGTGCAGCCCATCCCCTTCGGCACGGACCTGCTCTTCACCGACCAGAACGATTTCATCTTCGGCGTCGAGATCTGCGAGGACCTCTGGAGCATCCACCCGCCGAGCGCGGAACTGGTTCTGGCCGGCGCGCGCCTGATCGTCAATCCCTCGGCAGGCACCGAGCAGATCGGCAAGTGCGACAACCGTCGCCGCCTGGTCACGGAACACAGCACGCGCTGCACGTGCGCCTATATCCTCGCGTCGGCCGGCGTCCATGAATCCACCAGCGACGTCGTCTTCAGCGGTCACCTGCTCGTGGCGGAAAATGGCGAGGTCGTGGCGGAAAACGCCCGTTTCTCGCGCGAATCCGACCTGCTTTTCGCCGACATCGATCTGCCGCGCCTCGATGCGATCCGCATGTCGTCCAGCAGTTTCAACAAAGCCTCCACGCACAAGCGTTTCCGTTCGATCGCGCTGAAACAGGTACCGTCCACGCAGACGCTCACCTATGCGAAGCTGTCGCGCAAGCCCTTTATTCCCGAACCCTTCGATTTGCAGGAAACCTTGCAGATCCAATGCGCGGGCCTCATCAAACGCATCGAGCACACGCACAGCGAAAAAATCATTATCGGCGTTTCCGGCGGACTCGACTCCACGCTCGCCCTGCTCGTGGCCTACGAGAGCTGCCGCGCCATGAAGCAACCGGCCTCCATGATCCATGCCATCAGCATGCCCGGCTTCGGCACCTCCTCACAGACGCGCAACAACGCCAAGGAGATCTGCGCCGCGTTGCAGGTCAGCTTTGAGGAGATCGATATCCGGCCCCTCTGCAAAGCCCAGTTCGAGGCGATCCGGTTCGATCCGGAAAACAAGACCACGGTTTACGAAAACGTCCAGGCGCGCGTTCGCACCGAGATCCTGATGAACTTCGCGAACGCCGAACGCGGCATCGTGCTCGGCACGGGCGACCTCTCGGAAATCGCGCTCGGCTGGAACACCTACAGCGGCGACCATCTCTCCATGTACGCGATCAACGCCTCGCTGCCCAAGACCCTCATCCAGTCCGTGGTGAGCGCCTATGCGCAGCAGAGCGACAACGCGACGTTAGCGGAGATCCTAACCGACGTCGTCGCCACGCCGATCAGTCCCGAACTGCTGCCGCCTGAAAAGAGCGGCGCGATTGCGCAGAAGACCGAAGATCTGATCGGCCCCTACGAGTTGCACGACTTCTTCCTCTGGCACTTTGTGCGCGACGGCGCCTCATACGACAAGCTGCGCTTCCTCGCGCTACACGTCTTCCGCGA
>CAZMLC010000038.1:0-4055 GCA_964567125.1 uncultured Akkermansia sp.
GGCGTGGCCGATGACGGCACGATCTACGTAGGCGAGGGTGCGCCGCTGCATCAGGTGATCGGATTTAAGCCGACGGGTGAGCGCTGTGCAACGCTGGGCAAGCCCGGCGCGCGCACGGTGGGTACATTTGATACAAACGATCTTGAGGAACCGTACGGCGTGGAGGTTGCTGCGGATGGTAAGGTGTGGGTCGCGGAGCATACGGATTGGACGCGACGCGTCAGCCTGTGGGATCCGAAGAGCGGACGCTGCGTGCATGCGGTGTACGGGCCTACGCAATATGGCGGTGACGGTTGTGTGGATCCTGCGGATGAGCGTCGCCTCTTCTACAAGGGGCTTGAATTCCGTCGTGATCCCGCGAATGGCAACGTATCGGTAGTCAATCTGCTCTATCGTTCCGATAACACGAATGTCGCGTCGTTCTGCCATGTCGAAGCCAAGCATGGTTTAGCGCCGGAGGACGGCAACTACCCCAGCTACGCGTTTCGTGCGCAAGCGCAGGGACAGAAGGGCAAGGACCTCTGGTTTACCAGCTACATGCATCCGCATGGACACGGCGTGCTGGTGCTGTGGAAGTATGTGGGAACATCAGTCCGTCCTGTGGCAGCCCTGGGGTCTGCCTACACGTTGCGCGCGACGTTCCACGCGCCGATTCCGGATCGGCGCGACCGCGTGGCGATTCAGGATACAGGGTTTCTGACGAATGTAATTGCAGGCTATCAACCGGATCAGAAGTTCTTTACGTGGACGGATCTCAACGACGATGCGCAGGTGCAGGTGAACGAATTGAAGTTCGGCGCGCTTTCCTACAACGGGAAGGTGCTGATGGGCGCTTCCGCAGGCTGGAATTGGCGCATGAACGCGCAGTTCGTCGCAGCCGCGAATGCGGGCGAGAACCGCGCGGTCTTCTTCACGCCCGCGGGCTTTACCGCGCAGGGCTATCCGCGCTACGACGTGCCGACGACAACCGTGGCAGGCAGCGGTGAAAGCCTGATGCCGGACTCCAGCAACCATGCGGTTATTCTGGGCGGGCCCGTCACCTGTGTGACGACCAACGATGAACAGCTCTGGAGTTATCGCAACGACTGGCCGGGCTTGCATGCTGGACACAAAACTACGGCGCGTGGCGATGAGCCGGGCGTCTTGATTGCGCCGACGCGCATCTGGGGCATTGTGCCGGTGTCAGAGGCGCTGGGCGAGGTGGTGGCCTTCAATTCCAATCTGGGCTGCACCTACCTGATGACAGCGCGGGACGGCCTCTTCATCGACCGGGTCTTCCGCGATCAGCGCGTGGGACTGCTCTGGAACTATGTGAATCCGCCGACACCCGACGTGATGGCGGAGACCAGCTTATACGATGAGCACTTCGGCGGACTCCTGCAGAAGACGGTCGGCGCGGATGGCCGGGAAAAATATGTGTATGTGGTCGGAAAAAATCACTGCTCCGTCGTCGAGCTCGAGGGACTTGATACGATTCAGCGCTTGAGTGGCGGAACGATCACGGTGGCAGCCGAGACGGTTGCCGCAGCGTTGGAAGTCCGTCAGCAGCAGGCCATAAAGAAGTCACAACCCAAAGTCTATTCTGTGGCACGCGTAAAGGATGACGCAATCACGATTGGGCAACCGTCTTCACTGTGGCCGAAGGAACGTATTGATGGTTTTGCGCTGGCTTACGACGCAAAGCATCTCTACGTGAGCTATCAAGGGAACGATGACCGCGCGCCCTTCCAGAACAAGGGCGAGAACCTCTTTGAGCTCTTCAAGACCGGCGATGTCATCGATCTCATGCTCCAGACCAAAGCAGGGTTGCGCAGCGATCGGAGCGAGGCCGGCGAGGGCGATATCCGCATCAGTTTCGCGATGTACAACGACAAGCCGGTCTGCATTCTGTATGATTACAAGCTGGCGGTTACGCCGGCTACACGCGTACCGTTCAGCTCGCCGTGGCGGACGCTCTGGTGCGACCGCGTCGTGGTGTTGGAGGATGTGCGCATCGCCGTGGCGCGTTCAGGTTCGCAGGTCACGCTGACCGCCGCGATTCCGCTGGCGAGCATTCACTTCGATCCTGCGCAGCTCAAGGAGATCCGCGGCGATGTGGGCCGCGTCGAGAGCGACGAGAGCGCGACGCGCGTTTTGCGGCGCACCTATTGGTCGAACAAAAACACGCAGATCATGTCCGACTTGCCGACCGAGGCCGGCGTGCAACCTGGCTTGTGGGGCGTCTTCCGTTTCGAGTAGCCGGTCTTAAAGTTGAGTCCGCCGTACGCAGATCCTTTTCTGAAACGCAGTCTATTTTTTTGGATGGTGTTTTGTCGCGTTGCGGAAGGGCGAATTCGTAGAAAAAAATACACGAGACGAATTGTTGAATTTTTGGCTACGACCCTTATGGGTTTCTTATGGGTTTCCGGCAGCAGCATTGTTGAACTATTGTTGTTTTCTGGGTTCTTTAAGGAATTCAAAATTGTATAGTGTAGCGGTAGTTACAATAGTTCCGATTCCGGTATAAACAGGAATGTTTGGTGATGCATTAACTTCACCGGAATATACTGGTTTGTCTTTCCCTTTTTCAAGTAGACATTTAAACACCTGAAATCGTAAAGGCTTTTTCAATTTGTTTTTTGTAATTAAAATCATTAATGGATAGCCATCGTCAAAGATATTCTGTTCTAACTTAAACGTCACATCTTGTTTGGACTTGTCGGATTCATATTTCAAAGCCACCTCTCCTGAGGCATTGGTTGATATAGATGCTCCAAAAGACTCGCCGGGAAAAATAATTACATTGTTTTCTATTACATATGGGGTTTCCTTCATAACAATCAATTGATATGTGTTTTCCTTATCGATGCGCAGCTTTCGTTCAAATGGTTTCCGAAATTGAATAATCGCATTTGTTTGATCTGCTAAGCAAGAAAATCCGACTATCATTAAAAAAAGTATTATTGAGGATTTCATGTCTTTGCTTTTTCAGTTCAACGTCAGCGACCCCCGGCCCGCTGAGCCGAAGGCGAATGGGGGTTCGGAGGGTCGCCGGGTTAGTCGTCTTTGATGAGCTTCTTGAAGTCCTTCACCGTGATTTCAATCTCTGGAGTTGTAAAAGTCACATTTTGTCCCTGATTGCTCCTTTTCCATCAGTCTTTCCAAGTTATCAACCATACTGTCCATGAACTTCCTGAGGCATTTGGTTGAACAGAAATTGAAAACGCACTGGCAATGGACCGTCCCCTTGACGACCTGAAAACCAGTTCCAATATTTGGGACTGAGCTTTGCCAATCAAACCCCATGCCGATCTCAACATCTGACAAGTCCAACCTGTCGTCTTTCGCATGGTCTTGCTGCCCCCCGAAAGAGAAGGAGACAAATTCTCCGGTCGGCATTAGAGTTCCGCAGAGGTCACACCCAGAGTTGTGCAACCACGTATCTTTCTTGAAGTTGATTGGAAATTTCATGGTTTTCATCCCAACGTCAGAGGCCATACACGGCGGTCACGCCGTTGTGTGGGCTGGCTTGTTGGGCTGTCATAAATCCTATGGGTTTGTATCTCGTGCCTTTTTGTAGGCGTACACATAATCTGTTCCGTCATCACCACCGCCAGGCCCTCCATCACAGCCAGCATCCAAATAGGCTTTCTCGACAGATCGAGCAACATCTGACGAGGTGGCTTGACGATAGATCCAACATCCATCCTTTTCAGAAACGGCATGGTCATCAAATAGGCGCTGTCTTGCATCAGTTGCGATTCCGACATACCAGTCCGAATTATTGCCTCCGCACGCTTTCATATACGCGTTTATATCGGAGATGATTTGTTCCGCAGTCTTTGCCATCTAATTACTCCTTTATTGCCCAACAGTGTAGTAGGCTTTACTCAATTGTATAAAGCGCAAGTTATGTTTCAAGCATAGCCATGGACGGGTAAAAAGTCAATGGTTAGGTGTAAAAGTATAACTTTTTCATCGGCAGGTTTTATCTACGACCCTAATGGGGCCACTGGGAGTACTGGGGAAACTGGGAATGCTGGGCTGGGAATGCCGCGAAAGTGGGGCCAGATGGG
>CAZMLC010000038.1:4155-25558 GCA_964567125.1 uncultured Akkermansia sp.
CTGGGGAAACTGGGAATGCTGGGCTGGGAATGCCGCGAAAGTGGGGCCAGATGGGCTGTTTGCAGTATTCCCAGTACTCCCCAGCAGGGTGAATCGCGATATTTACCTTTGCACCGAAGTGTTGAATTTTTAAAAGCGGCCCTTGGATGCCTCGCGGAACGGCGTTCAGCCTGCCAGCGCGCTGTTCATGCGCCGGATCGCCTCGTCGATCTCGTCCGTGCTCTTGAAACCGATGGTCACCGCATCGATCTCGCGCCGCGACATCGCGAAACGGATCGACTTTTCACGGTCAGCGGGATCAGTGAAGTCGCCATTGCCGATGAGCTTCATTCCGATGACGCCGTGGTTATTCTGCTTCATGATCGCCATCTGTTCCAGCACCGATTCGATGGGCTTGCCAGGCGCATTCCATTTCGGCGTTTCGCCGTCGGTGTGCCGGGCCTGAGGGTTTACGCGCACGAGATTGACATCCACCCAATCCGACTGGGCGGCGACGCGCAACGCAGGAAGAGAATGGCAGGAAACACCTTTTGACCGAATTTTTCCTGCGGCCTTTGCCTCATCGATTGCCGCCATCAGTCGGCTGCGCTCCGTCGTCCACGTCGCCGTGACCGCGCAATGGACCAACATGCAGTCAATATAATCCGTTCTGAGGGTCCGGAGTTGCTTATCGATAACCTCGGACGGCTTCTCGGGATTGCCTCCGATCTTCGACAGCAGAAAAATCTCTTCGCGGGGCAAGCCTGTAAGGGCATCTGCGACCCAGTCGAACGTCTTATAGGACTGCGCACAGTCGAAATAGCGGATGCCGCGATCGAAGGCGGCCCTGACCAGATTCCTGAAAGCATCCTTGCCGAGACTGAACTGAACGTTTCCGCTGTTGGTGCCCACCCCCATGCCGAGCCGGCTCAACTTGAGCCCGGTCTTGCCGAGTACAACGATGTCGGTCGCGCTCCGTTTGCCAGCCGCGTACGCGGCGCCCGGGATCGATGCGGCGGCTGAAGCCAAAGCGGCCGAGCCGGCCAGAAAATCGCGTCGGGTGATGCAAGGAACACTCATTCTTTTTCTCCTTTTTCAATGTCGTGGACTCGCGCTGCCGGGTTGACGACGGCGCATGCCCCATTGATGACCGGATGCCAATGCTAAGTCAGAATGTTACGCGATACCGCAAACGAGGTCAAGTGCGAGATTCGGGCGTGTGCGGCTGCTTAATTGTTAGCGCAGCGTGGGCTGGACGATTTCGCCGCGGAGCTGCGCGTGGCCGCCTTCGCGTTCATAGACGCCGTAGAACTGGCAGACGGAGTCAAGCCAGAGGACAATGCGCTGGCGTTCATCGTCCGTCAACTGGACGTTGTGGTGATTGCTGAGCAGCGGATAGAGTTTTGAGGCGCGGGCCCCGAATTCTCCGGGAATGGTGCGATAGAATTTGGGACTGTTCCAGTCGTTCTTTGCGCCGTATGAGGTGAAGCCGTAGGGAAGCAGGCTGATGTACGATGCGAAATAGGAGGTCGGGCGGTTCATCCAGCCGTGCGACGGGAAGGGTTGCACCTCGCGATCTAAACGCGGGGGAAGGCGCTTGGACGCGGGATTCTTTGCACGATAGTCCGTATGGCACTGTACGCATTTGGCCTCCAGGACCGGCTGGACGAGCAGCGGGTAGCTGAAGGGATTCGAGCCTGTCGGTCCGGGCGCAATGGTCGACGGTTTCCGTTTCATGGCCAGCGGCGTTGTCTTGGGTGAGGGCTGGGCATTGCCTTTGGGTTCGTGGCAGCCCTGGCAGGAGAGCTGTTCGCCGGGGACGAGAGCGGTCGCGGAGCGCATGGATTGCACCGCGCAACCCTTTTCATCGATGGCTTGGAAGAAGAGTTCCACGCCCGAAGGCGCGACGAAATGGACGCTGCCGTCGCTTTCAACAGGGACTGTGCCGAGCAGGGCGCGGGCGAGATTGATCGAGTCGTAGCCTTCGGGGATCTGCATGCCGATGTTGTGCGGCGTCTCCTCGGATGAAACGGAGAGCGGATAGAGCTGCCAGATCCTGAGCGTCTTGATTCTGGTGCCATCCTTGGGCCAGGGCAGCAGGCTCTGGTAGATGTCGGCGATGGTCACGGTGCCGGTGCCGCGCGCTTCCGCCTGCCAATCGGCGGGCTTACGTTGATCCGCGCGGACTGCAGGGAAGCGCTGTTCCGGAATGATGGGCGGACGCGGCGTGGCGCGCAGCGGAATGGGGTTGAGGCAGGCGATCTTCGGGTCGCGGTAGATCAGCTCCTTGTTGCCGAAGCGGTCGACGAGATAGAGTCCGAAAATATGGCGCTTGGCTACGGATTTGACTTCGACCGGCGCGTAGGCGGCGAGAAAATAGCCGTCGCTCAAGGGCCAGGCCGTGCCGTAACTCTGCGAACCTTTCTGACTTTCGGGGAAGCCGACATCGGGTGTCAGCCGTTTGACGGGGCCCATGGCGTCGTCGTCCGCGCAGCGCGGATCGACGATCACGAGCGAACCAAAGGCTTGTCCATGATGGGGCGCCGCGGTTGAGACGAAGCAGTGCGAATTGGGAATCGGGCGGGTATCGAGTTCCATGTCCGCGCGTTGGTAGCGGTAGGAGTAATTGCCGTGGACCGGACGCGGATTGCGTCCATCCGGCGTGGTGATCCAGGGATGGTGCGCAGTACAGCCATGGCGATCCACATAATCCCAGCGCGTCCAGAGGAGCATGCCGTCGTGCGTGATCGCCGGGGACCATTCGTTGGTTTCGTGGAAGCTGAGGCAGCGGATATCGGAGCCATCCGGCAGCATGTCGAAGAGCGTGAAGTTGGGACATTTGCGTCCGCAACGCAGATAGCCGCCGCGGCGTTCGGAGATGAAGGCGATACGGCCAGCGGGTGTGAAACAGGGATAGAAATCATTAAAGGTGCCATCCGTGAGCTGGCGGAGATTGGTGCCATCGCGCTGGACGGTGAAGAGGTGGTAGCAGAAGCCGCGATCCCAGTGGCCGTTATTGGCGTGATCGAGATGCGAACGGTGCGCGCGTGACCCTTCGGCTGCAACGTAGGCGAAGGCGATGGTGTTCGCGTCGTAGCTGATTGCGGGCGTGACAATGGAGCCGCCGCCTGCATCCGGTTTGTTGCGTTCGCCAAAAGTAAGGCTTGGCTGTTTGTCGAGCAGGTTCCGCACCGCGGGCGTTGCGCCAAAGGGATTCGTGAGGACAAACAAGCCGCCGCCTGCGTGCTGCTGCTGGCCGTAGAACTGGTCGCAGCAATGCTCCATGACTTTGGAGAGGTCGCGCTTGATGAAGAGCAGTTCGGAGAAGTCGAGCAGGGGGTTGGCAAAGGCGATGGTGCGGCGCAGCGCGAGCAGTTCGGCAAAACGCGCTTTGCGGTCGCTCAGATCAGCGAGGGCAAATGCGGTCAGGGCTGCGCGCTGCTGCGCAAAGGCGGCCGGCGTTCCGATGCGTTCGAGGTCCGTGAGTAGAGCCTGCGTGCGGCGCAGCAGGACATCGAGCGGATCGCGATCCGCGTCGAGGATGAGCGCCTGCGCATCGTAGGTTTCCGGTGCGAAGCGCGCGAACCGTTCGCGCTGCGTCAGGTCATACGCGAGTGTCTTCCATTGGCGTTCGATTTCGTCGGAAGGCAGCGACACGCCCGGGGCCGCGGGGTCGGTCCACGTCACGAGCGGCGCTTCCTGAGGCAGATCGCGCTGTTCCGCGTAGTCGGCGATGGCCCACTTGGCGGAAAGGTAGCGCTCGACGCTCAGCATCTCATTCGTGGTGAGCGGCGTGGTGAAGAGGATCAGTTCGCTGAAACGGAAGCCGCCTGCGCGTGAGGGCATGCTGCGGTCGCAGCTCAGCGTATTGGCGGCAACAGGCGCGGGCACGGAAAGTGAAACGAGCGCGCGCGATTCCGGAAGCGTGGTGGTGAGGCCGTCGACGCGGCGGCCATTGAGGAAGGTTGCGCCTGCAAGAATCGTGGGAGAGGTATAGCGTTGGTCCCACAGCTCACCGGTCTGCATGTTGCGGTGGAAATCGTAGGTTCGCGCGCTGCGGCCGAGCAGGAAGAGCGCGGGGTTCTGCGTTTGGATGACCCAGAAGGCGGCGACGATGTTGGTCGTGTCGGGGAAGGTCAGCCAGCGCTGTGCGGGGATTTCGAGGCTGGGCTGCTGTGCGACGTGCTGAAGGCAGGTTGCGTCCAGCGGCTGGTTGGCCTGCGCAATGCGGGTTGCATTCCGCGGATCGCAGAGTCCTGTAACGCGGCCATCCGACCAGCGGATGCAGTTCGTCTGACTGATGTCGAGCCAAAACGAAGCGCGTTCGCGAACAACGCTGGGCGGTGTCGCGAACGCGCGTGCTGCGAGGGAGAGGCTGATGAAAACGAGGATAAAACTGCGTGTTTTCATAGCCATAAACTCCCTGTGCATTAATCGAGGGTGTGAACCAGAAGCCCGGAACGGAGTTTCGGTTCAAACCAGGTGCTCTTCGGCGGCATGATCTGGTTGGCATCCGCGATGTCCATCATCTGCGCGACCGTGACGGGGAACATCGAGAAGGCGACTGCATCGCGTTTGCTGTCGACCCGCTTGATCAGTTCAGCCGTGCCGCGGATACCGCCGATGAATGAAATGCGCATGTTGGTGCGAGGATCATCGATGCCGAGAACCGGCGCGAGCAGGCGATCCTGAAGCACGCTGACGTCCAGACGGCCGACAGGGTCCGCTTCAAATTCATCCCACGACAGTTTATACCATGAACCGGCCAGATACATGCAGACTTCGCGCGCCTGATGAGGGGTCGGACTGGTCGTAGGCTCAACCTTGAAGATCTTGCCGACTTTTTTCAGGAACGCGTCTTCGCTCAGCCCGTTCAAATCAACGACGCACCGGTTATACGGCAGGATTTGCAGCTGGGTCTCAGGGAAGAGAACCGCGAGGAACCAGTTGTACTCTTCAGCGCCGGTGTGAGCCGGATTGGCTTCACGGCGCTGCTTGCCTGCGCGGAACGAGGCTGCGGCGCGGTGGTGACCGTCTGCGATGTAGGCGACAGGCACAGCGTTGAAGGCCTTGACCCATTCCGCGGTGTCTCCCTCCACGTTCCAGACGGTATGACGGATATTGTCAGGCGAGACAAAGTCATAGAGAGGGTCGCGCTTTTGCGTCTCTGCCACGAGGGTATCCACGGCTTTCGAGTCGCGGTACGTCAGAAAGACAGGACCTGAATTCGCATTCAGTTCGAGGCAGTGGCGCGTCCGGTCATCTTCCTTGTCCTTGCGCGTCTTTTCATGCTTGCGGATGATGTCGTTGGCATAGTCATCGATGTTGCAGCAGGCCACCACGCCGGTCTGGCTGTGCATACCCATGACTTGACGGTAGACGTACAGCTTTTCGTGCCGTTCGCGGATTAAGACCCCGCGGGTCTGGAGGTCCTTGAAGGCTTTGACTCCCTGAGCATAAACCTGATCATCGTGAATATCCACGGAATCGGGGAGATCGATTTCAGGACGCGAAACATGGAGAAAACTGTCCGGGTTATTGGCTGCGAGAAGGCGCGCTTCCGCAGTATCAACAACGTCGTAAGGCACGGAGGCCAGTGCTTTTGCTTTTCCAGCAATCGGGCGTAGGGCAGCGAAGGGTTTCACTTTCATATTTTGTCTCCTGAATAAAAACCCCGCGTCCGACTATCGGATGCGGGGAAATTGAAGTATCACTATTCGTCTGACTAGTAAATACCGATATTGATCCCCGGGAAGAACGGCACGCGACTGTTGCGGATGACGTTAATCAATCCGACTTGGAGTCCGCGATGATCCTCGGCGCGATTGATCACGCCAACCTGCAAACCATTGCAATAATCGACGATGTTGACCAGTCCGGCTTCGATGCCGTAGAAAACCTGCGATTCATTCCAAAGGCCTGTCTGGAGTCCAGCCGCTTCACCTTGTCCCGCGGAGTTGTAGAAACCGATCTGCCAGCCAGCCAGATCATCTTCAACCGCGTTGCGGAGCAGGTTCAATTGCAGACCATTGAAATAACGATTGCGGCCGATAAAACCGAGGTCGAGGCCGGTCATGTTTTCGCAGTAACCTTCAACAATGTTGAAACGGAGGCCAACGATATCCACGCTTTCAGAGTCATTCAGCGCAATAAAAGCAGGCCAGTAAACGCCTTCGCCTTTCTTCTCTTGCTGCGCATGCACGCATGCAACGGTCAACCCTGCCAAGACTAAGCCACGTAAAAGATTCTTCATTACAACCCTCGTCGAACTGTTTAGCCGGTCTGTTATCAACCAAGCTGTTTTGATGATTTGTACTTACTATACTGAATCTTCTCATAATAGGCAAATGATATATTTTGCCTTTCTCTTTTTTTTGAAATTCAACCGGTCACGGTTGCTGATTGCGGAAATTTCATCCCAGGATTCAGCTGACCGTGTTGTAGACCAGTTTTCCCTGTGCGATCGTCAGGAGTGCGCGCGCCGGGAGCGTCCATCCTTCAAAGGGGGTGTTGCGCGCGAGCGAATGGAAGCGTTGGGATTGGACGGTCCAGGGCGTGTAGGTGTCGATCAGGACCAGATCCGCGATTTCGCCCGCTGCGAGGCTCGGCAACGGAAGCCCGAGCACCTCGGCAGGTCCAAGGGTCCAGCGCCGGATCCACTGGTCGACCGCCATTTTCTCTTCGATGACCATGACCTTGTAGGTGATCCCGATGGCGGTTTCGAGGCCAATCACGCCGAAGGGGGCGTGACGGAAGCCGCGCGCCTTGCTTTCGGCGGTATGCGGCGCATGATCCGTGGCGAAAAGCTGGAGCGTGTTGTCGAGCACGGCCGCACGAATGGCGCGGATATCCTCGCGGGTGCCCAGCGGCGGGTTCATCTTCCAGTTCGGATCATCGCCGGGAATCTCCTCCGCAGCGCAGGCAAGGTGGTGCGGCGAGGCCTCAGCTGTGACGGGGAGCCCTTCGGCTTGTGCCGCGCGAATCAAGGCAACGGCGCCTGCGGTCGAGAGGTGCTGGATGACGAGCCTGCAGCCTGTTTCGCGGCAGAGCGCGATATCGCGGCGCACCGCTTCGATTTCAGCTTCGGCGGGAAAGATCGGCAGCCCGAGCGTACGGGCGGCAGGGCAGTCGCGGATCACGCCGTCCTTGGCCAGCGTCGGAACCACCGCATGATCAAAAATTGTCCGGTTGAGCGTTTTGGCTGCGCGCATGGCGGCGCGCATGAGCGCATCGGTCGCGACGTACGAGCCGTCATCGGTAAAACAGGAGGCGCCATGTTCCGCCAGCGTTTTGAGCTCCGCGAGCGTTTCGCCGCGGCGGCCCTGCGTGATGCAGGCGGAGGGCAGGATGCTGACGGGAAGCGTCGCGTCGAACCGCTGCGTTTCAAGCCAGGCGACGCTGTCGCCCGCAGGCGACGTGTTCGGCATGGTCACCACGTGGGTGAAGCCAGCGGCCGCGGCCGCGGCTGCACCGGTTTTGCGCGTCTCCGCTACGGGGTTGCCAGGATCGCGGAAATGGACGTGCGTATCCCAGAAGCCGGGGGCGGCGATCAATCCAGTCGCCTCGACCACGTGCGGGGTAAAGGGACTGCCCAAGGGCTGGATGACGCCCTCGCGGATCACGAGATCAGTCGTGATATCGACGGCGTGGAGCGGATCGATCAAGCGGACATTTTTAAACGTAATTGAAATCATGGATTCTGGCTCGTATACAGGTTTTCAAGGGTTGTGATTAAGGCAAGGCCCACATCGTGCTTAGACATCAGCGGCAGCGCGGTGCACTGCGCTGCTGTCAGAAATTGGACGCGATTGGTGTCGACGGCGAAACCGGCTCCCGGCTGCGTCACGTCGTTCGCGACGATGAGGTCGAGCCCCTTGGCTTGCAATTTGCGTTGGGCTTCCGCACGCGGATCCCCGGTCTCCGCGGCGAAGCCGACAAAGAGACGCGACCCTTTCAGCGGCGCAATGGTCTTCAGGATGTCAGGGTTCGGCTCCAGCTGCAACGTGGCGGACATCGCCTCTTTTTTCAATTTGACGGTTGCGGTCTGTGCCGGACGCCAATCCGCAACGGCCGCGGACATGATGAGCACGTCGTGACGGGGCAGGTGCTCCGTGACAGCGGCGAGCATATCGCGGGCGCTGACGACGTCGATGCGTGTAACGCCTGCAGGGGTCGGCAAGGTAACAGGACCCGCGATCAGTGTGACTCCGTGTCCGCGCTGACGGGCGGCATCGGCAATGGCAAAGCCCATTTTACCTGTGGACCGATTGCTGATAAAGCGGATCGGGTCGATAAATTCGCGCGTGGGACCTGCTGTGATGAGGATTTTCATGGACGGGTGGCTCCTAAACCCAGATACGGTAGCACGGCTTCCGCGTGGGCATCCAGATTAAAAACCGTGAATCCCGGAACGTTCAAGGCGCGAACCGTCGCGATCTGCTCGATCAGCTTGACGGCGTCCTTCGGATTGCGCCAGCAGGAGAGTCCGATGCCGGGATAGAGCGGCACTTTGCCTGCGTAATCCTTCTGCGCTGTCACCGCGTTGTGGAACGACATGTTTGAATCGAAATAATCCATGGGGCAGACAAAGTCGAGCCAGCCCTTGTCGCACCAGACCTTCCAGTCCTGCGCGACCGAGTCGCGGTCCGTGGGCCAGTTGCGGAAGACCGCTGCGGAGATCTGAATATCCGAACGGATTTTCTTTGCTTCGCGATGCACGCGTTCAACCACGGCAGAGATATTCGACCGACGGAAATCCTGCCATGCGTCGAAGAGGGGTTGTCCCGCCTGGATCTCTTTCCAGTCGGCAAGTTTTTTTCCGATGCGCTGCTCAAAGCGTGCTTTGCAACCGTCGCAGAAACAGGAGTCATTATCCGGATAGCGGATGTAGTCAAAGTGAATGCCGTCGACCGGATATTTTTTGACAATCTCGATCATGGCCGCGACTTCAAGGTCCTGGTTCTTGGGATGCGAAGGGCAGAGCCACTCGGATTTCAATTCGCCGGCCAAGCGTTTCTGGCCGCGCTGCTCCTGCGCGATTTGCGCGAGAAACGACGCGGGGACTTTCCAGCCGGTATTCCAGTTGACCTTCCAGACGTGCACGCGGATGTTGTATTTTTTCGCGGCCGCCAGACATTTTTGCAGTTGATCGCCCTGTTGATCAAACTCCGCATAGGTCGGGAGCACCTCGGAGGGATAGAACGCGACGCCGCCCCAGAGCATGTTGGGCAGAACGGCATTGAACCCGTTCTCTTTGAGCAGGCGTATGGCCCGGTCCCAGTCGCGATCCTGAAGACCATACGCGCTGTGACACCAGAAGGCGCGGAATTCCGGCGTCCGCGATGGCTGCGCCGCGCACCAGGCGCGCAAAACAGCGTCGCGGGCGCGCAGGCTATACGTCAAACTCTGCTTCCAGTCGTGCGCCGTGAGCGCGGACGTTGCCTGGCGTGCAGCCTCTTGTGCGTGCGCCAGTTCAGTGCGTGCATGCTGGGGCGCGGACTGCAGCGCACGGGCGAGCGACGCGAGGTTGGTATGGCTTGAGATCACGCCGATTTCAGCATACGCCTGGCGCGCGGTCTGTTCCCAGAACGTGGGGACGAGTTCGCCGACGAGCGTGCGCATGAGATCATTCTTGTCAGTGCTTTTGGAGGCATACCAGACGTGGCCGATATAGGCGCCGGTGGACGTCAGGGTGATGGCGGGCAGCGTGGCAGGAGTTGTGTCGTTTTCCTGCCAGCAGGCGATGACGCGCGCTGCCACATTCGTCGCGGCGGGTTCGGCCACCATGGTGCGATGCGAGGGTTGCTGCGCAAAGGCAGGTTGCAGGTCAAGGCCTTGCAGGGTTTTCGCAAATCCTTTGAACGGACCCTGATCAGGGATCACGGTGCGGCTGACTTTGAGCTGAAGCAGGTCGAGCACCTCCGGCGCCGTGGTGTAGCAGGCGAGCACTTTTCCGCCGCGCGCACAGAAGGGCCGCAGGAGCTGGGCAAGCGAGGAAGGAATCGTCGAGTTGTATGGCAACACGACCAGCTGGATCGATGCGAGCTGGTCGGCGGTCAATTCATCGTCAGAGACTTGTATGCTGGGAAGGTTGATGGCGTCCAACGTTTCGCTGACGGCGTTGGCATAATCGCTGTATCCGCGCGCCTCTGAATTTTTTTTCTTGATGCAGCTCTCGGCCCGGACCACCAGCGCAACCGGTTTCCCTCCGGCGAACGACAGGTTGGCAAAGCCGCAGACCGCATCCTGGCTGGCTCCGCGCCAGGCGGATATGCGGATGCGGTCAATGGATTGCCAGCCTGCGGGATCGCTCTCCGAGTCAACCTCTGACTTGGGAATCACGATACGGACCCACTGGTTGGTGGCATCCGGATTAAAGGCGCAGTTGTACCAGCCTTTGCCTGAGCGCAGGTAACAGCTGAAATGTTGGACCGGTCTTAGATCCGAGCAGTAGAAGTCGAATTGAATGCCTTTTGTGCTGCGCATGTCGAGCTGGACTGGGATATCCCAGCTGGCACGCGCATGCGTGGTGTTGACAAAATTAAGCGGCAGCGCGTGTCCACCCGCCGCCAGCGGTTGTGCGGGCAAGGTGCCTTGCATGGGTTCGAAGCGCGCGGTGGTCTGTGAACGCCACTCAGGGATCAGGGCTTCGCGGTCAAACGCCGGAGGCGGTGGCAGCGCATCCGCCCAGACGCCCGCAGCGCTGAGAAGCAGCGTGAACAGTGAAGCAATCCGGAGTGAATCGAGTCGCATAGCGGAATCCTTTCGTATTAATCTTCCCGTGCATCGGACAGCGTCCGGGTTTGTCGAAGAAGGGTTGTGGCACTCAATGCCAGCGCCAGCATCAACGTCCCGAGCACGAGAACAATCAGAGCGATGAGGGCGGGCCAGGGCATGGCGGTTCCTGTCTGCCGCGCGAGCGGAGCGACTGCGGCCAGGGCTGGTAAAATCCCCATGAAGAGCCCGGCGAGTCCAAGGACGCCGAATTCCGCGAGGAGCAGCGCCATCAGCCGCGAGGACGGAATGCCCAGTGCACGCAACGTGATGAATTCGGGACGCCGCAGGTCGATCTCGCGCCAGACGATCAGCGCGATGCCCCAGGTTCCGATGATGAGTCCGAGTCCGCCCAGCACGAGGAACATATCGAGATAGGTGCTCTCCACCGAAGCCAGCAGGCGCAGGCGCTCTTCGACGGTTTCAACGGTGACGCCCGGACGCGGATGCTTGAGCTTGCGCACTTCGTCGCGTACATTCGGTGCGGTATGGCGCGCAGTCTGACGGGCCGCATCGCGCAGCAGGTAAGGCGCGTAGTCGCAGAGCCAGAGCCGATATCCGGGGTTATCCGGGAAGAGCCGGGTGAAGTGTTTTTCGTTGATGAGCAGCGCGCCCTGCAAAATCGAACTGCGCACGGGCAGGACGCCCACGATGCGTACAGTGCCCTGAGGATAGGCATAGCAGGTACCCTGAAGCGGGTCGGCCTTGGCCTTCAAGCTGAACTGGAGCATGGAGTAATCCGCGGCCAGAGCGGGAATGGTTCCATCTGGCAGAAGGTCTTGGAGCGGCGACCATGTACCGCCCGCATTATCCGGTTCAAAGGCGCGTATCCGCGCCATGACCTCAGGGTCTACGCCGAGGACCTGCGGACGCGTCGGCGCATTCAGGTTGAGGCAGCCCGCCTGATCGCCCTCTTCGACGCGCAGGGGAACCGCGTGTTTTGCGCCCGTCACCGCCAGCGCCTGTTCGATGCCCGCTTCACGCGATTGAGGTAGCACGGCGGTGACAATCGAGGCAAATCCGCCGCTGCCGGATGAACTCTTTTTGATGTTGGCCACAGGATCGTTCTTCATGGCCAGGATGCCGATCACCAGAAAGCTGCCCAGCGCGAGCAACAGCAGGATCTGCAGCGCGCGCGACGGATGCTGGACGATGCGCGCGAGGCCTGCGGCGATGGGCGAGCTTTGGATGCCAGGCCGCGTCCGCCATCCCAGCAGCAGGGCATAGGTAAAGACCAGCAGGGAGAGCAGGAGCAGAAAACCTGCGCCGAAAAAGAGGCCGTTGATGCCTGTTTTCCCGCCGTAGACGAAGAGTAGCGCCAGCGAGATCGCCGCGCAGAGGCTGCCCGCAAGGTGGAGGATGCGCAGCCGCTGCCGCGTCGGCATGGTCATGGAGAGGTCGCCTGGCGCGGTCTGCCACAACGCGGCGGGTGTGGTGCGGCTCCATGTTCCGGCCTTGAAAAACAGCACGCTGAAGGTGAGAGCCCAGCCGATGATTGCGGCCAGCAGCAGGGGACCGCGTGAAAAATAGAAATCGATCTGCCCGCCTGCGAACGCGGAGCTCCAGAAGCGGTTGAGGCTGAACACCAAGCCGTAGGCCAGCAGGGATCCTGCGGTGGCACCCGCGAGGGCTGCCACAGTGAAAGGCAGTATCCATTCCGCAAGCAGGGCGCGGCGGATTTTTTGCGACGACCATCCGACGGCGCGCAGCGTCGCGATCTCCGGTTTGCGCGCATCGAGGACGCGCGCAAGCGAGAGGCTGAGCAGAATGAGCGCGGAGACCATGAGGATGAACGCCATGCCCGCAAAGAGTCCGTTGAAATCCGTCGAGCCTTGGGCCGCCTGTTCTCCGGTCTTTGCCAGATCAAGCGTTTGTCCGCCCGCGTCCGCCGTAGTCAGAAGCTTCAGCAGCGTCTGGGTGACACGGTCCGGCGGGGCCTTGACCTGGAGCGTCATGGCGGTGCCGAAGTGCGTGCCGAACAGGTTGGTGCCCGCCTGCCACGCGATAAAGGCTTTGGGCGTTTCGCGCCACGCTTTCCAGTAGGCTTCGTTGGCGGGATCGTTCAGTTTCGTTTCGTCCATCGGCAGACCGATATCCCAGTGGGCGCAGGAGTCGACATCCTTCATGCCGGGAAAGGTGGGCATCAGCGCGGTAGTCTGCGCCGCGTGCGCAATGGAAACAATGGCGCGAACCGTGAAGGTACGCGTATCGGGGAGGAGTGTACCGTCGGCTTCGAAGCGGCGCCAGGTCAGGGTCAGCGCCTGATTGGTCGTGATCTGCAGCTGCTGGCTGAGCCAGTCGCTGATGATGATCTCCTGCGCGTTGAGCGTGAGACCGAAACGGGTCTGCAGCTGTTCGGGTGCCAGTGCGGCGACAAAGCCATAGGGCGTCGTGTTCGTCTGCGCGGTGAAATCATCGACCAGATGAAAGGTCGCGGCCTCGGTGGGCAAGCCTTGCTGGTGCAGACGGGTTTCGAGATGTCGCGGCAAAAAGATGCGGGAACTGCTTACGAAGGTGGTGTTCGTCTGCGGAGCGGGCTGTACGTGTAGGCCGTAATCGGCAAGATTCGTCAGCGCCGGGAAGGGCGTGGTGTCGGCGGCAAGAAGGAGATTGACCTGATTCGAAGCAAGACCGAGCGCTTCGTGCAACCGCTGCAGGGGCATGAAGATCGTCGGTGAGGGCAGGGTGGAGGGCATGAATGCGAAGTCCGGCGGAATAAGGTCCATGGCGGCTGTTGCTGTTCCGGCAAGGGTGATCGTGCGGCGCACGAGCGTATCGCTGCGGGCATTGCCCAGCGGCAGTTCAATCGAGAGCGCGTTCGGTTTGCGCAGACGGATGAAACCCGTTGTCTGCGGCAGCAGCGCAGCGGCGCGCGCGTTGGCCAGAACGCTGTCGGACGGCGCGGAATCAGGGAGGGGCAGGTTGGGCAGTCCGATGATTTGAAGCGTGTTCGCGCAGCAGATCCCTTGCGCATCGAGCAGTTCCCCGGTACAGTAGAGGGCGGCGTTTTGGGTTTGTGTCAGGGCGGGGCGCGCAACGGTAGCGGAGGAAAAAAACTGCGCGCGTTGAATGGAACCGAGCCGGGCGCGGAGGTTTTGACGGAGCTGCGCGTGGAGCGAAGCGCCGGTCAGCAATGCGGCGGAGAGGATGGCAGAGGCTAACATCGCGGTCAGAACAAGGATCAGATGACGCCTTGCATAATACGAGAGACTGCGATAGATCCACGTGCTTAACATGATTAGCATTATAAAATAGCACAGCGCGCACTTACGCGCACGAGAAAAAACGGCATTTTTCGCCATTGCGTACAGCCGTATACATGCGTTATACTGAATACACTTTAAACAAGGGTGTTATGGAAATACGATGAAAAGTGATACTAATACCGTATCGACAGGAACCTTGGTTATCGAAGATGGGGAAGCTAGCGATAACCTGCGTATCCGCAAAACCAAGCTGTTGATCATCAGTGGTCCGCTTCAGGGCCGCGAAGTCCTGTTGAGTCGCGATACCTTTACGATCGGGTCAGGCGTGCACAACGATCTGGTTGTTCCGGATACCACGGTTTCGCGTCGGCACTGTGAAATCCTGATCGATTCCGCGGGCTATCAGATTCGCGATTTAGAGAGTACGAACGGGACGCAGGTGCAAGGGGTGCATGTGACCTCCGCGCGCCTTGCTCCGGGGGCTGAAATCCAGATCGGCAAGACGCGCATTGTCTTCTGTCCGCTGCAGGAGTCGAGCGATATTCCGCTTTCGCGCAGCGAGTCGTTCGGTAATATGATGGGCCGATCCGTGGCGATGCGGCGGATCTTCTATCTGGCGGAGACCTATTCGCCGTCGGACGCGACCATCATGATTACGGGCGAGACCGGAACCGGCAAGGAGATTCTGGCCGAGGAGATCCACAACCACTCGCAGCGGCGCGAGAAGCCCTACATCGTCATTGATTGCGCGGCGATTTCAAAGGAACTGATCGAGAGCGAGCTTTTCGGTCATGTCAAGGGGTCGTTTACAGGGGCGAATAATGACCGTCAAGGCGCGTTTGAGCTGGCGGACGGCGGCACCGTATTTCTCGATGAAATCGGTGATCTTTCACCCGAGTTGCAACCGAAATTGCTGCGCGTGCTGGAGAAGCGTGAAATCCGGCGCGTGGGCTGCAACAAGGTGCGCAAAATCAATGTGCGCATCATCAGTGCAACCAACCGCAATCTGGCCAACGAAGTGAACGAAGGTCGTTTCCGCGAAGACTTGTATTACCGGTTATCCGTGGTGCATCTGGAGCTTCCGCCGTTGCGGCGCCGGCGTGAAGACATTCCGCTGCTGGCGAAGCAGTTTCTTATTTCGCTGCAGGGCGAAAACGCGCTGGACCAGATCGGCGATGTCGACAAGACCATGGATGTCTTGAAGCGTCACGAGTGGCCTGGCAATGTGCGCGAACTGCGCAATCTGATCGAGCTGGCCTTTTACAGCGAGCGTCGGCCCGTGGACCTGAGCGCCTTCTTGGGCATTGGCTCCCTGCGCAGCAGTCAAAAGGCGCCTGTTCAACAGGAGAGCGTCGAGGCGCGCAGCTTTGCCGCGGATAAGCCCTTCAAAGATGCCAAGAACGATCTGATTGAAGAGTTCGAGAAGGCGTATCTCGCTGATTTGCTGGGACGCAACAAGCAGAACATTTCACGGGCTGCGCGCGAAGCGGGCATTGAACGCGCCTATTTGCAGCGTTTGATCCGCAAGTACGGCATGCGCGAGCTATCCTAAACGCGAATAAAAGAAACCCGAACAAAGGAGGAGCAACGATGAAGTTTGAATTCCATGGCGCTGTGCAGACAACAACGGGGTCGATGCATCTGGTTGAAGCCAATGGTTTGCGGATCCTACTCGATTGCGGGCTCTTTCAGGGTTCGCGCAAGGAGGCGTTTGAACGCAACCGGCAGCTGGGCGTGGACGCCGCGACGATCGACGCGGTGTTGCTTTCGCACGCGCACATCGACCACTGCGGCAATCTGCCGACCTTGGTACGTCGCGGGTTCCGTGGAAAAATTTACTGTACACCGGCCACGATGGAACTGTGCGAGGTCCTGTTGCGCGATTCCGCTTTTTTGCAGGCGCGCGATTTGTATTCTGTGAACAAGAAGCGTGCTGCGCAGGGCAAACATCTGTTTGAGCCGCTGTATGAGATGGAGGACGTGGATGCGGTGTTGCGCCAGATGGAGCCCGAACCGTTGAAACGCGCGATCGATCTGGGCAACAATGTCGGGGCGATGTTCCACAATGCCGGGCACATCCTAGGGTCCGCGCTGGTTCAGGTGGACGTGAAGCCTTCCACGGGACGCAGTCAGCGGCTCTTATTCTCGGGTGACCTGGGACAGCCGGACCAGCCGATTTTGCGCGATTACGATCTGCCGCAGGGCGCCGATATCGTGATGATTGAAAGCACCTACGCGGATCGCGATCATCCATCCGCCGAGGATGTCCAGGGGCGCTTAAAAGGGTTTATCGAGGATATCCATCAGCAGAAGTCTCGGTTGCTGATTCCGGCGTTCAGCGTCGGACGCACCCAGCAGATTCTCTTTTACCTCAACCGGCTGATGGAGGAGAAGCGTATTCCATTGACGCCCGTTTATGTCGACAGTCCGCTTTCGCTGAAAGCGACGCAGATTTATACCAAACACCGCGAATGCTACGATGAAGAATCCTCGGACCTCTTGCGTCAAGGCGTTGATCCCATGAAGTTCCCGGGACTGAAGTTTGTCGAGACGCCAGAGCAGTCCAAGGCGCTCAACGATCTGCCGGGACCGCACGTGATCATCGCGGCTTCGGGGATGTGCGAAGGCGGCCGCGTGTTGCACCATTTGCAGCGAACGGTTACGGATCCGCGTAACATTGTGCTGATTGTGGGCTTCCAGGCGGAACACACGTTGGGACGCCGGCTGGTTGAACACCAGGAGGTCCTCAAAATCCTCGGCGATGAATTCCCGTTGCAGGCGCGCGTGCATACGATCAACGCGCTCTCCGCGCATGCGGACCGCCGCGCCTTGATGAGATGGTTTGATCAGATCAAAGCCAATGTGTCGCAAGTCTTTGCCGTTCACGGTGAACCCGAAAAAGTCGATGCCATGTGCGAGCTGGTTCGCGCGCACGGTGTGGAGCGCGTTTTAGATCCGGTTGAACACCAGATCGTCGAGGTATGAGCATGATGAAGAAAACGATGGGACTTGTGGTTGCGCTAAGCTGCCTGAATATGGTGTTGCATGCGGCGCCGCTGCCCAAGGTGGTTCTTCACGTTGAAAGTCAAGGTGATGCGCGCTTTGCTCCGCACCAGACGCTTTTTTACGCTGTGGCAGCCCGGCAGCTTGCCACGCAGTGGGTCTGTGTGCGTAGCGAGGAGGCTGCTCCGTTGAGCATGGACCGGGTCGCGGAAATCATCGCAACGAATGGCTCTGCGGGGTTGCTGCTGTTGCGCGCGGAGGGGCTCGTCTTTTCCGATACAGCGAACAGCGCGTTCGTTATGCGCGGCGCCACGAGTAGCCGGCTGTATACCTTTAAAGGGTCGTATGTGGCGTTTGACCAGACTGGACAGCGTCTGGCGGAAGGACCTTTGCGGGCTACGCAGATGTCCTTTGCCTTGACAGGCCTCGATGTGGCGAACGACAGCTTCATCAGTCAGATCTTCGATCAGGCTGTAAGCGGATTCGCGCGCCAGCTGGAACAGACGCCGCTCACGTTCGTGCGGGCCAATGCTCCGCATCCCGTGCAGACGGCGGGAACCAATACGGTTGCGGATGTGCCGCTTCCGCGCCGTGAGGAGAAGGTGCCCGCTGTGAAGAAGGCGGATCTGGCGGCGACGAACCTTCCGGTACGTGTTGCGCGCACGGACTCGGTCGCTATGAAGCCGGAAACAGGTGTGCTGCGCGGAATGGTTTCCAATCCTGTGCCGATCACGGTTGCGGTGGTGCAGAACCCCGTGTTAAAACGTCCCTTTGCCGACGTGCCCAACGTGACGCCCGCCGATCTTCCGCAACCGGTGATCAAGGTCGACCCGGTGCAGATCACCATTGCCTGTACGCCGTGTAATCCTGTCGAGCAGGCAATATTTTTACCAGATGTTCGTTTAGTTGACCATTATCGCCTGAGGACGTTGCCTCAGCGGCTTCCTGTACAGGTAGCCTGCGCGGTTGAAGTGGATGGTGCGATCGTCGGTGTTGCGCCGCTGCAGATCGCGCTGGCACCGGGCGATCATCGCATACGCTTTGAGCACGATGGCTTTGTGACCTTTGCGTCGACCTTCACGGTGAAGGAGGCGGGGCATCTGGTCTTCCCGTTGCGTATGGATGAGCAAGGATTTAAACGGTGGACCTTAAGTGTGCGCGTGTTTCAGGCAATTGAAGCGGAGAGCGTGTTGCAAGACGCCGAGCTACAGATGATCAAACGTGAGGTGCGGCGTCTGCATGGCAGCGGTATCCGATTGGATACAAGCCGGCTGGACGCTGAGACGGCGCGGACGAGTCTGTATCGGCTGGGCACGCAGAAGTAATGGAATGAAACGTATTTTCAGAAGAACGAGCGTTGGACTCTGCATCTGTTTTAGCGGAGCATTGCTCAGCGGGTGTATCAGCAATTATTCGGCGCAGAAGCCTGCGTATCAAGCCTCTTTTATGCAGGGGAATTATCCTGCTGCCGTGACGGCATTGACCAAAGATCAGACGTTTGATGAACAGCAGAACGATTCCGAGGCTTTTCTGCTGAATGCGGATGTCGGAATCGCAGCATTAAATATCCCAGATCTTAAGCAAAGCGTTGCGTATCTGGATGCCTCGGAACGCGCGATGCTCAGTCAGCGTCTGGGCGCGTACGAAGCGAAATATTACGAAAAGGTGATGCTCAACACCTACAAGGCGTTTGCCTTTTTTAAAGCGCGGGATTTCGCCAATGCGCGCGTGGAATTCAACCGGGCCTATTCGCGCCAGGGCGATGCCGTGGAGGAGAATAAAAAGGCGATTACGAAGGCTGAACAGGAGAACGAGAAACAGCTGCACGAAAAAAAGGTCAGCATTGCTCAGACCATGACTGCGGCGAATTCTGCGGTGGAGAAAAACTATCCGGAATTCAAGGACTTTAAGGCGTACTCCGATTTTGTTAATCCCTTCACCACCTATTTGGCGGGGCTTTTCCTTATTCTGGCCAATCCCGATACCAGCGACTTGGATACCGGCTTGCAGTATTTGCAGCGCGTCAAGACCATGGTGCCCGACAATGGCTATGTTCAGCAGGATATTCAATTGGCGGAACAGCTGCGGCGCGGTGAGAAGAAGACGCCGCGTTACGCGTGGGTTGTCTATGAATCCGGTGTGCGCGCGGCCTCGACGAAGACAACGATTCAGATTCCCTTTTATCTGGGCGCTGGTGTAAAATTCGCGAAGATGAATCTGCCGAAACTGCAACCGCAGGTGTCGGCTCCCGGCGGGTTGACGGTGCAGACGCGTGCGGGCGTGCTGGCGGCCAGTCAGCTGGTGGACTTCGATCGCATCGTAATGGGGGATTTCAAGGAACGTTTTCCGCTTGAGCTGACCAAGGCGATCATCTGGATGACGATCAATCTGGCCGCGCAGGAGGTCTCGCAGCGCGCGATCGGGACTGACGACACCGCGCAGATTTTGCTGGGAGCGCTGGCCAGCTTCCTGATCGCACAGGTTTCAAATCCTGTGGATACGCGCTGCTGGGATACACTGCCTAAGGAGGTCTATGTTGCGCGTGTCGAGGTGCCGGCGGACAACCGCATCGCACTGAAAACGCGTGAAGGTGCAGCCTTGGCGCCGCCATTGCAGATCGATCCGCAGGCGCGCTATACGCTGATCCATGTGCGGTATACCCAGCATGGCGCAGCGCCGGCAATTTCGGTTACACGAATTCAATGAAGCGAGGGATAACAATGAAGCAAATGAAGGCATATGTGTTGGCAGGGTGCGTTGCTCTGCTCGGGATGATCGGGAGTGTCGGATGCGTGTCAACGCATTCCGCACCGGTTGATCGGCGCGTGACTGTCGCACCGGATGTGTCGTCATCGGTCTGGGTGACGGATGTGCGCTACGGTCTGGGAGCTTCGGATCACTACACGCTCCAGGCCAATGTGGTCAACACGACGAGTTCCATCCAGAAATTGAAATACCGCGTGGTCTGGTTGAACAGCGAAGGCATTGAAGTGGCTTCGACAACCTCCAACTGGCAGGATATTTCCATTTCGGGCAAGGATATTGCCGGGCTGAAGGCTGTGGCGCCGATCCCGGGATTGCTGGATTTCCGGATTCACATCAAGGCGGGCGAATAAACGCGTTTCTGCGCAAAGAAGGAGAGAGCGATGAAAAAGACAAATTGGTTCACACTGATGGTCGCGGGTGCAACGGGATTGTTCATGACGGGATGCACGACGCCGACGACGAATATCGATACGCACAACGATACGGCCGGTGCTGTTGCAGGCATTGATTACCGCGATTTGCGTCGCGTGACAAGCGAGATGATCAATTCGCTGCTGGCGAGCGGACGGCTGACGCGGCCGAACGGGACCCCGCATGTGATGACGATCGGTAAGATCAAGAACGACACCACGCAGCGCTTCGATACGGATACGCTGACCGTGCAGATCACGGAAGAGCTGACCAACAGCGGCAAGGTGCTGATAACCTCCGCGATGGCGGGCACGTCGGACAATCGCGATGAGATGATCACGACCACGCGCTCCGTGCGCGGCGATGCGGAATTCAATCAGTCGACTGTCGCCGGACAGGGACAGCTGCTCGCGCCGACGCTCAGTTTGTTTGGTAAGATCATTCAAAAGGATATCGCCATGGACAATGGCGACAAACAGATCGAATATTACTTCCAGCTGCGGATTACGGATCTTGTGACCGGTCTGCAGTGGTGGCAGAAACAGGTCTTTGTCGGTAAGCGTACCGATCGCAAAACACCGATTTGGTAAGCAATAAGGAGTGATTATGATGAAAATTGTAGGTCTGGCTCTGCTGGTCGCCAGCGTGGCTTCAGCGCAGGTCTTAACGCCGCAAACCGGGGTTGCCAATGATCATGGTGGCGTCAAGACGCGCTCCGTGGATGTGGCTTTTGTTCCGCGTAGCGGTGAAACGTCGTATGGTTACAACGACGGATATACCGGGGTCGGTTTAACGATTCTTGCGTGGCCGATTCCGAATTCCGATTACGATGTGGCCGGTTTCCGCTTGAACCTGGGCTGGGCGAGCTATCGCGATACCATCGGGTTTGATTGCGGCACGTTTTCCGCCAGTCGCAATGCGGAGGGTCTGCAGATCAACCTCTTTGGCAACTTGGCGTATTGCGATGCCAGCGGGTGGCAGAACGGCCTTGTGAATATCGGCAAACAGAATATGCGCGGCTTGCAGATCGGTCTGGTCAATTATTCCGATTACTTGCAGGGCGTGCAGATCGGTCTTCTGAACATCAATCGCGCCGGCATTACCTTCCCGATTCTGAATCTGGGCTGGTAAGCGGAAGTCCAGAGTAGAGATCGATCTTTGTTTGTAGCAAACAACACCTGAACAAAGCTGAGATCCATTGTAAAATTACAATTGCAAAGCCTCGTCAATTGCGATAAGGTTACGCTA
Source organism: uncultured Akkermansia sp. (assembly GCA_964567125.1). Lineage (GTDB taxonomy): Bacteria > Verrucomicrobiota > Kiritimatiellia > RFP12 > UBA1067 > CAZMLC01. Next base: position 25,542 of record CAZMLC010000038.1, read on the forward strand.
TTGTCATTAACGTTACG